>DATIZL010000069.1:0-18922 GCA_035517115.1 Hyphomicrobium sp.
CGGTGCCTTCGTCGTTGCGTGTCCGGGAAATCTCGACTTCGTGAAGTCCGAGGAAGGCGAGCAAAACAATTGCTTTAACGGCTCACCCTATGGAGCAGCGCCGCCGACTCCCTTGAACGGCACCAATTACTACGATGTCACGGTGGGTGTGAACTTGAAGCCTGAGGTGCCGAAGACCTTTGATGGCATGGTGCTTCGCCCTGAGGTCCGTTGGGATTACTCGAGCAACACCACGCCGTACGACACGGGGACATCGCACGATCAGTGGACGTTCGGCATGGACGTCGTCATCCCCGCCGCCTTCACGCACTAAAAGGTTGCGGCGCGACCCCTGCTCCGCTTGGACGCGGTGAGCTTCGCCGGCGCCCGGTATCCGCGTATGCGCCGGGCGCAGGGCTAAACGCCCGCGGGCCGATCTCTCCCCGCCATCATTTTGCCGCGCGTGTGGTGCCGCTTAGGCGCTTAGCGGGAGCCGATATCTAGTCAGGGAATAGATATCCGGGGGGATGTCATGACCGTTCCCGTTCGGCGCGCGCACGCCGTTCCGGCGGAATCCGACGACGATCTCGAGGACGCTTTCGCGCCGCGCGAGTTCTACTCGGGCGAAAGGATCTGCCCGGAGCCGGAGCGCATGGGCGGCAGCGTGCTGCGCGGCCTCCTCGTCATCGCCATTGCGCTCGGCGGCGGCTGGGCGCTGATCAGCTATCAGGCGGCGTGGCGCGGCTGGCTCGCGGCCGAGCTTGCGACCGTATCCTCTGCCATCGACCAGCACGCGCCGGCACCCGTCGCGGCGACTGCGACGGCGGCGGTGGCGCCACCGCTGCCCCCGCCTGCGCCCGTCGCCGAGCCGGTGATGCCGCCGCAAGCGGTTGCCGCCGATCCGCCGTATCCCGAGCCGCAACCAGCGGCCGAGGCGCAGAGCGACGTGACGACGGCCTCCATCGAGCCCGCCGCGGCGCCGCCGGCGTCCGAGCCGCTGCCGCCGCCGGTGGTCGATCCCGCCGATCCCTATCAGAAGCGCGCCGCCGCCGTCGGCCTGCATCCCAAGCTGTCGCGCGTGCTGCTGACGAAGCTGTCACCCACGGACTACCGCAATGCGCAGACCGCCATCGAGACCGCGGTGGCCAAGACGCCCGACACCGGCACCTTCGTCTGGCCGCGTCAGCGCACGCCCGAGCTCGCGCTGTTTGAGGTGCACTTCGTGCCGGGCGCCGCGCCCCACTGCCGCCGCTACGTCGTCATCGTGACCAAGGACCGCTGGTCGACGACGGCGCTGCCGATGGAGAAATGCGGCACCGCCTTGAAGACCGCTAAAGGCAAGTGAACCGGTGACCTGTTCCTGCCGCTTGCATTTTGCGCCGCAGCATGACATAAGCCCGCATCGCTGCGAGCAATTCGCAGCGAACATCGGCGCTCCAGCCGCGTGAAGGGACTTGAGTACGGGCCGCAAGCTAACGAAGCGGCCTCTCGTTCGTCCCCCTGTTGAGCGCCTCTGAAATCACCCTCCATCGATTGCCCAGGCCACGCGGGGCACTCTCCAGAAACGCCGCGTCCGCTCCGCGCGCCGAAATGATTTCGGCTGCCTGACGCGCGGCAGCACATGAAAGTTATGCACGTGACCAAATTCACTGATCTTGGTCTCGACGCCGGGCTCTTGAAGGCGCTTGCCGCCGAAGGCTACACGGCCCCGACCCCTATACAGAGCCAGGCGATCCCCGGCGTACTCGCCGGCCGCGACCTGCTCGGAATTGCGCAGACGGGCACCGGCAAGACCGCGGCCTTCGCGCTGCCGATTTTGCATCGCCTTGCCGCCAACCGGCGCCCGGCGCCGCGCAACCACGCACGCGCGCTCGTGCTGTCGCCGACGCGCGAGCTCGCGGCGCAGATCGCCGACAGCTTCAAGACCTATGGGCGCTATACCGGGCTCACCGTCACCGTGATGTACGGCGGCGTCGCGCACCGGCCGCAGGCGGCCGCCATGAGCCGCGGCGTCGACGTGCTCGTCGCCACGCCAGGGCGTTTGCTCGACCACGTGGCGCAGCGCTCGGTCGTGCTGTCGGGCACCGAGATCCTCGTGCTCGACGAGGCGGACCAGATGCTCGACATGGGCTTCATCCGCCCCATCCGGCAGATCGTGTCGAAGCTGCCGGCGCGGCGCCAGAGCCTGTTCTTCTCGGCGACCATGCCGAAAGAGATCGGCGCGCTCGCGTCCGAGCTGCTGCGCGATCCCGTTCGTGTCTCCGTGACCCCGGTCGCCAAGACTGCCGACCGCGTGCGCCAGAGCGTCATCCACGTCGAGCCGCAGAGGAAGGCCGCGCTGCTGGTGGAGCTTTTCGGGGACCGGGCGATGAAGCGCACGCTCGTGTTCACCCGCACCAAGCGCGGCGCGGACAAGGTGGCGCGCCACCTGGAGGCCGCCGGCATCATGGTTGCCGCCATCCATGGCAACAAGAGCCAGAGGCAGCGCGAAGCGGCACTCGCCGATTTCCGGCAAGGACGCATCCGCGGGCTCGTCGCCACCGACATTGCCGCGCGCGGCATCGACGTCGATGAGGTGACGCACGTCGTCAACTTCGAGCTGCCGAACGTGCCGGAGGCCTACGTGCACCGCATCGGCCGCACCGCGCGCGCCGGCGCCGACGGCATCGCCATCTCGCTGTGCGGGGCCGAGGAACGCGCGTTGTTGCGCGACATCGAGCGCTTGACTCGCCAAACCATTCCGAGCAGCGACCGGCGCGGCGATGCCGCACTCGGCCCGATGCCCGCCCGCGGGCTGCCCGGGCCGGCCCGCTCGCAGCACCATAATGCGCCGGGACGGCATGCGGGGCATCCTGGCCGGCGCAACGGCGGTGCGAGCTGGCGTAAGCCGCGGGGGGCTCAATCCCGTCATGCTGTCGCCGCCGGCAAGCGATAGTGAATCAGGGAGGGGAGGGCCCTGTTGCCGCATGCAAGGCAATTGGGACCACCCTTTGCTCAAAATGGCCGTAAACCTCACATCTGGTGGGTTGTCACGACGCCTTTTGCGCCTAAGCTACCACCGTCCCGGGATCGGATTGGCGGTAAGCAGAGTTTAGGTTTCAATCGCTAAGGTTTTGGGTCGCCGCGTCCAAACGGTACGTATCGTAAGGGTTCAAACATGACGTTCGCCAAGCCGAGCAGGTTCCGGCTCGCCGCGTTCCCCCTTGTCTCCGTCTCGCTGTTGGCGCTGCTCGGGGCTTCCGAGCCCGCCGCCGCCCGGCGCGGGCAGTCCGATCCCGACGAGAAGCAGGCAACCGAGCCGGCGCGGCCCATGAGCACGCCGCTGTTGGCGCTCGTGTCCCTCAAAGATCAGCGTGTGACCATCTACGACAAGGACGGCGCCATCCTGCACTCGCCAGTCTCCAGCGGGCAAACGGGCCTGGAAACGCCCGTCGGCATCTACGCGGTCTTGCAGAAGGAGGCGGAGCACTACTCCAACCGCTACGACGACGCCTCCATGCCCTTCATGCAGCGCATCACCTGGACCGGCGTGGCGCTGCACGCGGGCGCGCTCCCCGGCTATCCGGCCTCGCACGGCTGTATCCGCATGCCTTATAAGTTTGCCGAGCAGTTGTTCCCGCTGACCAAGCTCGGCATGCGCGTAATCGTGTCGCGCTACGACGTCGCGCCATCGCCGATTTCGCACCCGGCCCTTTTCAAGCCAGCGCCGCTGCATGACGCGCCGGCGGTGGTGAGCAAGACGTCCCAACAGGTTGCGGTAAACGGGTCGGACGAGCCGATGAAGCTCGGGATGCCCCCGACCTCGGTCGACGTGACGCCGGAGCTCGCCACGCGCGCGGCCGCCCTGCAGGCGATCGTGCAGCAGAAAACGGCCGAAGCCGAAGAAGCCGGCAAGCTGGCTGATGCGGCACGCCTTATCGCCAAGCAGAAATCCGCAGAGCGCGCGACCGCGATGAAGGCTTTGCGTGTTGCCGAAACGGCGAAGAAGCGCGCCGAGGAGGATGTCGCCGACGCCGACCGCGCCGCCACCAAGGCGGCGTCCGACCCCAAGGCGAGCGACGAGACCAAGCAGAAGCTGCAGGGTGAGAAGGACAAAGCCGCGGCTAAGCTCGCCGACGCCACGCAGAAATTCGAGGCGGCCAAGAGCGAGTTCCAGCCCAAGATCGACGACTACGACAAGTCGGTCGCCGACGCCAAGGCGGCGGAGGACAAGCGCCAGGCGCTGATCGCGGAGGCGCGCGACGCAGGGCGAAAGATGTCGCCGGTGTCGGTGTTCATCAGCCGCGCCACCGGTAAGCTCTACGTGCGCCAGGCCTTCGAGCCGATCATGGAGGTGCCGATCACCATCCGCGATCCGGACAAGCCGATCGGCACGCACATCTACACCGCCGTCGATTACGCCTCGGGTAACAGCGAGATGCGCTGGAACGTCGTCTCCATCGGCGGTCGCCGGCCGGGCGATGGCGGCGACGATGAGGCGAGCAACGGCCGCGACGACGAGGACTACTACTACGACGACGGCTGGGGCCGTCCCCGTCCTCGCAGGACCGCGAAGAACGACGCCGGCCGCTCGGCCGAGGCGGTGCCGACGGATGTGGCGGCTGCGTCTGCTGCGCTCGACCGCATCGAGATCCCGCAGGACGTCAGGGCGAAAATCTCCGAGCTCGTGCTGCCCGGCTCCTCGCTGATCATCTCCGACGAGCCCGCGCACAAGGAAACCGGCAAGGCGACCGACTTCGTGGTGGTGATCAGCGGCGAGCCGCAGGGCGGCATCAAGCTGCGTCCCAAGCCGCAGTACGACGACTACTACTGGGGCGACGGTGGCTGGGGTGGCGGTTGGGGCGATCGTCGCCGCGGCCGCGACCAGTACCGCGGCCCGATCTTCCAGTTCTGGTGATCTGAGCCTCGTGACCGGACGATGACGGGCGGCGGCAGCAATGCCTCCGCCCGTTTTGCTTTTCTGCCGCATATCTCCGAGCATTCGGTCCAGGTGGATTTCCCCTCCCCCTAGTGGGGAGGGGTTAGGGGTGGGCCCGTATGTTGGAAGATGCTCTACCGCAGGCTCTCGCCGAGGAAGCGCAGCACCTTCGGCAGCGCGTCGCTCACGGCTTCGGCGTTGGCGTCCACGCTCGCGCGCTTCTTGCCCGGATCGTCGAAGTCGTGCGTGGCCCCGGGATAGACCGAGATCTTGATGTCGCCGCCCTTCACCTCGCTCTTCTCCACGAGCTCCTCGCAGCGCTTGGGCGAGACCTCCTCGTCCGCAGCGCCGATGAACACGCGCACGGGCGCATAGGGCAGATAGCCGTCGTCGAACTTTCCCTTGAGCCCGCACGCCGGATAGAACGCGAGCGCGCCGCGGAAGCCCGTCTGCGGGTTCGGGTCCGTCAGCGCCGGGGTATCGGCCGCCATGGCGGCGAGCGTGGCGCTGCCGCCGTTCGACCAGCCCAAGAGCGCGATCGCCTTGGGGTCGACGTCGGGGCGCGAGCGCAGGTAGGCGAGCGCGCCGTAGGCGTCGAGCGGGCGCACGGTCGTCTCGTCGAGCTCGGGAGGACGCTCTCCGTAGCTGTGCTGGGCAAAGCCGTGCGGATAGCCGCGCGGGCCGAAGCCGTCGACCAGCATGGCGATGTAGCCCTCGCGTGCCAGCGTCTCGCCCCAGAACTTGTGGCGCTTGGACAGCGTGGTCGCGTCGTAGGTGCCGTTGGCGAGCTGGGAGTAGGCACCCGCGCGGCCGTGCATCATGACGACGGCGGGGAGGCGCTCGGCGCCGGGGTGCGCAGGCCGGAACACGTAGCCCTTAAGCGTGGTCTTCTGATCGGCACTGGGGAAGGTGACGGTGTCGGGGACGCCCGCGCGCTCCGCGTGGGCGAGTAGCGGCGCGGCGATTGCCACGGCGCCGATCACGGCAATCTTTCGCAAGCGGCGCATCGGAACCTCCTCGAAACTCCCGCCAGAAACGTATGTCTTTGTAAGGCTGCCAAAGTCGATCCTAAGGGCGACGCGACGCTTCGGTGTAAACAAGGGGAGCGCGCCGTGCGATTCTTAAGCTGGTTCGAGGGACGAGACATGAAGACGTTTGCGGCAATCGCCGTCCTCAGTCTAGCCGCTGCGGGCGCCGCTGGCGCGGCCGAGCAGTACGTGCCCGGCCTGGGCGAGTTCATGAGCGCCACGCAAGTGCGGCACGCAAAGCTGTGGTTCGCCGGCGACGCCAAGAACTGGGAGCTCGCCGCCTTCGAGCTCGACGAGATCAAGGAAGGGCTCGAGGACGCGGCGAAGCTGCACCCGACGCATGACGGCATTGCGGTTGCGCAGCTGATCAAGGCGAACCTCGATGCTCCGCTGTCGGCGCTCGCCAAGGCCATCGGGGAGAAAGACCGCAGCGGGTTTCGGCGTGCCTTCGACGCGCTGACGGCCGGGTGCAACGCCTGCCATACGGCGGCGGCGCACGCCTTCATCAGGATCGAGCGTCCGGCGCGGCCCCCGGTCAGCAATCAAGATTTCGCTCCCCGAGGCAACTAGCAGCGCAAGCCCTTAGCGCGGCTTATAGGCGGCAAGGAACGTGCGCACGGCGGTGCGGACGACGTGCTGGATGCGCTCCTCGGTCGGCACGACGGAGCCGAACATCACCGGCTTGAACAATGTCGACTGGCAGGAATCGAGGAACTGCGCGGCGGCGACCTCGCTGTCGTCGATCGCGAGCACGCCGGCGTCGCACTGAGCCTTGAGGTACGTCTGCAGCCGCTCGATGCCGCACTTGGGCCCGAACTCGTAGAACTTGCGCCCCAGCTCCGGCATGCGCTCGGCGATGGCGATGACGGTGCGCAAAGCCGACGCTGCTGCCGGCTGGCACAGGAACCGGGCGTAGGCAACACCGAGGCCCGTGAGCACGCCTTCAACGTCGCGATTGGCCGCATCGAGGGCGAAGATCTGCTCGGCTTGCGCGCCGCGCTCGTCCTCGACGATGGCCTCGAACAGCTGCTCCTTGCTGTCGAAGTAGACGTAGAGGGTGCCCTTGGAGACGCCGGCCTTGCGGGCGATGGCGTCCATGCTGGCGGCATCGAAGCCCTGGGCCAGGAATAGGGCGCGGGCGCCCTCGATGATCTGGCGGCGCTTGGCGCTTTGCTCGCCGGGCGGGGTGCCAAACGGGCGGGCGGCGGGGCTCGCGGTCATTACCGGCTTTCTGGTTCGCTACAATTTGACCGAACGGTTCGGTCGCTATTGACATAGGGCGGTTTGGCGGCTAAGTCAACGATTGACCGAACTGTTCAGTCAGACTGATCGGTAACAGTTAACGGGCCGTTTGGGAGAGGCACATGTTCAGGCATCGCGACAGGGGCGCCCTGCGGGCCATCAAGGGGACCGACGCCACCCAATCGAGCCCCGCAGCTCCGGCTTCGCCGGCCACCCCGCGTCTCGTGCGCGAGGCCCCCGCCGCCGCAAACGGCGATATGGCCGCGACCAGCGCGCGCAAGCCCGATGCCGAGCAGCCCATCGAGACGCCGCCCGCCACAGACACCCCGCAGGCCAAGCGCGGCTCCAGCCGCAAGACGTTCCTCGGCCTCGGCGCCGTCCTCCTGCTCGCGCTCGGCTCCTGGTACGGCTACCACTGGTGGACCGTGGGCCGCTTCGTCGTGTCAACCGACGACGCCTATGTTGGCGCGCACACCGCGACGCTCGCGGCCAAGATCCCCGGCTACCTCGTCTCCGTCGACGTGACCGACAACGCCGAGGTGAAGGCGGGCGACGTCATCGCCCGCATCGACAATGGCGACTACAAGCTCGCCGCCGAGACGGCGCGCGACAACGTGGCGATCGAGCAGGCGACGGTTGAACGCATCGGCAAGCAGACCGCCGCGCAGGAGTCGGCCGTCGCGCAGGCGAAGGCGCAGCTTGCCTCCGCCAAAGCGGGCGACACCCGCGCCGAGCTCGAGCTCGCGCGGCAGCTATCGCTCGCCGGAAAAGAGTTTGCGAGCCGCCAGGCGCTGGAGCAGGCGCAGGCCAATCGCGACCAGGCGGTCGCGGCCGTTGCCGGCGCCGAAGCCGGCGTCACGGCGGCCGAGGCCAACGTCGCCGTGCTCAAAGCGCAGCAGGAAGAGGCGCAGCGCACGTTAAAGCAGTTCCGGACCGCACTCGCCAAGGCGGAGCGCGATCTGTCGTTCACGGTGATCCGCGCTCCCTTCGACGGCGTCGTGGGCAACCGCGCCGTGCAGAGCGGCGACTACGTGCAGCCGGGGCAGCGGCTGGCGAGTCTGGTGCCCCTGCACGAGGTCTACATCGACGCCAATTTCAAGGAGACGCAGCTCGAGCACATGCGCCCGGGCGAGCCGGCGACCGTCTCCGTCGACGCGCTGCCCGACCACGACATCAAGGGCCGCGTCGCGAGCGTTGCGCCGGCCGCGGGCTCGGTGTTCTCGCTGCTGCCGCCCGACAACGCCACCGGCAACTTCACCAAGGTGGTGCAGCGCTTGGCCGTGCGCATCGAGGTGCCGGCGACGGTCAGGACGCAGGAGCTGTTGCGGCCGGGCATGTCGGTCGTCGTCAGCGTCAACACCAAGGGCGCGGCGGAAATGGTGCCCGCGAAAGTTGCAGACGTGAACTGAGCCGGCGCGCGAGCGGGTCGAGGGTCGCAAACGATGGCCGACACCACCACATCAACCGACAAGGTGCCCCTAGTCCCTCCCTTCGGGGCACCACAAGGGCGGCGGGCCGCTAGCGCTTCCCCCGGCGCTGATGCGGATCGCATCGATCCGCGCCGGCTCGCCGCCTTCCTCGCCATGGTGTTCGGCATGTTCATGGCGATCCTCGACATCCAGATCGTGTCGGCGTCGCTGACCGAGATTCAGGCGGGGCTCGCGGCGAGCTCCAACGAGATCACCTGGGTGCAGACCTCCTACCTTATCGCGGAGGTTGTAATGATCCCGCTGTCGGGCTTCCTGTCGCGGGCGCTCGGCACGCGCATCCTGTTTGCCGTCTCGGCCGGGGGCTTTGCCGTCGCAAGCCTGATGTGCGGGCTTTCCTCGTCGATCGGCGAGATGATCGTCTGGCGCGCGATCCAGGGCTTCATCGGCGGCGGCATGATCCCGACCGTGTTCGCCTCCGCCTATCTCATTTTCCCGCGCTCGCGCATGCCGCTCATCGTTCCGTTGATCGGCCTCGTGGCGACGATGGCCCCGACCATCGGACCGACGGTCGGCGGCTATCTCACGGACGCGCTGTCCTGGCACTGGCTGTTCTTCATCAACGTGGTGCCGGGCGCCCTCGTCACGCTCGCCGCGCTCGCGCTGATCGACTTCGACAAGCCCGACTATGCGCTGTTCGACAACTTCGACTGGGTGGGCCTGTTGGCCATGGCCGGGTTCCTCGGCTCGCTCGAGTACGTGCTGGAGGAGGGGCCGCGCAACGACTGGTTCGGCGACGAGACGGTCTTGATGCTCGCCTGGGTCGCCGGCCTCTCGGCGATCGTATTCTTCGCCCGCGTGCTGACCGCGCGCGCCCCGATCGTTGATCTGTCGGCGTTCTCCAACCGCAACTTCGCCATCGGCTCGCTGTTCTCCTTCGTGCTCGGCATCGGGCTCTACGGGCTCACCTACATCTATCCCGTCTATCTGGCGCAGATCCGCGGCTACAACGCGCTGATGATCGGCGAGACCATGTTCGTCTCCGGCCTCGCCATGTTCGCGACCGCGCCGGTCGCCGGACGGCTCATGCCCTACCTCGACAAGCGCTACATGCTGATGGCGGGCTTCCTGTTCTTCGCCGTCGGCACCTATTGGATGACGTGGATCACCAGCGACTGGGACTTCTACGAGCTGTTGTGGCCGCAAATCTTCCGCGGTGTCGGGCTCATGCTGTCGATCATCCCCATCAACGACATCTCGCTCGGCACGCTGCCGCCCGAGCGGGTCAAGAACGCGTCGGGCTTGTTCAACCTGATGCGCAACCTCGGCGGCGCCTTCGGGCTCGCCGGCTTGACGACGGTCTTGAACGACCGCACCGACCTCCACCTCGCGCGCCTGCACGATCAGGTCACTTGGTCGCGCGCCCCCGCCATGGAGACGCTCGACGCGCTGACGCAGAAGTTTTCCGCCTTCGGCGCGGATGCGCAGGGGATGGCACTCAAGGCGCTCAACGGCATGGCGCACAAGCAGGGCGTGGTGCTGGCGTTCTCCGACACGTTCCTGCTGCTGACGCTGCTGTTCGCCGGGCTCGCAGTTGCTGCGCTTCTCGTACGCCAGCCGGCGGCCGCCGGCGCCCCCGCCCACTAGCGCAAGCATCATCCCGACATTGACGTGTCCTGGGTCCCCGCCGTCCATGCGAAGCATGGCTCCGCCATGACGCGGGAATGACGAAGAGAGCGGCGGCTGATGCGCCGCTACTTCTTGCACGAAGCATCAAGGACAGGATTACTTCTTGCGGAAGGCGTCGAGGGAGACGATCTGGGCCCCGCCGTTGTCCTGGCGCGGGCGGTCCTCGGCAGGCTTGTCGGCCGGCTTGGGCTCGGAGCGCTTGCCCTTGTCCTCGGCCGGCTTCGACGGCACGGCCGCGAGCCGCGGCGCGGGAACGGCGGCGGCGGGCGCCTTCTCGGCTTTATGGGCGGCAGGCGCGGGGGGTGCTGCCTTCTCGGGCTTGGCGTCCTTGGTCTTGCGCGCCACCTTGGGCTTCTTCGGCGCGGTCGAGCGCAGGGTCGCGCGCGCGCCGTTCAGGCGGTCGGAGCCGCGCCCGCCGAAGCGATTGCTCATGTCCTCGCCCGCCTCCGGCTCCACGTCCGGGTCCTCGAACTGCAGGCCGTAGCGCACGCTGGGGTCGAAGAACACGCGGAGCGCGGCGAAGGGCACGACGAGGCGCTCGGGGATGCCATCGAACGTGAGCTTCACCTCGAAGCCGTCGTCCTCGACCGAGAGATCCCAGAAGCGGTGCTGCAGCACGATCGTCATCTCGGAGGGGTACTTGTCCTTCAGGCGCTTGGACAGCACCACGCCAGAGGCGGACGTGTCGAACGAGATATAGAAATGATGGTCGCCCGGCAGCCCCGACTTGGCGGCTTGGGTCAGCACGGTGCGCACGACGCCGCGCATGGCGTCCTGCGTCAGCGTCTCGTAGTCGATCGTCGGCTCGGAGGCCATTCCGTCTAGCTCAGTGCCCTTGCTAGCCTAGTGCCCTTGGGATTGTCGCAAAGCCCCGATTGCTCTTTCACCCGAAACGCAGGCGGGATCAAGTGGAGGGCTTCTGTTGCCCGGTGCCCTCCGAACCGCGCCTTACCCGGCTAGGGGCAAGGGCTTCAAGTTCAGACCTTTCGCACTGCGTTACGCAGCGAGAGCGGTCTCAGCATAGTTGTCGTTGGCAACTATTCTGATTGGCCCGATGACGGCGGAACCATGCCGAGCGAAAGCTAAGCCCTTTACACCCTCGTCGATCCTAGTTCGCCCCCATCAGATGCCGCCGCGAGGGTCCGCGGCTTTGTCTTACATGCCTGCCCGCGCTTTGATGCGTCGAGGCGGCGGCATTTGGTGGAGGCGCCGGGTACTGCCCCCGGGTCCGATCGGCTTATTACGACCGCGTTTATCGCCATAGCCGGACGAATCCGGCACCACAAATATAGTCAGAGCCGTGGCGAAAAAAAAGCCGTTCGTTCTCCGCGCATTACCAAGACGTTATCCCCGCCGGTGTAAAGCGCAGCGCGCGGCGGTTGGCGCCATGGTAAAGCCTCGCGCCGCTCGCCATTTGTGCGGTGAAGGCATCGCCGGAGGCAAGGAACATGCTCAACGCGCTCTTTAAAGGCCCTTCGGCCTACGTCCCGCGCACCGGCTGGGCGGCGTGGTCCGTGGTCCCGGCCGCGCTTGGGATCATCCTGCTGGCCGTGCTTGCCATGTTGGCCGTGGCCCCGGCGCTGCGCAGCATCGCCGGCGTCACTCTCTCCTCCTCCGAGACCGGCGTCGGTGTGCCGTTGCTGTTTGCGGTTTGGCAGGCATTCGTGATCGTGCTGACGCTGGCGGCGGCCAAGTACCATTCGGCGGACTTGAGCGAGGTGCTGGCGCTGCGCCCGCCGGCGCAAGGATGGCGCGTGCTGCCCTTAGCGCTCGTGCCGCTCTTCCTCGTCTCCGGTGCATGGGCGGGCGTGCTGATGCTTCTGAAACCGGATGCGATGTTGCACGATCTACGCCCGTTCCAGCAGCTCCTGCACGGCGAGGCCTTCTGGCTCGTGCTGTTCGTCATCGGCGTCGGCGCGCCGCTGTCGGAGGAGCTCTTGTTCCGCGGGTTCCTGTTCCCGGGGCTCGCGCAATCGAAGCTCGGCCTTGTTGGTGCCGGCATCCTCACCTCGTTCCTATGGATGCTTTTGCACTTCGGCTACTCGATCTACGGCCTCGCCGAGGTGATGGCGATCGGCCTCTACTTCGCCTGGCTTCTGGTGCGCACGGGCAGCCTGTGGGTGACCATGTTCTGCCATGCCGTCTACAATTCGGCCATGGCGCTGGGGCTGCATTTCATGACCTTGCCGCCGGGCGGCTAGAACGGGCTGCAGCGGCTGGGAATCGGCCTATATTCACAGAATGCAGCAGTACCTCGACCTGATGCGCCGCGTGCGCTCGACCGGCGTCAAGAAGACCGACCGCACCGGCACCGGCACGCTCTCGGTGTTCGGGCACCAGATGCGCTTCGACCTCGCGCACGGCTTTCCCCTCGTTACCACCAAGAAGTTGCACGTGCGCTCGATCATCCACGAGCTCATCTGGTTCCTCTCCGGCGACACCAACACCCGCTACCTCGACGAGAACGGCGTCAGCATCTGGGACGAGTGGGCGGACGAGAACGGCGATCTCGGCCCGGTCTACGGCAAGCAGTGGCGCTCGTGGGCGACGCCCGACGGGCGCTCGATCGACCAGATCGCCGAGGCGGTCGAGACCCTGAAGACGAACCCGGACAGCCGCCGCATCATCGTCTCCGCCTGGAACCCCGCCGACATTCCCGATATGGCGCTCGCACCCTGCCACTGCCTGTTCCAGTTCTACGTGGCCGAAGGACGGCTTTCCTGCCAGCTCTACCAGCGCTCGGCCGATGTGTTCCTCGGAGTCCCCTTCAACATTGCGAGCTACGCTCTGCTCACGATGATGATGGCGCAGGTGAGTGGGCTCAAACCTGGCGAGTTCGTGCACACGTTCGGGGATGCGCATCTTTATCTCAACCATCTCGAGCAGGCGGACGAGCAGCTGAAGCGCACCCCGCGCGCGCTGCCGCGCATGGAGATCGACCCTTCCGTCAAATCGATCTTCAAGTTCAAGTTCAGCGACTTCAAGCTCGTCGGCTACGATCCCCATCCGCACATCGCGGCCCCGGTCGCGGTGTGAGCGTCGTGCAAGACGATCGACCCGTTAGGCCCCCTCACCCGCGACCCCGGTTCGACGCAGGGCTCGCGGGTGAGGGGGCCTGCGCGCGACCTGGCGATAGGCGGTCCCCAGCATGCTGATCACCCTCGTCGTCGCCGTTGCCGATAACGGTGTCATTGGCCGCAACGGCGGCCTGCCCTGGCGCCTCTCGTCCGACCTCAAGGCCTTCCGCCGCCTCACCATGGGCAAGCCGCTCATCATGGGCCGGCGCACGTTCCAATCGCTCAAGAGGCCGCTCGACGGCCGCGACAACATCGTCGTCTCGCGCGACGCAAACTTTCGCCACGACGGTGCCGTCGTCATGCCGAGCTTTCCGGCGGCGCTGGCCGAGGGCGAGCGTTGCGCGCTGAGCCGCGGCGTCGACGAGGTCATGGTCATCGGCGGCGCCGACATCTTCGCCGAGGCGCTCCCGCTCGCCGGTCGTATCTACAAAACGGAGGTGCACGGGAGCCCCGAGGGCGACACCCTCATGCCTGACGTCGATTGGGCCCGATGGCGGGAGGTCTTCCGCGAGAAGCTGCCGCGGGCCGAGCGGGACGATTATGACGCGACCTTAATCCTCTTCGAGCGAAAGCCGCGCGCCTAGCGCTTACTGCACTTTACCCGCTTGAACGGGAGGCGCCCGGCAACCAATTTTAGCGGTGCGTTTGCGCTCGCATGAGCGCATGTCCTATAAGCGAGCAGCATCCTCAACGAGGACAAGGGCTTGCGTCTCCACCGGCAGGCATGGCTGGCACGCCCGGTGGCAGAGGCCTCGCGCAGCCCCGGCCCGCACACCCTCAAGCATTGAAGGACCCGGTATATGCCCTGGAGCAATCAGAGTGGTGGCGGTGGCGGCTGGAAGAGCGGCGGCGGCAACGGCGGGGGACCTTGGGGCCAGGGCCCGAGCGGCGGCGGACAGCCGCCTGATCTGGAAGAGATGCTGAAGCGCGGCCAGGACAAGGTGAAGCAGGTGATGCACGGCGGCGGCATCCCCGGGCCGCTCCTGTTCCTCGTCGCGATCATCGCCGGTGCGGTCATCGCCTGGCAGGCCTTCTTCTTCCGCGTCAACCCGGACGAGCTCGGCGTCGTCTTGCGCTTCGGCAAGTTCAGCGCGACGGCCCCGCCGGGCCTGCACTTCCGCTTGCCCTATCCGATCGATGAGGTGCGCCTGCCCAAGGTGACGCGCCAGAACATCATCGAGATCGGCACCCGCTCCGCCGCGGCGCGCACCGGCAACCGCGGGGAGCGCGCCGAAAGCCTGATGCTCACGGGGGACGAGAACATCGTCGACATCGATTTCGTCGTGTTCTGGCGCATCAAGGACGCCTCGCAGTACCTGTTCAACATCCAGAACCCCGACACCACCGTCAAAGAGGTGGCGGAGAGTGCCATGCGCGAGGTGGTCGGCCAGTCGAAGATCCAGCCGATCCTGACGCAGGAGCGCCAGAAGACCGAGCAGGCTGTGCAGGCGCTGATGCAGCGCACGCTCGACAGCTACGGCGCCGGCATCCGGGTCGATCAGGTGCAGCTGCAGAAGGTGGACCCGCCCGCGGAGGTCATCGACGCCTTCCGCGACGTGCAGGCCGCGCGCGCGGACAAGGAGCGCCTGCAGAACGAGGCCTCGGGCTACGCCAACAAGGTAGTGCCCGAGGCGCACGGCGAGGCCGAGCGCATCCTGCAGTCGGCCGAGGCCTACAAGCAGGAGAAGATCGCCGACGCCAACGGCCAGACGGCGCGCTTCCTGCAGGTCTACGACGAGTACAAGAAGGCGCCCGACGTGACCCGCAAGCGCATGTTCCTCGAGACCATGGAGCGCGTGTTCGGCGGCACCGACAAAATCATCCTCGATTCCAAGAGCAGCCAGGGCGTCGTGCCCTATCTGCCGCTCGAGAAGCTGCCGCCGAAAGTCCGCGAGGGAGGCAACCCATAATGCGCGCGTTCCTTGCCCTCTTGATCATCCTCATCGGCCTTAGCGCCGCCGCTGTCTACGCGTCCGCGTTCATCGTGCATCAGAACGAGCAGGCGCTCGTGTTGCGCTTCGGCGAGCCCAAGCGCGTCGTGCGCGACCCCGGCCTCAACTGGAAGTATCCGATCATCGACACCGTCGAGGTCTACGACAAGCGCATCCTCGATCTCGACAGCCAGCCGCAGGAGGTCACGGCCTCCGACCAGAAGCGGCTCGTCGTCGACAGCTTCGCGCGCTACAAGATCGTCGATCCCCTGAAGTTCTATCAGACGCTGCGCTACGAGGACGGCGTGCGCTCGCGCTTGGGCCCCATCGTCGATTCCACGCTGCGCCGCGTGCTCGGCGCCGCCACCTTCCAGGAGGTCGTGCGCGACAAGCGCGAGAACCTGATGAAGCAGATCGCCCAGCAGGTTAACCAGGAGGGCGAGGACTTCGGGCTGCAGGTCGTCGACGTGAGGATCAAGCGCGTCGACCTGCCCGAGCAGAACTCGAAAAGCGTGTTCGACCGCATGCGCGCCGAGCGCCAGCGCGAGGCCGCCGAGTTCCGCGCCCAGGGTGCCGCGGAGTCCAACCGCATCAAGGCGACCGCCGACCGCGAGGCGACCGTCATCAAGGCGGAGGCCTCGCGCAAGGGCGAGGAGATCCGCGGTGCGGGCGACGCCGAGCGCAACCGCATCTACGCGGATGCTTACACCCGCGATCCGGAGTTCTTCGAGTTCTACCGCTCCATGCAGGCTTACGAGCACGGCCTGCGCCCTTCTGACACGCGGCTCTTGATTTCGCCCGATTCGGATTTCTTCAAGTATTTCACCGACCCGCACGGCCACTCGGCGAAGCCCGGCGCCCCGCCCGCCCAGCAATGAGCGACCTCGTCGTCGGCTTCGGGCTGGTGCTGGTGATCGAGGGCCTCCTGTGGGCTTTGGCGCCACATTTGGCCATGCGCTTCCTCGAAGCCGCCTCAGCTACGCCGGAATCCACCCTGCGTATTGCCGGTTGGACGGCAGTCGGCATCGGGGCCGGGCTCGTCTGGCTTATCCGCGGCTAACTGTCGGGTCGCGTTGACAGGACACGCGCGTTGCCATCCACTTGGGCAAAACGTTTCGCCAAGACCGCGGCTAAGAGAGGCGGCTTGCGCGGTTGTGGCCGGCCATTTTGAACGCCGGCAGGAGATGAGGCTGATGCAAGGACTTTCGGCGCGCAGCGGCGGGGCATGGGGCCTTGGCGCGGCACTTTCGCTGCTGATCCTAGGTTCCACGTTCGCTTCGCGCGGCGCTGCCGCCGAGACGCGCGGCCCGACCTCGGTGGCGCCAATCGCCGAGGAGCTGATCGAGGCCGTCGTCAACGTATCGACGAGCCAGGCCATCAAAGGCCCGCAAGGGCTGCCCTTGCCGAGCGTGCCCAAGGGCTCGCCCTATCACGAGTACTTCGACGACTTCTTCGACCACCACGGCGGCCCCTCGCCGCAGGACCGCATGGTCTCCTCGCTCGGGTCCGGCTTCATCGTCGATGGCAAGGAAGGCATCATCGTCACCAACAACCACGTCATCGACGGCGCGGAAGAGATCCAGATCAACCTGCACGACGGCACGAAGCTCAAGGCCGAGCTCGTCGGCAAGGACACCAAGACCGACATCGCGCTTCTGAAGGTCAACCCCTCGAAGGAGCTCAAGGCCGTGAAGTTCGGCTCCTCGGCGGCCATGCGCGTCGGCGACTGGGTGATGGCGATCGGCAATCCGTTCGGGCTCGGCGGCTCGGTGACGCTCGGCATCATCTCGGCCAAGGCGCGCAACATCAATTCCGGGCCCTACGACGACTACCTGCAGACGGACGCCTCCATCAACAAGGGCAACTCGGGCGGCCCGCTGTTCAACATGGACGGGCAGGTCATCGGCGTGAACACCGCGATCATCTCGCCGACGGGAGGCTCCATCGGCATCGGCTTCGCGGTGCCTGCCGACGTGGTGGCGCCCGTCGTCGATCAGCTGCGCCAGTTCAAGGAGGTGCGGCGCGGTTGGCTCGGCGTGAAGATCCAGACGGTGAGCGACGAGGTCGCAAGCTCGCTCGGCATCCCGGAGAACAGCGGCGCCCTCGTCGCCGCGGTCACCCCCGACGGCCCGGCGGCCAAGGGCGGCGTGCAGTCGGGCGACATCATCGTGAAATTCGACAAGGAGCCGGTCGACAGCATGCGCTCGCTGCCGCGGCTCGTAGCGCGCGCGCCCATCGACCAGAAGGTCGACGTGGAGATCCTGCGCAAGGGCCAGAAGATGACCCTGCAGGTGACCGTCGGCCGCCTGTCGGAGGACGAGGATGTGAAGGCCGAGCTCGGCGACGGCGGCGCGTCGCCGAAGGGCATGGTCGTGCTCGGTCTCAAATTGTCGGCGCTGACGGACGAGCTGCGGCAAAAGTACGGGATCGCCCCCGAGGTGACGGGCGCGGTCGTCGACGAGGTCGACCCCAAGAGCCCCGCGGCCAAGAGCATCAAGGCGGGCGATGTGATCGTGCAGGTCGCAAACGAGCCGGTCACTGGGCCGCAGGACGTGGCCAAGCGCATCGACACCGTGAAAAAGACCAGCCGCAAGGATGCGATGCTGGAGGTCGAGGACGGCAAGGGCAGCCATCGCTTCATCACTGTGCCGGTCGATTGATCGGCACGGGCGTTCTCTCGGGAGGCACGGCCATTTCCATGCGTCCGGCAGCCCGAGCGGGTGCGCGTTGCGCCGCGGCGGCGCGTTAGGGACCAACAGGAGGCGCGCTCGTGTCGGAACGCCACGGCATCATCGACACCATCGTCGAGAACTTCGCTCCCGTGCATGGCGACGGCCACAAGTTCATCGCCGTCGCCCTCGGGCTTGCCCTGCTCTTCTTCCTGATCTGGCCGCCGCTCGCCTGGCTCTTGGTTATCGTCTCCATCTGGATCGCCTACTTCTTCCGCGACCCCGACCGGGTGACGCCGCAGCGCGATGGTCTCATCATTGCCTCAGCCGACGGCCGCATCACCGCGGTGGAGGCGGTGCGTCCGCCGCCCGAACTCGGCTTCGGCCCCGAGGAGCGGGTGCGCATCTCCACCTTCCTGAGCATCCTCGACGTGCACATCACGCGCGCCCCGGTTGCCGGCAAGGTCGCGCGCTCCGTCTACATACCCGGCGCCTTCCTCAACGCCGCGCTCGAAAAGGCGAGCGAGGAGAACGAGCGGCGCGCGCTGATCATCGAAAAGCCGGACGGCACCGAGATCGCGGTGGTGGAGATCGCCGGTCTCATCGCGCGGCGCATCGTCGCCTTCGTGCACGAGGGCGACAGCGTGGGGGCAGGCGAGCGTATCGGCCTCATCCGCTTCGGCAGCCGCGTCGACGTCTACCTGCCGCCCGGACATACGGCGCTCGTCTGCGTCGGCCAGCTCGCCATCGCCGGCGAAACGGTGCTCGCCGACCTCAAATCCGCCGAGCCGGAGCGGGTGGCACGACGCAGCTGATACCGAATTTTGACGCGTTCTCGGGTTATAAGGGAAAGTCCCGCTAAAGGTAGCGACATGGACCCCATCGTTCCAAGACTAGAGCACGAGACGCGGCGGCGCCGCCGGATCCCGCTGTTCCGCCACCGGCACATCCCCGTGCGCATG
>DATIZL010000070.1:0-31370 GCA_035517115.1 Hyphomicrobium sp.
TTTGGCTGCAACTGTGTCGTTGGGGTCATTCCGCGCGGGGGGTATCCAGACTATGGTTATCGCAGGACTGGTGGGGGGTTTCGGCTTTTTCCTTTTATCAGAGGTCTCCCGGCAGATCGGTGTGGCCGGATTGGCGCCCCCCTGGGCGGCGATCTGGTTGCCTGTAGTCCTTGTTCTGATTGTCTCGGCTACGGTGCTGTTGCACCAGGAGGATGGCTGAGTGATGCGTCTCGCGCGGGCACCGCAAGAGGGTTGCGGATCGTCACGCGTTCCTTGCCGGCACCGAAAGGTAGCTGGCCGGGAGCGTTTGGCCATGCTCGCATGCATCGCCGCCGCGATTTTGCTCGGGCCCCAGCACGCGCAAGCGCAAGATCCCACCACGCTGGCGCCAGCCGTTCAGAGGTCAAGCAGCTTCCCAAAACAGTCCATGGTGGGCCCGTCGCGCAACATCGACAGGTCGCAGCCGCTTTACCTTCAAGGCGATGAGCTCGTCTACGACACGGAGGGCAATCGCGTCATCGCGCGCGGCAACGTCGAGATCTACTACAACGACTACGTTCTGACCGCCGACGAAGTCGTCTACAACCAGTCTGCCAACACCCTGACCGCCGTGGGCAACGTGGTTTTGAAGGAGCCCAACGGCAACGTCGTCCGAGCCGATCGCTACACGCTCACGGACGACTTCCGCGACGGCTTCGTGCAGTACTTGAGCGTTGTCACAAGTGATGACTCGCGCATCGCCGCAGAACATGCCTCGCGACGTGGCGGCAATACGACGGTCTTCACCAATGGGCGTTTCACGCCTTGCAAGTCCGATGACGGCATGCCGCCGTTGTGGTGCATCAGCGCCGCAACCATCATCCACGATCAGCAGGCGGCTACTATCAGCTACCAGGATGCGCAGTTCGAGCTATTCGGCGCGCCCGTCCTCTACACGCCCTACTTCGAACACGCCGATCCCTCGGTGAAGCGCAAATCCGGCTTTCTGACGCCGGAGTTTTCCAGCAACTCGGTGCTGGGGACAGGGGTAGGCATCCCTTACTATTTTGCGCTCGCGCCGAACTACGATTTCACATTCAATCCGATATACTGGTCTCAGCAGGGAGTTCTGTTGCAGGGCGAGTGGCGCCATCGTCTCGAGAATGGCCAGTACTACATCAAGCTCGCGGGCATCGACCAGAACCCCAACGATCTGCCCGGAACCATTGTCAATCCCGATCAATACGGCGGCTTCCGCGGCAGCATTGAGACAAAAGGTCTCTTCAATCTGGCGAGCTGGTGGCACTTTGGGTGGGATGTCACGGCCGCGACGGACGACACCTTCCGCCGCTTCTACAAGCTCGACAATATCCTCGCCACCGACGTGGTCGACAGGATCTTCCTCAACGGCATTTCCGAGCGCAATTACTTCTCTTTGGAGACCGATGCTTATATCAGCCAGCAATTCATTGGCTCCTTCGAGACCGCGCAAATAAACAAGGCCTATTCTTACCCGATCCTCGACTACAACTATGTTACGGCCGATCCTTGGGTGGGCGGCGAGCTGCGCTGGAACACCAACGCGCTGAGCTTCTCCGCTGACCAGAATCCAACAACGTTCGCGCCCCTTGTGAACGGCGCCACTCAAATGAATCGGCTCGTTACAGAAATTGATTGGCGCAAACGCTTCATCGACCCCATCGGCCTCACCTATACCCCGTTCGCGCAGCTTCGCGGCGATCTTTTACAGGCCAGCAATTTTGTGGATCCCCAAGATCCCCAGGGCGCGACGCAAGACACTTCAGTCGCACGCGGCTTGGCGCTCGCTGGTTTGACCATCTCCTATCCGTGGGTGGCCAATGCGAGCTACGGCTCGCACGTCATTGAGCCCATAGGCCAGATCATCGTGCGTCAAGCGTCGATCAATCAGGCAGGCCTCCCTGACTATGATGCCCAGAGCCTCGTCTTCGACGACTCAAATCTTTTCGACTGGAATAAGTTCTCAGGGTATGACCGCATCGAGACCGGCACGCGTGCGAACGTCGGGCTACAGTACACCTTCCAGGCCAATTACGGCGGCTCTGCGCGCATCCTCGCTGGCGAGAGCTTCCAGCTCGCAGGCGTCAACGCCTACGCCAACCCCGGACTTGACGCAAACGGCAACCCGATCTTCTCGCCGGTCAGCGGCTTGCAGGAAACTCAGTCGGACTATGTGCTCGGCGTCTATCTCCAGCCCTTCGTCGGCACACAGCTCATTTCGCAGTCGCGCTTCTTGAACCCGCAGTCGAGCTCCGACCAAAGGGGTTCCACCCTGCAGCGCGAAGACGCGGGTGCGCAACTGACGGTGGGGCCCGTCACAGCAAATGCACTCTACTCGTTCTTAGGGTCCGACCCGGCGGCTGCAATTGATAGTTCGCAGCAGCAGGTGTCTGGTCAGGTGGGTCTCAGGATTACGGATCGCTGGAGCGCCTCAGCCGCTGCAACCTACGATTTGACTAACGACCAATTGGCGTCCGACATGGTCCAGGTACGTTACGCGGATGAGTGCTTCGTGCTAACAGCGTCATACACGGACAATCTTTACCACAACCCAACCATTATAGATGGCCAAACGATAATGTTGCGCTTCGAATTGAAGTACCTCGGACAATTTGGGTATTCGAAAAACGTCTCGACCCTTTTCAATGAGCAGCAGGCTGGCGGCGGTACACCTCAGACGCCATGAGGTCATCGCAGCGCCATTGTTCGCGTAGAAAAGTCGGTAGGGTAGCTACCAGGCGGAAGGTTCCGCCGGCGAGTAAACCTGACTCCTCGCGGAATGTGCCTTGGCATGAGATTGGCGCGACTTCCTTTTGATCGTTGTCGGACGGCGGCACGCGCCGCGGTCCTCGCCCTGCTTGCCGCGGCAAGCTCAACCGTTGCGGCGCAGGCGCAGCAGGACACCGGCTGGAAACCGACCGTCAGCGACGACGGCGGTGCCAAGAAGGGTGGCAAGAAAAAGGAGAGCGCAAAGGCTCCCACGGCCCCGGCGCAAGCGCCCACGACCACCGCGAAAGCGGATCCGGCGGCGCCGGCCCTCAAGGCCGGCACGCAATCGATTGTCGTCCTCGTCAACGACGAGCCCATCACGGGCTACGAGATCGACGAGCGCGTGACCCTCTCGCTTCTCGGCTCGCCCGAGTTGCAGCAGCGCATGCAAGCCAAGCTGAAATCGACCAGCATCAACGACCAGTTCAAGGCCTTCGCGCTGAAACGCCTGCAAGCCGACCCGCCCAAGACCCAGGCCGAGCAGCAGGCGCGCGTGAAGCAGCTGCAGCAGCAGTTCGTCGAAAGCCTCAAGGCCCAGGTGATGGCCGAGGTCAAGCCAACCTTGCGTCAGCATGCGCTCGATGAGTTGATTGAGGAGCGCTTGAAGATGCAGGAGGCGACCCGCCTCAACGTCGTGGCTGAGAAGGCGGACATCGACCGCATCATCAGCGGCATGGCCGAGCGCAACAAGATGACGCCGCAGCAGTTCGCCGAGCACATCGCCAAAATGGGCGCCAACATCGACGGCATGCGGCAACGGATCAAGACGTCGCTCTCCTGGGCCGACGTAATCCGCCGGCAATATGGTCACCAGATTGCGGTCACGAGCCGGGACATCGACCGTTTCGTCGCCACTGTTCAAGGTCAGGACGACGTTGAGCTCAGGGTGCATCGTATTCTCCTTGCCGTGCCCCCCGACGAGAAGCAGATGGCCAAGCGCATGAGCGACGCCGAGGCCCTGCGCGCCAAGTTCGACACCTGCAAGAACACAAACTCGCTCGCCAGCAGCGCCAGCGGGGCCCGCTTCGATGACCTCGGCGATCGCCGGCCCGACACCATTCCCGAGCCGACGCGCACGCTGCTGCTCGTCGCGCACGACAACGAGATGCTGCCGCCCACCATCGGCGAGGGCGGCGTCGAGCTGTGGGCCGTGTGCAGCCGCAAGGTCATCAAGGCCGAGGAGAACAAGCGGCAGACGGCGGAGAACGAGCTGCGCCAGAAAGAGTTCGAGGTGCTGTCGAAGAAGCACCTCAAGGATCTGCGCCAGGACGCCCACATCGAGTACCGGTGATGGGCGAGGTGCGGGACAACAGACGGCCGCTCCCGCTCGCCGTCAGCATGGGCGACCCCGCCGGCATCGGACTGGAGATCACGCTTAAGGCCTGGAGCGAGCGGCGCGACAGCGGCATCGGAGCCTTCGTGCTGTTCGGCGACGTCGAGGCTGCGGCCGAGCGCGCGCGCATGCTCGGCCTCGCGGTGCCGATCATCCCTGTGGCCACGCCGGCGGCTGCCCCCGATGCGTTCGCCTCCGGCCTGCCGGTTAGGCCCGTCGCCTGCGCGGTGCGGCCGCGGCCAGGCGTGCCCGATACGGCCAACGCTCCCGCCATAATCGAGGCGATCGAGGAGGCGACGGCTGCCGTCGTCCGCCGCGAGGCCGCTGCGATCGTCACCAATCCGATCGCCAAGCACATCGTCGGCAGCGCCGACTTCCCCTATGCTGGGCATACCCAGTTTCTGGGCGCCCTCGCCGAGCGCCAGCGCCCGGGTAAGCGCCTGCGCCCGGTCATGATGCTCGCCGCCGGCGACCTGCGGGTCGTACCGCTGACCGTGCATTGTCCGCTCGCGAGCGTGCCCGGTGCCATCACGCGATCCCTGATCTTCGAGACCGTGCGTATCGCTTACGAGGCGCTGAAGCGCGATTTCAGCATCGACGCGCCGCGCATCGCCGTCACCGGCCTCAACCCGCATGCGGGCGAGGAAGGCACCATCGGGCGCGAGGAGATCGAGGTGATCGCCCCCGCGATCGCGGACTTGCGCGCCGAGGGCCTGTGGGTGACCGGTCCCCATCCGGCCGACACCCTCTTCCACGCGGCAGCGCGGCGCTCCTACGACGCGGCCATCGCCATGTACCACGATCAGGCCCTGATCCCGTTCAAGACACTCGCCTTCGAGACCGGCGTCAACGTCACGCTGGGGCTGCCGTTCGTGCGCACCTCGCCCGACCACGGCACCGCCTTCGACATCGCGCGTGAGGGGCGTGCCTCGGCACGCAGCTTCACCGAGGCCTTGAAGCTCGCCGAGACGATTGCGGCTGCGCGCGCCGCCAGCGCTCCCGTATGAGCGCCCCGGCGGAGCCAGCGCCAGGGGGCGCGAGCCCCGACGGCCTGCCGCCGCTGCGCGAGGTCATCAGCGCACTGGGCTTGCGTGCAAAGAAGAGCCTCGGCCAAAATTTCATCCTCGATCTCAATCTCACGCGCCGCATTGCCCGGGAGGGCGCGCCGCTCGAAGGGCGCACGGTTGTAGAGGTCGGACCGGGCCCTGGCGGCCTCACGCGCGCCCTGCTGCTCGAAGGCGCGGACCGCGTCGTGGCCGTCGAGCGTGACGAGCGCTGCAAGCCGGCCCTCGCCATGATCGCCGAGCGCTATCCGGGGCGCCTCGATGTGCACTTTGGCGATGCGCTCGAGGCGCGCTGGCCCGAGCTCCTGCGCGGTTCGGGCGGCAGGGCGATCATCGTTGCCAACCTGCCCTACAGCGTGGCGACGCTTTTGCTCGTTGGCTGGCTCGAGAGCGAGCCGTGGCCGCCCTGGTACGAGCGCATGGTGCTGATGTTCCAGAAGGAGGTCGCCGAGCGCATCGTCGCGACGCCTGGAACCAAGGCCTACGGCCGGCTCGCGGTGCTGGCGCAATGGCGCACGAAGCCCCGCATCGTGCTCACGCTGCCGCGCGAGGCGTTCACGCCGCCGCCGAAGATCGCTTCTGCCGTCGTCTCGTTCACGCCATTGAAGGATCCGGCGCCGCCCTGCCACGCCAAGGTTCTCGCCCGCGTGACCGCGGCGGCCTTCGGACAGAGGCGCAAGATGCTGCGCACGAGCCTGAAGCAGCTCGTCGAGAACCCGGACGCGCTGCTCGAGGCCGCAGGCATTGCGGGCACGCTGCGCGCAGAGAACGTGAGCGTGAAAGACTTCGCGCGACTTGCGCTCGTGTACGAGCGCTCGCAGGCCGGCCGGATCTGAGCAAAGCGCCTACAGCGCCTTGCGCATCTCGCGCACGAAGGCGCTCAGGCCGTCGAGCCGCTCGCGCTTCAGGCGCTCGGCGCCGAGGATCGCCTTGAGGCCCGCCATCGAGGCATCGAGACTGGCGTTGACGATCACGTAGTCGTATTCGGGCCAGTGGCTGATCTCGGCCGAAGCGGCGTCCATGCGCCGGCGCACGACATCGGCGCTGTCCTGCGCGCGCGTCTGCAGCCGCTTCTCCAGCGCCGCGGCCGACGGCGGCAGAATGAACACGCGCACGACGTCGTGCTTCAGCTTCTCCGACAGCTGCTGCGCGCCCTGCCAGTCGATATCGAACAGGATATCGCGGCCGCTTTTGATCGCCTTCTCGACGGGGGGGCGCGGCGTGCCATAGAAGTTGTCGAAGACGCGCGCCCATTCGAGCAGCTCGTCGGCTTCGCGCATGCGCTTAAAGGCGGCTTCATCGATGAAGTGATAGTCGCGGCCGTTGACCTCGCCCGGGCGCGGGGGCCGCGTCGTCACCGACACCGACATCGCGATCCCGGGGTCGGCTTCGATGAGACGGCGTGCGAGCGTCGTCTTGCCCGCGCCCGACGGCGAGGACAGCACCATGAGAAGACCTCGCCGCTCGATTTTCGGCGTTTCCGACATGAACCCGCGTTGGCGAGAGCTGGCCCGCCTCCCTCACTCGATGTTCTGCACCTGCTCGCGCATCTGATCGATAACCGTCTTCAAGGCAAGACCCGCGCGCGTGATGTCCACGTCGTTCGACTTCGAGCACAGCGTGTTCGCCTCGCGATTGAACTCTTGGGCGAGAAAATCGAGCTTACGGCCCACGGCCCCCGGCTCGTCCAGGAGCTCGTGCGCAGCTGCAATGTGGGCCTTGAGGCGCTTCAGCTCCTCCTCCACGTCGGCGCGGGTGGCGAGCAGCACCGCCTCCTGATGCAGCCGGCCGGGGTCGAGCATGTTGGCCGCATCGAGAAGCCGCGCGAGCTGCTCCTTGAGACGGACCTCGATGGCGGCGGGCGTGCGCGCCGGCGAGGCTTCGACGACGGAGACGAGGCGCGCGATCTCATCAAGGCTGGCCGCGAGCACGGCCTTCAGCCGCGCGCCTTCTGCGGCCCGGGCCTGCACGAGCGCCCGCAGGCCCTGCTCCAGGCTCGCGAGCATGGCGTTGACGCGGGCGGCGGCCTCCTCGGGACTCTCCACGTGCTCGACCACCTCGAGCACGCCCTTGATGGCGATGAGACCGTCGGCGCGCGGCGGGGCGGCATCGGTCAATTGGCAGATACGCTCGGTCGCCTTGAGCACCTGACGCAACGCCGGCTCGTTGAGACGTATCTCCTGCGCACCCCCACGGCTCTCGGCCGTGAGATTGATGGTGACGCTGCCGCGCGTGAGGTAGCGCGGGGTTGCCTCGCGCACTTGCGGCTCGAGCGATTCCGTTCCGGCCGGCAGGCGCAGGCGCAGGTCGAGCCCGCGGCCATTCACGCTGCGCAGCTCCCAATGCCAAGAGACGTTGCCGGTAGCCCCCTCGGTGCGGGCGAACCCCGTCATGCTCTTAATGCTCATTCGGCGGTTCCGGCGGCGCGTGTTGACGCCGGCTCTCTACCCGGCGCGGGGCCGCAAATCTAGCGGCACCGGCGACACCCAACAAGGCGCGCTGCGTTAACGGCCACGCTGCAGTGCGGGGATCGTTACTGCTTTTTAGCGCTGGTCTTCTTAGGCTTCTTGACGGGGACGGGAGCGGTGCCCTTTGCGGCAGCGTTTGCGTCCGCAGCATCCGCTGGCGCTTCGCCGGCTGCCGGCGGCGCGGGCACCGCGTTGGCCGACGCGTTGCCGGGGGTCGTCTCGGCCTCCTTCTTCGCGCGCTCGCGCTCGATCTTGCGCCAGTTGGAGACGGCCGCGTTGTGCTCCTTCAAGGTGTCGGAGAACACGTGGCCACCGGTGCCGTCGGCGACGAAGTACAGGTCGTTGGTCGCCGCCGGATTGAGCGTCGCCTCGATGGCGGAGCGGCCCGGGTTGCAGATCGGCGTCGGCGGCAGACCATCGATCTGATAGGTGTTGTGCGTGGACTTCTGGTCGAGGTCGGCGCGCGTCAACGGCCGTCCCAAGGTCCCCTGCCCGCCGACGATGCCGTAGATCACCGTCGGATCGGACTGCAGGCGCATGCCCTTGCGCAACCGGTTCATGAACACAGCGGCGACACGGTCGCGCTCGTCGGGGCGCCCGGTCTCCTTCTCGACGATCGAGGCAAACACCACGGCCTCTTGCGGCGTCTTCAAGAGCAGTCCCGGCTTGCGCTTCTCCCAAGCGGCGGCGAGAAACTGCTGCATCTTCTCCTTCATGCGGTCGAGGAGCGCGGCGCGCGTCGTCCCCTTCTCGACGCCGTAGGTCTCGGGGAAGAGCGACCCCTCCGGCGGCACGGCCGCGATGTCGCCGGTCAGATTCGGCTCGGCGTTGAGACGCTCGACGATCTGCTGGCTCGTGAGCCCCTCGGGGATCGTCACCTTGTATTGGACGGCCTTGCCCTCGGCGAGAACGTCGATGATCTCACGAACGCTGGCGTGGGCTTTGATCAAGTACTCGCCGTGCTTCAATGTTCTCTTTTTGGGTCCGAGCCGGCTCTCGGCGAGGAATCCGATCATGAACGGCCAGCGGCTCGTGATGACCCCATCCTTCTCCAAGAGCTCGGAGATCTCGTTGCTGCTGAGGCCCTCGGGGATCACGACCGTACGCGCCACCTCCAGCGGCCCTGGGCGCTCGGCCTCGTGATAGAGAAGCGCCGCCATCCCGGCGCCGCCGACCATGATGGCGAGCAAGAGCGTGAAAAAGCTGCTTCCGAGACGGATGAAAGGCGAAAGCGCCTTGGGCTTCCCGCCGTTGCGCGGCGGGGCCGGAGGCCGCGACGGCTCGAGCATCTCCGAGGGACTGCGCGGTCGCACCACGCTCCGGCGATAGTCGGGCTCCAGCCGCGGAGGGCGGGTATAGCTCATAGGTCCGCTCCGTTGACCGACGAGCTCCCTTTCGCCCGGCGTCTGCAGAGTATGGCTGTGAACCCTATCGGCAATTGTGGCGAAAGCGCGAAATGCTCATCGGCTGCACGCCGTCGCCGAGCGGCGTGGCCTGCCGGCCTCATGCGACCCGGCGCAGGATCAGCGAGGCGTTCGTACCCCCGAAGCCGAAGGAATTGGAGAGCACCGTATTGATCGGACGTTTCTTGGCGGTGTGCGGCACGAGGTCGATCGCGGTCTCGACCGACGGGTTGTCGAGATTGAGCGTCGGAGGCGCAATGTTGTCGCGGATGGCGAGCATGGAGAAGATCGCCTCGATGGCGCCGGCCGCTCCGAGCAGATGGCCCGTCGCCGATTTCGTGGAGGACATGGCGAGCTTGCCGGCGGCGTTGCCGAACAAGCGCTCGACCGCGCCGAGCTCGATCTCGTCGCCCATCGGGGTCGAGGTGCCGTGCGCGTTGACGTAGTCGATGTCGCTCACGCCGATGTCGGCGCGCTTCAAGGCCGCGCGCATGCAGCGGTAGGCGCCGTCGCCGTCGGCCGCAGGCGCCGTGATGTGGAAGGCGTCTCCCGACATGCCGTAGCCGATAACCTCGGCGTAGATCTTGGCGCCGCGGGCCTTCGCATGCTCCAGCGTCTCGAGCACGACAACGCCCGCCCCCTCGCCCATCACGAAGCCGTCGCGGTCCTTGTCGTAGGGGCGCGAGGCTTGCGTCGGGCGGTCGTTAAAGCCGGTCGACAGAGCGCGGCACGCCGTGAACCCCGCCACCGCGATGCGGCAGATCGGAGATTCCGCCCCGCCCGCCACCATCACGTCGGCATCGCCCAGCGCCACGAGGCGCGCCGCGTCGCCGATGGCATGCGCCCCCGTCGAGCAGGCCGTGACTACGGCGTGATTCGGACCCTTCAACTGATGGCGGATAGAGACGTAGCCGGCGGCGAGATTGATGAGCCGGCCCGGAATGAAGAAGGGGCTGACGCGGCGCGGGCCCTTGTCGCGCAACAGGATCGAGGTGTCCGCGATGCCGGATAGACCGCCGATGCCGGAGCCGATGAGAACGCCCGTGCGCTCCTGCTTCTCCTGCGTATCGGCCGCATAGCCCGCGTCGGTCAGCGCCTGCGTGGCCGCCGCCATGGCAAAGATGATGAAGTCGTCGACCTTGCGCTGCTCCTTGGGCTCCATCCAATCGTCGGCATTGAACTTGCCCTCGGCGGTCTCGCCGCGCGGAACGAAGCAGCCGATCTGGCAGGTGAGGTCGTCGACCTCGAACTCGGTGATGCGGCGCGCTCCGTTGGCGCCCGCGATCAGCGCCTTCCAAGACGCCTCCGCTCCGCACCCCACGGGCGAGACCATCCCAAGTCCTGTGACGACGACGCGGCGCATTCTTCTCTTTCGGATCTTGAGTTGTCCGCTTCAGCCTGCGCTCAAACTCCCGGGGCCAGTCCGGGCTCCGCCCCCATTCGGCGCCCGCTGCTTCCCTTGCTGGCAGTGAGGGACTAAGCCGTCAGGCTGCGCTGGCGTTCTTCTCGAGAAACTTGACTGCGTCGCCGACGGTAAGGATGTGCTCGGCGGCATCGTCGGGGATTTCGCAGCCGAACTCCTCCTCGAACGCCATCACGAGCTCAACCGTGTCCAAACTGTCGGCGCCCAAGTCGTCGATGAAGCTGGCGTTCTCGGTGACCTTGTCGGCCTCCACGCCCAGATGCTCCACGACAATCTTCTTCACGCGCTCAGCGACATCGCTCATCGTCTTCCCTCGCGTCGGTTGCTCTTCGCAATTAGCAGTTCGATTCTGTTGGGTTCGCCCCTGGTCCGGTCGCTGCACTCGATCCGCATTGAAGGCTCGCGACCGGCGGGCACTGACACGACGCGGCTATCCAACGTTTCGCACCCCGTGCAGCGGCCAAGCATAAGGCCCAAGCGACCGTGTGCGTTAGCGCCAAGGGCCCGGAAACCGTTCGGCTCGTTAACACACTTAGCTGGCGTTGGCCAGCGCCCGCAAGCGCCTTGTCTCTGCGCCAGAATGCGCCAGAAAACGCCGCTCAGAAAGGGGCCACCGGAGGTCTGGGGATGGTTTATGACCATGTGCATCTAAACCATCGCCATGCCGCCGTTGATATGCAGGGTCTGGCCCGTGATGTAGGCCGCCTCATCGCTCGCAAGGTAGACCACCCCGGCCGCTATCTCCTCGGGCTTTCCGAAGCGCTGGGCCGGAATCATCTTGGCGATTTCCTCCGTCTGCTTCTGATTGAGGGCTTGGGTCATCGGCGTGGTGATGAAGCCGGGCGCAATGCAATTGGCCGTAATCGAGCGTGCGGCGAGCTCACGCGCGAGCGACTTCGTCATGCCGATCATTCCCGCCTTGGAGGCGGCGTAGTTGCCCTGGCCCGGGTTGCCGAACACGCCCGAGATCGAGGCGATGTTGATGATGCGGCCGAAGTTCGGCTTGGCGCGCAGCATGGCGCGCGCCGCGGCGCGGCAGAGCATGAACGTCGAGGTGAGGTTGACGGCGATCACCTCGTCCCACTGCTCGTCCTTCATGACCATGAAGAGGTTGTCGCGCGTCAAGCCCGCGTTGTTGACGAGAATGTCGAGACGGCCGAGTTTGGCGATCGCCTCGTCGACGAGCTTGGACACGGCCGCGCGGTCGGCAAGGTCGCAGGGCACGACGTGCACGCGGTCCCCGAGCTCCTTGGCGAGCGCCTCGAGCTTGTCGGCCTGGCGCCCGGAGATGGCGACCGTTGCGCCGGCTTGATGCAGAGCGCGGGCGGTCGCCGCGCCGATGCCGCCGGTGGCGCCCGTCACCAGCGCCGTCTTGCCCGAGAGATTGAACATGGCGTTCCTCTAGCTGTTGAGTTGCGCGAGCGCGGCGTCGATGTCGGCCGGCGAGCCGATGCTCGCGGCGTTGACGGAGGGATCGATGCGCTTGGCAAGACCTGAGAGGACCTTGCCGGCGCCGATCTCGTAGAAGTGCGTCACGCCGTTGGCTGTCATGTAGGTAACACACTCGCGCCAGCGCACGGTGCCGGTCACCTGCTCGACGAGCCGCTTCTTGATCTCGGCCGGATCACTGATCGCCTGCGCGAGCACGTTGGCGACGACGGGGACCGCCGGCGTGTTGACAGTCACGCCAGCGAGCGCCTTCGCCATCGCATCGGCGGCGGGTTGCATCAGCATGCAATGGAAGGGAGCGGAGACGGGCAGTGGCACCGCGCGGCGGACGCCGAACTCCTTGCCAACCGCGGCCACGCGATCGATCGCCGTCTTCTGCCCCGAGAGCACGACCTGCGTCGGCTCATTGTCGTTGGCGACCTGGCAAACCTCGCCCTGCGCGGCGGCCTCCGCGACCTTGCGGGCCGCATCGATGCCGACACCGAGCAGCGCCGTCATCGCCCCCTGCCCCACGGGCACCGCGGCCTGCATGGCCTGACCGCGCAGCTTCAAGAGCCGCGCGGCGTCCGCGAGCGAGAACGCCCCCGCGGCGGCAAGCGCCGAGTACTCGCCAAGGGAGTGCCCGGCGACGAACTTGACCTTGTCCTTGAGATTGAAACCCTTCTCGCGCTCCAGCACCCGCATCACCGCCATGGACACCGCCATGAGCGCCGGCTGCGCGTTCTCGGTGAGCGTCAGCGTCTCCTTGGGCCCCTCCCACATGATCTTGGAGAGACCCTGGGAGAGCGCGGCATCGACCTCCTCGAACACCTCGCGCGCCGAGGCGTAGGCCTGGGCGAGCTCGCGGCCCATTCCGACGTCCTGGCTGCCTTGTCCTGGAAAGATGAATGCAATGGCCATGCGAGACCGGAGCACCGCTTGCGGAAATTTGGCTCGCAAGAACACCGGCCAAACCCGGCTGTCAAGCACCGGAGGAACCTGCGCTCGTGCTGTCGCGCGGCGGCTTGGCCGTGCTACTTTTGGTCGACGCTTGCCGACCTTAGGACTTGCTCAATGCGTATTGCCGATCCTGCTTTTCCGGTCCTGGCGCTGGCCTGGGCCGGGCTCGTCACCGGCGCGGTCGCCGCCCGGGCTTGCGAGGCGGCCGTTCACTATACCTTCAACGAGCCCGTGGAGATCGAGGGCGTGCTCAAGTCCGGCATCGGCCACCACGAGGCGCAGGGTGAGTTCTTCTATAGCTACCTCGTGCTCGACCAGCCGGTCTGCGTCGATGCTCCCAAGGAGGGAGCCGACGGCGATTTCGGCGCCGCCGCCACCGAAAAGCCCGTCGGCCGCATTCAGGTCGGGGGCGAGGCGAGCCAGCGGGATCTGCCGGCGGATGGGGCGCGCGTCACAGTGAAGGGCACCCTGTTCGGCGCCCATACCGCCTGGCACGTCGAGCCGGTGCTGATCGACGCCGAGAGCGTGGCCGCAAAGTAGCTCGGCCCCCTTGCGGGCCTTAGAATTTCGGCTATAAAGCGCCCCTTACCCGCTCCGGCTGGAGGCTGAACGGGGGGCTGCCTTGGGTTTGAGGCGGCAGGGCGTGTAACTCGCCCGGCTCCCGGTGTCTTCGCTCTCATGGGTGACCTGTTGGGCCTATCCGGGTCCATAAGGGGCTTTGCGCCGGGGCAGCGAAACGGAAGAAAGGCCAACGCATGGCTCTCTATGAGCATGTCTTCCTGGCGCGCCAGGACGTCTCGAACACGCAGGTCGAGACCCTCACCAAGGAATTTTCGGACGTCATCGAGCAAGGTGGCGGCAAGGTCACCAAGAGCGAGTATTGGGGCGTCAAGTCGCTCGCCTACAAGATCAAGAAGAACCGCAAGGCGCACTTCTCGCTCTTGAACATCGATGCCCCGCCCGCAGCGGTGGCCGAGATGGAGCGCCGCATGGGGATCTCGCCGGAGATCATCCGCTTCCTCACCGTGAAGGTCGAGGCGCACGAGACCGAGCCGTCGGTCATGATGCGCAAGAGCGATCGCGACGAGCGCGGAGAGCGTGGCGAGCGCGGCTTCGGCGGACGCGGGCCGGGCGGCGGCCGCGGCGGCTTCCGCGGCGACCGTGAGCGCGGTGATCGCGACGGCGACCGCCGCGGTCCGCGCGGCGACCGCGAGGGGGGCCCGCGCGGCGAGCGCGAAGGCTCGACCTTCCGCGCGCGGCCTCCGCGTGATGGAGATCGCCCGCCGCGTCCTCCGCGTGAGGCGAAAGACCCATCCAGCACCTCGAATTCGGAGACCTAAGCCATGGCCGAGATCGCTGCACCGGGCGGCCGCCGGCCGTTCCATCGCCGCCGCAAGACCTGCCCGTTCTCGGGCGAGCATGCGCCCAAGATCGACTACAAGGACGTGCGCCTGCTCGGCCGCTACGTGTCGGAGCGCGGCAAGATCGTGCCGAGCCGCATCACGGCCGTGTCCGCCAAGAAGCAGCGCGAGCTTGCCAAGGCGATCAAGCGCTCGCGTTTTCTGGGGCTGCTGCCCTACGTGCTGAAGTGAGTGAGAGCGGTGCTGGACCTTCTGGGCCCGGCACCAACTAGAAGAGAAGATAAGTGCCGCATCAAGGTGCGGCACGAGGTTGGGACGGAGACACCATCCGTCTCTAACCGCGACAACCGCGGGACAGCTGTTTTAGATGCCGTATTCGCTTCTCATCGGGCTAGGCGCCGGGTTCGTCTCTGCCGTCGTGTTCGCGTCCGCGACCACGGGCCCGATGTTCACGCGGCTCATTCTCTTTCTGTTGACGCCTCTAGCGCTGTTCCTCGCCGGGCTCGGCGTTGCGCCGACAACGGCCATCATTGCCGGAATTACCGGCACTGCCGTCGTCTGGGCGGCCGGCAGCGCGCCCGCCGCCGTCGTGTTCGCGGCGAGCCAGGCCATCCCCGCCGGTGTGCTCGTCTACCTCGCCTCCCTCAACCGGGCCACGGCCGAAGGCGTCGAGTGGTATCCCGCGGGACGCATCGTCATCGCGGCCGCGCTTCTCGCCGGGCTATTCTCTGTGCTCACGCTTTTCTTGCTCGGCGCCGACGTCGACCAGTTGCGCGCCACCCTGCACGGTATGCTGGAGCAGTTCATCAACACCGAGCTGCCGAAGATGCCCGACGCGCCAGTGCTCGGGCCGCAGGAGATCGACGAGGCGACCTCGGTCGCCCTTGGCCTGCTGCCCGCGGCCTCAGGCATCTCCACCATGGGGAGCCTGTTGTTCAATATGTGGCTCGCGGGGCGCATCACGCTCGCTTCGGGTCGCCTGCACCGTCCCTGGCCGGATCTCGCCGCCATCACCTATCCGATCGGCACGCCGCTCCTCTTTGCCGTCGCCACCGGAGCAGGTTTGGTGCTTTCCGGAATGGCGGGCCTCATAGGCTCGGGCTTCGCCGGCCCATTGTTCCTCGCCTACGTGCTGCTCGGGCTCGCGGTCGTGCATTACATCACGCGCGACCGCCCGTGGCGCCCCTTCGCGCTGTGGGGGCTTTATCTTCTGCTCTTCATCGTCAACACGCTCGCCTCGCTCGCGCTCGCCCTGCTCGGGCTCACCGATGCCGTGTGGCCCTTACGCAAATCACCCGCTTCCGGCGGCGCCCCGCCGCGATCCTGATCAACCGCAATCCAAGGAAAGAAGGAGCTCCCCTCATGCAAGTCATTCTGCTTCAGCGCATCGGCCGCCTCGGCCAGATGGGCGACGTCGTCAACGTCAAGGACGGCTTTGCGCGCAATTTCCTCTTGCCGCAGAAGAAGGCGCTGCGGGCGACGGCGGAGAACCGCAAGCGCTTCGAATCCGAGCGTGCGCAGCTCGAGGCCAACAATCTCGAGCAGAAAAAGGAGGCCGAGGCCGTGGCTGAGAAGCTCGCGGGCAAGACCTTCGTCGCCATCCGCTCGGCCGGCGACACGGGCCAGCTCTACGGCTCGGTGTCGACGCGCGACATCGCCGAGGTCGTCACCGCGGGCGGCTTCACCATCGAGCGCCGCCAGGTCATCATGGAGCATCCGATCAAGCAGCTCGGCCTGCACGAGGCGAGCGTCGCCCTGCACCCGGAGGTGATCGTCAGGGTGCGCCTCAACGTCGCCCGCTCCGAGGACGAGGCCGAGCGCCAGTCGCGCGGCGAGGACGTCACCGTCGTCAAGGAGGAGAAGCTCGAGCTCGAGACCTTCAACCCCGACATGTTCGAGGAGGGTGCGGCTCCGGCTCCCGAGGCGGAGGCTGCGAACGAAGGCGAAGGCAAGGGCGCTTAAGCACCCCCAAAATCCGGCCACCGCGCCCGATTCGCGCTCATCCAAGCGATTTCCCGTCCCCGTGTGCATAGCGGGGACGGGACCCCTTGACGGCTCGACGGCGGCCCTGCGGAATCGGATAGGGTCCGCCGCATGGCACAAAAAGCGACCCTCGTTTCCGACCGCCTCAAGTCGGCGCCCGCCGACGAGGCGCTCCCCTTCCGGCAGGCCCCCCACAACCTGGAGGCCGAGCAGGCATTGCTCGGCGCCATCCTCGTCAACAACGAGGCCATGGACCGGGTGTCCGGCTTCCTCGAGCCCCACCACTTCTTCGATCCGCTGCACCAGCAGATCTTCGAGACGGCGGGAAAGCTCATTCACGCCGGCAAGAACGCGACGCCGATCACGCTCAGGACCTTCTTCGAGCGGGCCGAGCCGATCTCGCCCAACCTGACGGTGCCGCAATATCTCGGCACGCTGGCGGCCAACGCCACCACCATCATCAACGCCGAGGACTACGGCCGCACCATCTACGACCTCGCCACCCGCCGCGCGCTCATCATCATCGGCGAGGACATGGTGACGGGGGCCTACGACAGCCCGGTCGATTTCCCGCCGCAGGCCCAGATCCAGGACGCCGAGACGCGGCTTTACGATCTCGCCGAGCAGCGCAAGTACGGACAAGGCTTCCTGGGCTTCGGCACCGCGCTGACCAACGCCATCGACATGGCCAACGCCGCCTACCAGCGGTCGGGCCATCTGTCGGGGCTAGCGACCGGCTTGACCGATCTCGACGCCAAGCTCGGCGGTTTGCAGAACTCGGACCTCATCATCCTCGCCGGCCGCCCTTCGATGGGCAAGACCGCGCTCGCGACCAACATCGCCTATCAAATCGCCAAGCACCACAAGGTCGAGCGCCAGGCGGACGGCACCGACAAGGTCGTCGATGGCGCCGTCGTCGGCTTCTTCTCGCTCGAGATGTCGGCCGAACAGCTCGCCACCCGCATCCTCTCCGAGCAGGCGCAGATCTCCTCGGAGAAGATCCGCCGCGGCATGATCAGCCAGGACGAGTTCTCCAACCTCGTGCTCGCCTCCCAGGAGATGAGCCACATCCCGCTCTATATCGACCAGACGGGCGGCATCTCGGTGGCGCAGCTCGCCGCCCGCGCGCGCAAGCTGAAGCGTCAGAAGGGCCTCGGGCTCGTCGTCGTCGACTACCTGCAGCTGCTGACCGGGCACAAACGCCTGACCGAGGGCCGCGTGCAGGAGGTGTCCGAGATCACCACGGGCTTGAAGGCTCTCGCCAAGGAGCTCAACGTGCCGATCCTGGCGCTCTCGCAGCTCTCGCGTCAGGTTGAGAGCCGCGACGACAAGCGGCCGCAGCTCTCCGACCTGCGCGAGTCGGGCTCTATCGAGCAGGACGCCGACGTCGTCATGTTCGTGTTCCGCGAGGAGTATTACGTGGAGCGGCGCAAGCCCGACGAGACCGACGCCAAGTTCGGCGACTGGATGGCCGAGATGAGCCGCGTGCACGGCAAGGCCGAGGTCATCATCGGCAAGCAGCGCCACGGCCCCACCGGCACCGTGCCCCTGGCCTTCGAAGGCCAATTTACGCGGTTTTCCAACCTGGAGCGGCACCACCAGGTCCCCGACTACGTCCGCTAGGCGCCTCGTTTGCACCGCGATTCTCCGCTACAAGGAGAGGCCCTTCCGGCTTCTCGGGGGAGAAGGTTCGTGCACGATATCCGGGTCCGCCCGACGCTACCGGCCGACGACGCAGACCCCGCTCCGCGCACCGCGGAGGGGGCACTGCAAACCCCTGCGGCGCGCGCGGACGCGAGCATCCCGGCCGGAGCAACGGGCGTCATCACCATCGATCTCGCGCAGGTGCGCGCCAACTGGCGCGCGCTCGCGCGCCACGTAGCGCCGGCCGAATGCGCCGCCGTGGTCAAGGCCGACGCCTATGGTCTTGGAGCTGAGCGCGTCATCCCGGCTCTGCTCGACGCCGGCTGCCGCTCGTTCTTCGTCGCAACGCTGGAGGAAGCGCGCGAGGCCCGCACGCTCGCGCCCGGGGCCGCGATCTTCATTCTCGACGGGCTGTTGCCGCGCACCGAGAAGGACGTGGCGGCCTTGTGCGCGATCCCCGTGCTCTCCTGCCTCGACGAAGCGCGCGCGTGGGCTTCCCTCGCCGCCCGCTCGGGAAGCGCGCCGCCGGTGGCTCTCCACATCGACACCGGGCTCAACCGGCTGGGTCTGCGCGGGCCCGAGGTGGCGCGCCTCGCCAGCGACGCCGCGCTCCTGCAACAGCTCAACCTGGCGCTCATCATGAGCCATCTTGCTTGCGCGGACGAGGCCGACCACCCCATGAACCGCGAGCAGCTCGACACATTCAATCAGCTGCGGGCGCAGCTTCCCGTCGCCCGCGCGAGTCTCGCCGCCTCCGACGGCCTCATGCTCGGCCGTGCGTTCCACTTCGATCTCGTGCGTCCGGGCTATGCGATCTACGGCGGCCAGGCCGCACCCCAGCGCGTCATGCCCGTGCGTCCGGTCGTGCGCGTCAGCGCGCGCATCCTGCAGGTGCAGGAGGTCGCCGCGGGCGGGCGCATCGGCTACTCGGCGAGCTACCGCGCGCTCACTCCGCGGCGCATCGCGACGATCGCGGCCGGCTACGCCGACGGCGTTTTCCGCCACGCGAGCGCGACCAACGACGCGCCGGGCGGCGCGGTTTCTATCCGCGGCAAGCGCGCGCCGATCGTCGGCCGCGTGTCCATGGACCTCATCACCGTCGACGTGACGGACATCGATGCCCCTGCGCCGGGGCGCGGCGACTGGGCCGATCTCATTGCGCCCGAGCTCACGATCGAGAGCGTGGGCGCCGCCGCCAAGACCATCGGTTACGAGGTGCTGACGCGGCTCGGCTCCCGCTTCCACCGCGTCTATCTCGACGAGGGCAATTGATCCCGCATGGCCAAGCCGAACAAATCGACCTTCGTGTGCCAGAACTGCGGGGCCGTCTCGCCGCGTTGGGCCGGCAAGTGCCCGTCCTGCGAAGAGTGGAACACGCTGATCGAGGAAGCGGACGTCGTGGCGCCGCCGGGCTCGGGCCTCGCGCGCAGAGGGAGTAGCGGCCGCGTCATTTCACTCGAGAGCCTCAAGGGCCGTGCGAGCGAGGCGCCGCGCTTCTCGACCGGGCTTGCCGAGCTCGATCGCGTCACCGGCGGCGGCATTGTTCCGGGCTCGGCTCTGCTCATCGGCGGCGAGCCCGGCATCGGCAAATCGACACTACTCTTGCAGCTCGCTGCCGCACTGTCCCGCACCGGACGCCGTGCCATCTATATTTCCGGCGAGGAAGCCGCCGCGCAGGTGCGCCTGCGCGCCGAGCGGCTCGGGCTCTCGGATGCACCGGTGGAACTCGCCTGCGAGACGAGCCTCGCCAGCATCCTCGCCACCCTCGAGCACGGCAAACCTGCCGATCTCGTCGTCATCGACTCGATCCAGACGCTGTGGGCCGAGGCCATCGAGGCAGCGCCCGGGACCGTCAGCCAGGTGCGCGCAGCCGCCCAGGCCCTCATCCGCCATGCCAAACGCGCCGGCAGCGCGCTCCTGCTCGTCGGCCACGTGACCAAGGAGGGCCAGATCGCCGGCCCGAAGGTCATCGAGCACATGGTCGACACCGTGTTGTATTTCGAAGGCGATCGCGGGCACTCCTATCGCATCCTGCGCGCGGTCAAGAACCGCTTCGGCGCCACCGACGAGATCGGCGTGTTCGAGATGGCCTCGGAGGGGCTGCGCCAGGTCTCGAACCCCTCGGAGCTGTTCCTCGGCGACCGCGAGGCCTCGAGCCCGGGAGCTGCCATCTTTGCCGGCATGGAGGGGACCCGCCCCCTGCTCGTCGAGATCCAAGCCCTCGTCGCGCCCTCGGGCCTCGGCACGCCCCGCCGTGCCGTCGTCGGCTGGGACTCGAACCGGCTGTCGATGCTGCTCGCCGTGCTGGAGGCACGCACCGGCGTCGCCTTCTCCGGCCACGACGTCTACCTCAACGTGGCAGGAGGCCTGAAAATCAACGAGCCGGCGGCGGACTTAGCCGCTGCGGCGGCGCTCCTGTCCTCCCTTTCGGGTGTTGCGATTCCGCGACACCGGGTTCACTTCGGCGAGGTCTCCTTATCGGGTGCGGTGAACGCCATCCCGCTCATGGGGCCGCGCCTCAAGGAGGCGCAAAAGCTCGGATTTCGCGAGGCCGTGCTCCCGGTGCGCGGCGAGCTCGAAGGTGCCGCCACAAAGCTGAAACTCGGGCGCATCGCGCACCTGAGGGAGCTTGCGGATGGGGGCCCGTCATGCGACTGACAAGCGGCACTTAGACCTCCGTTGAGCCGCAGAAACCCGGGGCGATCATGCTGGGACCGATCACCTATCTCGACGCCGCACTGCTGGCCCTCTGCTTCATCTCGGGCCTGTTGGCGATGTATCGCGGATTTGCGCGCGAGATGCTGTCGATTGCCTCGTGGCTGGTCGCGGCCGCAGCATCGTTCTACGTGGTGATCTACCAGCAGCCCATCGCGGCCGAGCTCGCCGACAAGATCAGCGCGCCCGTGAAGGTGGCGCAGGGCGCCATCGGCGCGGTCGTTTTCCTCATCGTCCTCATCGTGGTGCACCTCATCACCGGGCGCATCTCGGATGCGATTCTCGACAGCCGCATCGGCATGATCGACCGCGTGCTGGGATTCCTTTTCGGCGTCGCCCGCGGGTTCATCATCATCGTCGTATCCTACATGCTGGCCGCCTTCTTCCTTTGCAAAGGCTCGCAGACCGGGGATTTCGGGGCGAAGTGCGGTCCGGGAGATCTCCCCGTATGGGTCGAGCGCGCCATATCCCTGCCGGCCATCGTCACAACCAGCAATTTCATATTTGCCGTGGTTGACGCCCACCTGCCGTCCTCGTTGACGGCTCCGCCGGGCGAGCAGGCGGCTCCGCCGCAAGAGGAGCAACAACAGGCCCCCTGAAAAAGGGCGGGGGTGACGAATTAGCGCTTGAAGCGCCCGGAAAACATCATATTTGTGTCACGTACCAGGGGGGCGCCGCAGATGAGTCCGGCGTATACCTGCGAGCGTTAACAGATGCGTATCTTCGTCGGGCAGCGGCAGGCCACCAGCGGGAGGTGACCATGACTCTTCGGCTCGAAGCTGACGTGCAACGGCAAACTCCGGCCCCTTCGCGCCACGACGACGATAGACTCCGCGAGGAATGCGGGGTCTTCGGCGTTTTTGGGCACCCTGAAGCCGCCGCCATCACTGCGCTCGGCCTGCATGCGCTGCAGCACCGCGGCCAAGAGGCCTGCGGCATCGTCGCCTTCGACGGCAAGCAGTTCCACTCCGAGCGCCGCATGGGCCTCGTCGGCGACAACTTCTCCCGCGCCAGCGTCATCCAACGCCTGCAGGGCCACATGGCCATCGGGCACAATCGCTACTCGACCTGCGGCGATCCCGTGCTGCGCAACGTGCAGCCGCTGTTTGCCGACATCGACACCGGCGGCTTCGCCGTCGCCCATAACGGCAACCTGACCAACGCCTTGACCGTGCGCCAGGAGCTCATCTCCTCGGGCGCCATCTGCCAGTCGACCTCCGACACCGAGGTCATCCTGCATCTCCTGTCGCGCTCGCAGAAGCGCCGCATCGTCGAGCGCTTCGTCGAGGCGCTGCGCCAGATCGAAGGCGCCTATGCGCTCGTGTGCCTGACCAACGAGATGCTGATCGGCGCGCGCGACCCCGTCGGCATCCGCCCGCTCGTCATCGGCCGGCTCGGCTCCTCCTATGTGCTCGCCTCAGAGACGTGCGCGCTCGACATGGTGGGCGCCGAGTTCGTGCGCGAGGTGGAGAACGGCGAGGTGGTCGTCATCACCGAGGCGGGCCTTGAGAGCCACCGCCCCTTCCCCATGCGCCCGGCGCGCCCCTGCATCTTCGAGTACATCTATTTTGCCCGGCCCGACTCCGTCATCGGCGGGCGCACCGTCTACGACATCCGCAAGCAGATGGGCGTGCAGCTCGCGCGCGAGGCGCCGCCATCGGGCGCCGACGTTATCGTGCCGATCCCCGATTCGGGCGTGCCCGCCTCCATCGGCTTCGCGCAGGAAGCGAACGTTCCCTTCGAGCTCGGCATCATCCGCAACCACTACGTCGGGCGCACCTTCATCGAGCCCGAGCAGCGCATCCGCGCGCTCGGCGTCAAGCTCAAACACTCGGCCAACTCCAGCGTCATCCGCGGCAAGCGCATCGTGCTCGTGGACGACAGCGTCGTCCGCGGCACCACCTCGAAGAAGATCGTGCAGCTCATGTACGAGGCCGGGGCGCGGGAGGTCCACATGCGCATCGCCTCGCCGCCGATCACCCACCCCGACTATTACGGCATCGACACGCCCGATAAGATCGATCTGCTGGCGGCCAACAAGGACCTCGAAGGGATGCGTCAGTTCCTGGGCGCCGACAGCCTCGCCTTCCTGTCCGTCGACGGCATCTACCGCGCCGTGGGCTACGACCACCGCGACGCGCGCAGCCCGCAGTTCACCGACCACTGCTTCACGGGCGAGTATCCGACGCCCCTCGTCGACCAGAGCGGACAGTCGGTGCCGCGCCAGCTCTCCTTGCTGGCCGAGGTTGGATAGCCACCTCGACTTTGCTCCGGTTTCAGGCTCCTGGAAACCAGTCGCAGCGGCGGGGCTTGCCTCGCGCGCGGGCGCCCGCTAGCTGTCGGTGAGACGGCTGACGCCAGCCCCCAAAACCAGGCATGCAAGATAATAAGCCTTTCAAAGATCGCCTGGCGCTCGTGACCGGCGCCTCCCGCGGCATCGGCCGAGCCGTCGCGCTGGAGCTCGCCCGCCAGGGCGCGAATGTCATCATCGCAGCGCGCACCATCGGCGGCCTCGAAGAGCTCGACGACGAGATCCGCGCCCTCGGCGGGAAGGCCACCCTGCTCGAGCTCGACATCCGCAAGGGCGACAAGATCGATCAGCTCGGGCCGACGCTCTACCAGCGCTGGGGCAAGCTCGACATTCTCATCGGCAGCGCCGGCATTCTCGGGCCGCTGTCGCCGCTCCATCACGTCACCGAGGAGGCCTGGAACGCCGTCATGGAGACTAATTTGTCGGCCAACTGGCGGCTCGTCCGTACGCTGGACCCGCTCTTGAAACGCTCCGATGCCGGCCGCGCGGTGTTCGTCACCTGCGGCGCCTCGAGCGCGAAGAGCGCCTACTGGGGACCCTTTGCCGTGTCCAAGGCCGGCCTCGAAGCCCTCGTCAAGACCTACGCACACGAGGTCGCAAGCACGCCTTTGCGCGTCAACCTCGTGAACCCCGGCCCCGTGCGCACGCAAATGCGCGCCAAGGCGTTTCCCGGCGAGGACCCGATGACGCTGCCGGCGCCCGAGGACGTGGTGCCGTTGTTCCTCGATCTGGCCTCGCCCGGCTGCACCTTCAACGGCTGCGTGGTGAGCTTCCGCGAATGGCAGAAGCCGAAGCTGTCGCTGCCGGCCAACGGCGACGAGTGAGCGTCCGTATCAGCCGAATTCGATGACCATGCCGTCGTAGGCGGGTTCGACGCCCCCGGGCAGCTCGCGCTGGAGCGCCGCGTAGTCGAGATCGGTCGTCATGTGCGTGAGGATCGCCCGCTTGGGCTTTAGGCGATCGATCCAGGCCAGCGCTTGCTTGACGCTGAAGTGGCTCGGATGCGGCGTGAAGCGCAGCGCGTCGACGATCCACACATCGAGCCCTTGCAGCAGCTCCGCCGCCGCCTCGGGCACGTCGCTGATGTCGGGCGAATAGGCGAGGGAGCCGAAGCGGAACCCGAGCGAGGCGATATCGCCGTGCGTCTGCGGTACGGGAACGGACTCCACGATGCCCGTCGGCCCCTCGACGCGCACCGCAGCGGGCGGGCTCAGCGTGTGGGCGCTGAGGATGGGCGGGTAGGAGGAACCGGGCTGGGTGGCAAAGCAGTAGCCGAAGCGCGCCTCGAGGCTCGCGAGCGTGCCGGCGTCCGCCCACACGTCGATGCGCCGCTTCATCGCGTAGGCGAGCATGCGCAGGTCGTCGATGCCGTGCGTGTGATCGGCGTGGTCGTGCGTGTAGAGCACGCCGTCGAGGGCCTCACACCGCACGCTCAATAGCTGCTCCCGCAGATCGGGCGAGGTGTCGACCAATACCGTCGTATGGCGCCCATGGCCGAGCCGCTCGACGAGCAGCCCGCAGCGGCGCCGCCGGTTCTTGGGATTCTGCGAATCGCAGGCGCCCCACATGGCACCGAGCCGCGGGACGCCGCCGGAGGAGCCGCAGCCGAGGATGGTGGCGCGGAAGCTCATGCGGCAGCAGTACCCGCGGCTTGCGGGCGCGCCACCTTGCGGAACAGCCGGAAGAAGTTCTCACTCGTCGCCGCCGCAAGCTCGTCGGGCGTCACGCCTTTCACTTGCGCGAGCGTGCGGGCCGTGTGCACCACGTAGGAGGGCTCGTTGATCTTGCCGCGATAGGGCTCGGGTGCAAGGAACGGTGCATCCGTCTCCACGAGCAGGCGGTCGAGCGGCACGGACTTGGCGATCTCGCGCAGCGCCTCCGACTTCTTGAAGGTGACGACGCCGGTGAAGGACACATAAAGCCCGAGCGCCAGGGCGCGGCGCGCAAGATCGGCGCCGCCGGTGTAGCAGTGCAGGATCGCCGGAAACGGCCCCTTGGCGTGCTCCTCCTCGAGGATGCGCGCCGTATCGGCGTCGGCTTCGCGGGTGTGGATCTCGAGCGGCAGACCGGTCATGCGCGCCGCGGCAATGTGGCGGCGGAAGCCCTCCGCCTGCGCCTCCGGCGTCGAGTGCTTGTAGAAGTAGTCGAGACCCGCCTCGCCGATGGCGACGACCTTGGGATGCTCGCTCAAGCGCACGATCTCCTCCAGCGGAATATCGAGCTCCTCGTGCGCGTTGTGCGGATGCGTGCCGACCGAGCAGTAGATATTCGGGTGCGCCTCCGCGATCGCAATGAGCTCGGGCAGGCGGCGGATGCGCGTCGATATGGTGACGATGACGCCGACACCCGCTTCCCGCGCGCGCTGCAGCAGCCCCTCGCGGTCCTTGGCGAGCTGCGGGAAGTCGAGATGGCAATGGTGGTCGACGAGCATCACGCTTTGCCCTTGGGGGCCTTCTTCGGCGGAGGCGCCGGCTTCTCGGGCGGCGGTTCCGAATCCGGCGCCACGTAGCGCGGGAACACGCCGGCCGGCTCCGGCAGCACCGTGCCGGGCACGAGCCTACCCGCCGCGCCCAGCGCCTTGAACGCACGCGCCTCCTCGGGCTGGGCCAAGAGGTCGAGCAGCTTCTGCGCCGACTGTGGCATCACGGGTGCCGCAAGCACTGCGACCTGGCGCACGACCTCGGCGGTCACATAGAGAATGGTCTCCATGCGCTTGGGGTCTGTCTTCTTTTTCGCCCACGGCTCCTCGCCCGCGAAGTAGCGGTTGGCGTCCGCCACCACGGCCCACACCGCATCGAGGTACTTGGTGATGGCCTGACGGTCCATGGCCTCGCGCGCTCTAACATAGAGCGCATCGGCCGCAGCAAGGATCGTGGTGTCCGCCTCGGTGAACTCGCCGGGCTCGGGGACCGTGCCACTGCAGTTCTTGGCGATCATCGACAGCGACCGCTGGGCGAGGTTGCCAAGGTCGTTGGCGAGGTCGGCGTTGATGCGGTTGGCGATCGCCTCGGGGCTGTAGTTGCCGTCTTGCCCGAAATTCACCTCGCGCAAGAAGAAGTAGCGCACGGGATCGAGCCCGTAGGCGTGCACGAGGTCGAACGGATTGACGACGTTGCCGACCGACTTCGACATCTTCTCGCCCTTAGAGAGCACGAAGCCGTGGCTGAACACGCGCTTGGGCAGCGGCAAGCCGGCAGACATCAAGAACGCCGGCCAGTAGACGGCGTGAAAGCGCAGGATGTCCTTGCCGATCACGTGCACGTTGGCAGGCCAGTAGGGCCAGAGCGGGTTCGCCTCGTCCGGGAAGCCCACGCCCGTCAGGTAGTTCGTCAGCGCATCGACCCACACGTACATGACGTGCCGCGGCGCGTTCGCTCCCTCCTCGCGCTTGGCGACCGGCACCGGGATGCCCCAGTCGAGCGTGGTGCGCGAGATCGACAGGTCTTCGAGCCCGCCCTTGACGAAGCTCACGACCTCGTTGCGCCGTTCCGGCGGCAGAATGAAGTCCGGGTTCTGCTCGTAATGCTTGATGAGCCGCTCCTCGTAGGCGGAGAGGCGGAAGAAGTACGTCTCCTCCTCGGTCCACTCGACGGGCGTCCCTTGAGGTCCGCGCCGGACCTTGTCCTCGCCGAGGATCGTCTCGCTCTCGTTGTAGAAGGCCTCGTCGCGGACCGAATACCAGCCGCCGTAGTTCTTCAAGAAGATGTCACCGGCCTTTTCCATGCGGCGCCAGATCTCGATCGAGGCCGCGTAGTGGCGCGGCTCCGTCGTTCGGATGAAATCGTCGTTGGAGAGGCCGAGCAGTCCGGCCATCTCGCGGAAGCGCTTGGTGTTGCGGTCGGCGAGCTCGCGCGGGGTGAGCCCCTCTTTCGCCGCCGTCTGCTTCATCTTGAGGCCGTGCTCGTCGGTGCCGGTCAAGAAGAACACGTCCTTGCCGTCGAGCCGCTCGAAGCGGGCAATGGCGTCGGTCGCAATGGCCTCGTAGGCGTGGCCGATGTGCGGCTCGCCGTTGGGATAGGAGATCGCGGTCGTGATGTAGAACTTCGCGCGCCCGCTCATGGGACTTCAGGTCCTCGTGCTCACAGATGGTTGAAGACAGGGGTCGACGTGCGACAGGTCGCGTCGCTCCTCGCCTCACATTCGGGCGGAGCGGGGGGCCTTGTTTCTGAACCTGTGCATCGCGGGCATCTGCTAGGCGGGTTTGCGGTCCTCTGCGGCGGCGGCCAGGTCGGCGAAGGTCTCGAGAATGAGGGCCTTGCGGTCGAGATTGAGCGCCAGCGCATCCGTCTTTTCGCGGCCAATTCTTTCCCACAGCGCGGCGAACGAGGCAAGCCGCCCCTCGCCGATCAATCGCGCGGCCGCCTCTCGGTCCTGCTTCTCCCCCTCCCCGGCCCCCTGGGCCCGGATCAAGCGGGCGAGATAATCGAGCAGCAGCTCGTAGAAGAGCTCAAAGCGCGCCTGCGCCGCCATGGGCTGCAGCTCGTCCGACAGCGCATGCACCGCGCGCCAGTCGATCCGAGGCGCGCTCGCCACGAGCTTGCCGATGAGCGCGTTGAGCTCGAGCCCGCCGGCACCTTGTAGGCTGAGCAGCCGCCCGACGCTGCCCTCGGCGAGGCGCACGAGCGCGGGCCACGAGGTAGCATCGGGAGGCGCAAGGGCCGCCGCCTCGAAGGCCTGCGTCGCGGCCATCCGCAGATCCGTGCTCGACAAGGGTTGCAGCGCCAGCGCGCGACAGCGGGAGCGGATGGTCGGCAGCAGCTGTCCCGGCGCGGAGGATATGAGCAGAAACACCGCGCGCGCGGGCGGCTCCTCCAGCGACTTTAGAAGCGCGTTGGCGGCGTTGACGTTGAGCTCGTTCGCCTCATCGACGATGACGACGCGCCAGGCCTCCTCGCCCGCGCTGTGCGACAGGAACGAGCGCAAGCGCCGCACCTCGTCGATGGGAATGCTGGTGGCAAAGCGCTTGGCCTTCTCGTCGTAGGGACGCCGCAGCACGAGCAGCCCTGGATGCGAGAGAGCGCGCACCTGCCGCGCGGCACGAGTATCGTCGGCGATATCGAGGCTCGCGCGATCCGATCGCCGTTCGCTCGGATGTGCGAGCGCGGCGCGCGCGAAGCGGTAGGCGAGCGTCGCCTTGCCGACGCCCTTGCGCCCGCTAAGCAGCCACGCGTGGTGCATGCGGCCCTCGCTCAGCGATTCGGCGAGGGCGCGCTCGGCGCTCGCGTGGCCAAAGAGCTTTTTCGTCTCGCGCGGGTGCGGAAAGCCTTCGAGCCGGTCGGCCTCCGGCAGCTCCTCGATTTCCGTCGCGGCCGCGCGCGCCATCAGTCCGTCTCCGCCAAGAGCCGCGCCTCGACCGCGCTCCAGATGGCGTCGGCGACGGCCGCCGGCTCCGCGCTCGCATCGATCAGCACGCAACGTTGCGGCTCGGATTTGGCGATCGCCGCGAAGGCCTCGCGCAGCTTCCAGTGGAACGCCAGATCGCGCTTCTCGTAGGCGTCGGGCTCCTCCGGATCGAACTTGGCTGCGCGCCGGCGCCCGTGCGCGCGACCCAACCCGAGCTCGGCGGGCAGATCGAGAATAAAGGTGAGATCGGGCGTCGTCGGCGCCACCACCATCTCCTCGAGCGCATCGAACGTCTCGGTCGGCAAGCCGCCCGCCGCGCATTGATAGACCCGGGTCGAATCCGAGAAGCGGTCGGAGATCACCCATTGACCCGCGTTGAGGGCGGGGCGGATGGTCTTGTCGAGGTGATCGGCGCGCGCCGAATAGAACAGGAGCGCCTCCGAGAGCGCCGAAAGCGGCGGCATCTCCGGATCGAGGATCACCGTGCGCAGGGCTTCCGCGAAGGCCGAGCCGCCGGGCTCGCGCGTCAGCACCACCCCGATGCCGAGCTCCTCCAACCGCTCGGCAAGGCGGCTCGCCTGGGTCGACTTGCCCGAGCCTTCGCCGCCCTCAAAGGTGATGAACTTGCCGACCGCCATATCGCCGCCCGGTTGAGCTGTCCCGAGGGCCCCGTGCCTATCACGCCGGCGGCAGGCGAGCTAGAGCACCCAGCCGAGTGCCAGATGGGCGAGCGAATCGAGCCCGCGGCGCACGATGCCGCCCGGCTCGACGTCCTCGGCGGCATAGAGCGGCACCTCGTTGACGGTGTTGTTGGGGCCCGTCACGCGCAGGGTCGCCACCCGGTCGCCTTTCTTGATCGGCGGCTTCAACGGGCCGACGTAGGTGATCTCCCCCTTGAGCTTGGGATTGGGCGGCACGCGCGGCAGGATCGCCATGATCGGCCCTTTGCCGGTCAGCGACACGTAGAAGCTCTGCCCGCCCCAGACGCGAGCGCGTCCGACCGTCTCGCCGGCATCGAACAGCTTGAACGGCGCAAAACCCTTGAATCCCCAGTCGAGCAGACGCTGCGCCTCCGCTCCGCCCTGCTCCGGGCTTGCGAGACCCATGACGACCGCGATCAAGCGCTTGTCGCCCTGCACGGCGGAGCCCACGAGATGGAAGCCGGACTCCTTGAGCTGGCCCGTCTTGAGCCCGTCGGCGCCGATGTCGGTCGACAGAAGCGGGTTGCGGTTGCGGAATTTGTATTTGCTGTAGGCGAACTCCTTCTCCCCGAAGTACTTGTAGAACTCCGGGTGCGTCTTGATGATGTAGTAGGCGAGCTTGGCGATCTCGCGCGCGCTCATCACGTGGTCGGCGTCGAACAAGCCGGTCGGGTTCTTGAACACCGACCGCGTCAGCCCGATTTTCTTCGCCTCCACGTTCATGCGCTTGGCGAAGTTCTCCTCCGAGCCCGCCATGCACTCGGCAAGCGCTATGGCGGCGTCGTTGGCGGACTGAATGATCATCCCGCGGATGAGCTCCTCGACCTTGGCCGTCTTGTTGACGGGAACGAACATCGCGGACGTGCGCGAAGGAGCGCCGCCGGTCCTCCAGGCGTGCACGCTCATGGTGCAATCGTCGTCGAGCTTGAGGCGCCCGTCCTTGATGGCCTGGAACGCGATCTCGAGCGTCATCAGCTTGCTGACGCTCGCCGGCGGCATGAGCTCGTCGGCGTTGTGCTGAAACATGATGGCGCCGGTATCGCCGTCCATGAGCACCGCCGCCCGCGCGCGCGTCGCAAATGGCGCGCTATCGGTCGGGGCCGCCCACACGGACGCCGCAAGGGTGATCGCGAGGCCGAGGACCGCGGCGACGCCGAGGAGGGCCCGGCGCGCGTGCCAATTGTCGAAACCCGCCATGATTCCCTTGCACCTCTGGCCGAAATCGGATGCCCGCCGACTATCAAATCACCGCGCGGAGAGAGTCAACGGCATACGCCTCAATCCTTACGTAAGCGCGACGCCGGCACGCCAGCGTCGCCGCCGAGCCTCCCGATCGGGACCCCGGCGATCTCCGTCGCCGACCCATTCAAGGGTACGGCGCGGACTCGGTAGGCCGGGAGGTCGTCGGTCCCCGTGTTGTCGATGACGGCCAAGGCGACATCCTTAAGCACGTGGCGCATGCGCTCGGCTTCCGCCAGGGTCGCAAACGGTCCGACGTCGATGATCGAGGACTCCGGGCCGCCGAGCGCCTCGCGGGCCCCCGGCCCGCGGCGCTGGCTGTCGAGACGCTGGCGGTAGCCGGCGACGGACCAGTTGGGCTCGGATTCAAGTGCCGCCATCGCGTCAAGCGGCGGCTCCGTGCGCTCGTTCTGGGCCACGGCCCGATCGGATTCGGCATGCCAGGACTGCGCGGCGAGGTACTGCTGCTCGGTCGCGTCCGATCCATCGAGGGGAGCGGGCCCCGCATAGCGCACGCGCACCCGCGCCAGCCCGCGGGTGGCGAAGCCGAGCTCCTTCGCCGACCGCCACGACAGGTCGATGAGGCGGTCGTTGACGTAGGGACCGCGGTCGTTGATGCGCACCATGATGGTGCGGCCGTTCTGCAGGTTCGTCACATAGGCATAGGACGGCATCGGCAGGGTCGGGTGCCCGGCGGTCAGGGCATTCATGTCGTAGACCTCGCCGTTGGCCGTGCGGCGCCCGTGGAAGGCCGAGCCGTACCAGGAGGCGACGCCGGAGCGATCGTAGCTCGCCACCGCGCGCGGCACGTACCAGCGGCCCGCCACCTTGTAGGGGCGCCCGAGCTTGTAGTCGCCGCCACCCTTGGGCACGGTTGCTCCCGTGGCGACGCGGGGACTCGCCGATACGCCGTACTTGGGGTCAGGACCATCGAAGTCGGAGCAGCCGCCCAGTGCCGCAGCCGCCATCGCGAGCAAGGTGGAGGAGACGCGGACACCGCTGCGGTCCGCCATTTGCGGACGGCGGCCAGCCCTGCGCATCCTCGCAGAGATCACGTCCGCCGGACGCACGCGCATGCTGCAACCGCCACCGTTCGCCGCCATCTATAGCGCCGCAGCTTAGAGGCGCAGCTTGGCGCCAAGTCGTCGCAACGATGGCAAAGGCGGCTTAGGATTGGGTAAAAGCGGGGCAAGCTTCAAGGCCTAAG
>DATIZL010000071.1:0-2890 GCA_035517115.1 Hyphomicrobium sp.
TATCCCGATCTCGGCTGCGCCAACCAGCACAACCTCGGCGCCATGGTCGCCAACCCCGCCGATCTGCTCGGACCGCGCAGCGAGACCGCACGCGACAGCATGCGCCGCGACCAAGTGTTCACCAAGTACATCAACGGCCAGCCCACGGGTGCGAAGAAGTCTCCTGACGAACGCGTGAACAAGGACACCAGCCAGTAGGGCTCGCATAGGCAAGAAGGTCACTGAAGGTCATGTCGAAGCACGCTCACCCCGCTCCGGGCACCGAAGAGGTGCACGAGCTCGACGTCGGGCTGCCGGGCGATGAAGCGCCGCCCGCCGGGCAGCCGGTGAGCGCGCGTGCGCGCCCCATTCCGCGCATCTCCATTCAGGCCTTTTGCGAGAACACCGCCATGGCGGAGATCGTGCAGATTGCCGCCGAGGACCGCCGTCTCGCCAAGGCGCACGTCAACGTGCACATGGGCGGGATCGAGGCGGCCGTTGCGCATTATCAGCAGAACCCGACGCCGAACCTCATCATCCTCGAGAGCACGCTGCCGCGCGAGCAGATTATCGCCGAGCTCGATCGCCTGGCCGAATGTTGCGATCCGGGCACGAAGGTCATCGTCGTCGGGCACACCAACGACATCGTGCTCTACCGCGACCTACTGAAGCGCGGCGTCAGCGAGTACCTGGTCGAGCCGGTGGCCCCGCTGCAATTGATGGAGGCCATCTCCAATCTCTACAACAATCCCGAGACGGAGCCGGTCGGCCACGTCTACGCCTTCGTCGGCGCCAAGGGCGGCGTCGGCTCATCGACCATCTGCCACAACACGGCGTGGGCGCTGTCGGAGCTGTTGAAGACCAACGTCGTGATCGCCGATCTCGATCTCGCCTTCGGCACCACGGGGCTCGACTTCAACCAGGACCCGGTCCAAGGCATCGCGGACGCGCTTTCGAGCCCCGAGCGGCTCGACGAGGTGCTGCTCGACCGCCTGCTGACCAAGTGCTCCGAGCACCTGTCGATCTTCGCCGCTCCCGTCGTTCTCGACCGCGACTACGACATCACGGTGGCGGGCTGCGACCAGGTCATCGATGTGGTGCGCCAGAACGTGCCCTATGTGGTCGTAGACCTGCCGCATACCTGGACGGCGTGGACGAAGAGCATCCTGTTGCAGGCGGACGAGGTCATCCTCACCGCGGCCCCAGACCTCGCCAACCTGCGCAACGCGAAGAACATCGTCGACCTCCTGGGCCAGTCGCGGCGCAACGACAGCAAGCCGCGCCTCGTCATGAACATGGTCAACATGCCCAAGCGCCCGGAGATTAGCGTGAAGGAGTTCGAGAACGCGCTCGGTCTCAAAGCCATCTGCGTCATCGACTTCGACACCGAGATCTTCGGCCAGGCGGCCAACAACGGGCAGATGATCGAAGAGCTGAACACCAAGGCCAAGTCGGCGTCGGCCTTCCGCGAGATCGCGCTCGCCATGACGCACCGCAGGGACATGCAGCCGGCAAAGAAGACCTCGGCGCTGGCGCCTCTCCTCGAAAAATTAAAACTTAAACGGTAAGGGTTCGCAGTATGTTCGGTAAGCGTACGAGTGAAATCCCTCAGCGGCCGCTGCCACAGGCACCCGCCGCCGCTCCGGCTCAAGCGCAAGCGCCGAAGGCGCCCGAGGCAAAGCCGGTAGCGAAGGCGCCGCCGGCATCTCCGTCGCCCGCACAGGACTCGCCCCGCCGTCACTCCGAAGAGTACTACGACGTCAAGACGACGGTGTTCAACGCGCTGATCGATACCATCGATCTGACGCAGCTCGCCAAGCTCGATAGCGCGGCGGCGCGCGAGGAGATCCGCGACATCGTCAGCGAGATCATCCAGATCAAGAACGTCGTCATGTCGATCGCCGAGCAGGAGGAGCTGCTCGAGGACATCTGCAACGACGTGCTCGGCTACGGGCCGCTCGAGCCGCTGCTCGCGCGCGATGAGATCGCCGACATCATGGTCAACGGCGCCAACACGACCTACATCGAGGTCGCCGGCAAGGTGCAGAAGACGGGCGTGCGCTTCGCCGACAACCTGCAGCTTATGAACATCTGCCAGCGCATCGTCAGCCAGGTCGGGCGCCGCGTCGATGAATCGAGCCCCATCTGCGACGCGCGCCTGCCCGACGGCTCCCGTGTCAACGTGATCGCACCGCCGCTGGCGATCGACGGGCCCGCCCTCACCATCCGCAAATTCAAGCGCGACCGCTTGAATCTCGAGCAGCTGACGCGGCTCGGTACCATTGCGCCCTACACCCGGACCATCCTCGAGGTCATCGGCCGCGTCAGGTGCAACGTGCTGATCTCCGGCGGCACCGGCTCCGGTAAGACGACGCTGCTCAATTGCTTGACCGGCTCAATCGACGATGATGAGCGCATCATCACCTGCGAGGACTCGGCCGAGCTTCAGCTGCAGCAGCCTCACGTCGTCCGCCTCGAGACGCGTCCTCCCAATCTCGAGGGCGAGGGCGAGATCAAGATGCGCGATCTCGTCAGGAACTGCCTGCGTATGCGCCCGGAGCGGATCATCGTGGGCGAGGTCCGCGGCGCCGAAGCCTTCGATTTGTTGCAGGCGATGAACACCGGCCACGACGGCTCCATGGGAACCCTGCACTCCAACAGTCCGCGCGAGGCCATCAGCCGCTTGGAGTCGATGATCATGATGGGTGGCTACCAGCTCCCCGTTCGCACCATCCGCGAGATGATCACCGGCTCGGTCGACGTCATCGTCCAGGTCGCGCGCCTTCGCGACGGCTCCCGCAAGGTCACGCACATCACCGAGGTGCTGGGCATGGAAGGCGACGTCGTCACCCTGCAGGACCTGATCCTGTACGAGATCACCGGCGAGGACGCGCACGGGAACCTCGCCGGG
>DATIZL010000072.1:0-5454 GCA_035517115.1 Hyphomicrobium sp.
AATCCGCCAGCCGCTCGGCTACGCCATGGTCGGCGGTCTCATCCTCAGCCAGGCGATGACGCTGTTCACGACGCCGATCATCTACATCTATCTGGACAAGCTCTCGAACCTGCTCACCGGATCAGCGCATGGCGCGGCGGCAGCGCAGCCGGCGGAGTAGGTCGCGCAGACCCCCAAATATCCCGCCGGCGGCAAGATAGCGTGGGTGTTTCGGGTGTGCTGTCGCTTTAATGTGTCAGGGAATTGGAAACGGAGGCAGCGGCTCCGTCCCCGATACCTATGCGGATCGTGGCAATATGTACCCGCAGCGGCTCGGGTAGGGCTAGTGATTGAGAGCGACGACCAGCGACTTCGGATTGCCGCCGTTCTCGCTGATGTAGTTCTGGAACAGGTTGTCGAGGAACGAGGTCATCCAGAACCCGATCACCTGCGCGTCGCGCACCTTGTAGACGCCGTCGCGGCGCACGACGAGCCAGCGCACGTCGTAGGCGTCCCCGCTCGCGAGCGTGATGTGGCTGTCGACGTAGGTGCCGCGCGCATCATCCTGCGACTGCGCGGTGATGACGAAGCGCGCGATCGGGTACTTGGGCGCCTCCTTGGCGGCGTAGCGCGCGATGAAGTTGACCATGCCGTTGAAATACAGGGGGCGGTCGCTCTTGGGCAGGCTGCGCGCGTAGTCGCCAAGCGCGTTGAGTCCGATCGACTGCACGTCCGCATTCGCATTGAGCACCATGGCGATCTGCGCCGCCGAGCCCGACCGCGAAGCGAGCAGCAGGTCGTTGCCAACGCGCTTCATGTAGGCGGCAGGAGATTCCTTGCGCGCGGGCGGCACGTCCGCTTTGGCGGCCGCCGGAGGCGGCGTCACCTGCGGCGCAGCCGGCGCCTGCGCGCTACGCTCGATCGAGGAGGTGGTATCGCGCGGCACCGCGGGAGCGGTACTCGGAGCGGCCAGCGGGGCCGCGGCGCGCGTGGCAGCGGGAGCTGCCGGAGCGGTCGGCGCTGCGACCGTGGTTTGCGCGCTCGCAGCGGCGGAAAGCGCGATCAGCGCGGCGCCGCACAGCACAAGGATGCGGCACGGCCGGCGTGAGGCGGCTCGCAACGAGATAATCGTCATTCGTTTCGGCTCCCTCCAGGGAACGACAGGCAGACCTGCGTCTGCTGGCCTCCGGGCCGCTGTTGCCCCTTCAACTCACTAGTTAATGCGAACTCGAGCTTTGGGGAAGGGTGGGCGAGGATAACGACGTTTTTTGGGACGCGCATTTGCTCAGGCATGGGCGGGATTTCTCCATGTTGGCAGGGTAATGCGCGGCAAACGGCCGCCAAGCCGATAGAGTTCGCTCGGCGGGATTTCCTTGCACCCGAGCAACGCCGCCACGCGATCGACCTCACTCTGCAGCATGCGCGGGGCGAGGCTTATGAGCAGCGACTTGTCGCGCTCGGGGTGCACGAGGATGAGTTCGTGCCGCGTGCCCGATAGCGACGCGCGCACATGATGGGTGATGCCGCTATAGGCCGAGCGCGGCGCCGACCAGGTTTGATCGCGGAAATGGCCCATTTCGGTGACGGTGACCGTTGCCTCATCGATGAGAATGGTGCGCGTGGCGGCCAGGCGGTCGACGAGGCGCTTCAAGGGAAGGCCCATGAGGTAGGCGCCAAAGGCGATGCCGGTCAGGATCTCGAGCGCAAGCACAGGATGCTGGGCGAGCGCCGCGCGCGGCCCGGGGACGACAACCGCCTCCAGGATGAGCATAAGGACGGCAATTCCCAAGCCGAATACGGCCGGAATGGCCAGGATGAGCAGCACCATGGCGGAGCGGCGAGAGCAGGTTTCGATAAGACGCAAGGGCAACTCCACGGGGACCGGCGGATCGACCCGGTCGAAAATGGCGACGCGCATATGAGGATTTCCGTGCCTGTCTAGCCTTCGCCATCAAGGTAAACGGAGGGGCTTACCCGCTGGTTAACCGGCGTGCCGGATTTGGGCGGTTAAGATTGCCTCCATTCTCTTGACATATAAACATATCTTTATATGATCCCCAGCCCAAGGAGGCCCTCCATGGCGGGTTCGTTTGCCAGCGACGAGCTTGTGGCCGCGCTCAAAGCTGCGGCTGAGGCGACGCGCCTGCGCATCCTTTTGTTGCTCGCCGCGGGTGAGCTCAACGTCAAGGATCTGACCCAGGTGCTCGGGCAAAGCCAGCCGCGCATCAGCCGGCACCTGAAGCTCCTGGCCGAGGCGGGCCTCATCGAGCGCTTCCGCGAGGGGAGCTGGGCCTACTTCCATGTGTCCGACCGCGCGCCCGGTGGCCGCCTTGCGCTCGACCTGCTTGCCCTCGTCGATGGCGCCGACCCCGAAATCGCGCGCGACCGCGAGCGGGCCGACGCGCTAAAGCGCGAGCGTGAGGGCGCCGCGCAAAGCTATTTCCGCACGCACGCCGCCGATTGGGACCGCATCCGCGCCCTGCACGTGGCGGAATGCGAGGTCGAGGAGGCGATGGGAGAGGCGCTGGGGCCGGGCCCTTTCAAGCTTCTCGTCGATCTCGGCACCGGTACGGGGCGCACGCTGGAGTTGTTTGCCGGCCGCTACGAACGCGGGCTCGGCTTCGACCTCAACCAAGCGATGCTCGCCTACGCGCGCAGCAAGCTCGCCCGTGCTGGGATCGCCCGGGCCCAGGTGCGCCACGGCGACATCTATGCGCTGGCGCTTCCCGATGGCGTCGCTGACGCGGTCGTGATGCACCAGGTGCTGCACTTTCTGGCGCAGCCGGCGCTGGCGATCCGCGAGGCGGCGCGCGTTCTGACGCCGGGCGGCAAGCTGCTCATCGTCGACTTTGCGCCCCATGAGCTCGAGTTCCTGCGCGAGGAGCACGCCCATGAGCGGTTGGGCTTTGCGCCCGGCCAGGTGGCGCAATGGATCAAGGATGCGGGCCTCAACCCCGTCGAGCACCGCGATCTCGCGCCCGAGAAGAAGAGCGGATCGGAGAAGCTCACCGTCTCGCTGTGGCTCGCGGAGCGGCCGGCCGCTGCCGCCCTGCGCAAGACGGCCGCGCATGCCCTGCAGGAGGCTCCCTGATGGCGAACAATCCCGAGCGCAAGAGCCGGCTGCTCGGCACCGGCGAGATCGACGTCTCCTTCGAGTTCTTCCCGCCGAAGACGGAGAAGATGGAAGCCGCGCTGTGGTCGGCGATCGAGCGTCTCGCCCCGCTGCATCCGGAATTCGTGTCGGTCACCTATGGCGCTGGCGGCACCACGCGCGAGCGCACGCACGCCACCGTCGCCCGCATCCTGCGCGAGACCGACTTGAAGCCCGCCGCCCACCTCACCTGCGTCGCCGCGACGAAGGAGGAGGTGGACGCGGTCGCGCGCGACTATTGGGACATCGGCGTGCGCCATATCGTGGCGCTGCGCGGCGATCCTGCCGGCGGACCCGGCACCAAGTATGCGCCGCACCCCGGCGGCTACATCAATGCCGCCGATCTCGTCGCCGGCCTGAAGAGGATCGCGCGCTTCGAGATCTCGGTTGCGGGCTATCCCGAGAAGCACCCCGAGAGCCCGACTCCCGCCGCCGATCTTGAAAACCTGAAAGCCAAGGTCGACGCCGGCGCCGACCGCATCATCACCCAGTTCGGCTTCGACAATACCCACTACCTGCGCTTTCTCGAGCGCGCACGCGCGGCCGGCATCTGGGTGCCGATCACGCCCGGCATCGTGCCGATCCACAACTTCAAGCAGGTTGCGGGCTTTGCCCAGAAGGCGGGCGCCAGCGTCCCCTCCTGGCTTGCGCGGCGCTTCGAGGGCCTCGACAACGACCCGACGACGAGCCATCTCGTTGCCGCAGCGGTGGCGACCGAGCAGGTCATGGACCTTGTCGATGAGGGCGTGAAAAAATTCCACTTTTACACGTTGAACCGCGCCGATCTCGTCTACGCGATCTGCCACCTTTTGGGATTGCGCGAGCGCGAGGCCACTAAGCGCCCGCAGGCGCAGGCAGCGGTATGAGGCACCCATGAAGAGAAAACCAAGCTATGCCGCGCTTCTGGCGGCCGCCGATGAGCGCATCCTCATCATCGACGGCGCCATGGGCACCATGATCCAGCGCCACAAGCTCGACGAGGCCGGCTATCGCGGGGCGCGTTTTAAGGACTGGCAGCGCGACGTCAAAGGCAACAACGATCTCTTGGTGCTGACGCAGCCGCAGATCATCGGCAAGATCCACGAAGCGTATCTGGCGGCCGGCTCCGACATCATCGAGACCAATACCTTCAACGCGCAGGCCATCTCCATGGCCGACTACGGCATGGAGGCGCTCGCCTATGAGATGAACGTGGCGGCGGCGAAGATCGCACGCGCGGCGGCCGACAAGTGGACGAGGAAGACGCCGGACAAGCCGCGCTTCGTCGCCGGCGCCGTCGGCCCGACCAACCGCACCGCCTCCATCTCGCCCAAGGTCAGCGATCCCGGCTTCCGCAACGTCGACTTCGATGAGCTGCGCGAAGCTTACAAGGAGCAGATCCGCGGCCTCATCGACGGCGGCGTCGACATCATCCTGATCGAGACCATCTTCGACACCTTGAACGCCAAGGCGGCGGGCTTCGCTACGCTCGAGGTGTTCGAGGAGAAGGACATCGAGCTGCCCGTCATGATCTCCGGCACGATCACCGACCTGTCGGGGCGCACCCTCTCGGGCCAGACGCCGGAGGCATTCTGGTACTCCATGCGGCACCTGAAGCCGTTCTCGATCGGGCTCAACTGCGCGCTCGGCGCCGCAACCATGCGGCCCTATCTCGCGGAGCTGGCGGCGCATGCGGATGCGCGCATCTCGGCCTACCCCAACGCCGGGCTCCCCAACGCCATGGGCGAGTACGACGAGACGCCCGACGATATGGCCTGCCAGATGGAGCCGTGGGCCAAGGACGGCATCGTCAATATCGTCGGCGGCTGCTGCGGCTCGACGCCGGAGCACATCGCGCATATCGCCGAGCACGTGAAGGCCTATAAGGCGCGTCCGATCCCCAAGATCGCGCCCAAGATGCGCCTCTCGGGCCTCGAGCCCTTCGTGCACGAGTAAGCGCTAGTCATATCAGCGAGAGCAGCACCCAAGATGACCACGGGCAACGCGGCACAGGCCTTCATCAACGTCGGCGAGCGCACCAACGTCACCGGCTCGGCGAAGTTTCGCAAGCTGATCGAGGCCGGCGACTACGCGGCCGCGCTGAGCGTGGCGCGCGCGCAGGTGGAGAACGGGGCGCAGATCCTCGACGTCAACATGGACGAGGGGCTGCTTGACTCGGAAAAGGCGATGACGACGCTCCTGAACCTCATCGCCTCCGAGCCCGACATCGCGCGCGTCCCGATCATGATCGATTCATCGAAGTGGAGCGTGATCGAGGCCGGCCTGAAGTGCGTGCAGGGCAAGGCCATCGTCAACTCGATCAGCCTGAAAGAGGGCGAGCGGCC
>DATIZL010000073.1:0-4148 GCA_035517115.1 Hyphomicrobium sp.
CCGTGATGAGCGCGCTTGCAACGGGCCTGCATCTTCCGGTTGCGGATCCTCTGCGTCCCGGCACGCAGCTCGATCGTCTCGTCGAGTCCTGCCTCGCCTGATTTCCATGCAGCGCTACTCCGCCCTCTCCCTTGCCTGGCACGCACTGCGCGGAAATCGTCATTGGCAACCGGCGTGGCGCGACGCTAAGCCCAGGACCGGCTACGAGGTCGTTGTCATCGGAGGCGGGGGGCATGGGCTCGCGACCGCTTACTATCTCGCGAAGAAGCACGGGATCCGAAACGTCGCGGTGCTCGAGCGTGGCGCGATCGGCCTCGGCAATTCCGGACGTAATACCCAGGTCGTGCGCTCCAACTACTTCTACCCCGCGAGCTCGTCCTTCTACGACCACTCCCTCAAGCTCTACGAGGGCTTAAGCCACGAGCTCAACTTTAACGTCATGCTGAGCCAGCGCGGCGTCCTGAATTTAGGGCACAGCGAGCATGAGATGGAGATGCTGCGCCGCTGGTGCAATGCGATTCGGATGAACGGCATCGATTCCGAGATGCTGACGCGCGAGGAGATCAAACGTCTCGCGCCGCCGTTAAATCTCGACGGGCGCTATCCCGTGCTCGGAGGCTTCATCCAGCGCCGCGCCGGCATCTGCCGGCACGATGCGGTCGTCTGGGGCTACGCGCGGGGAGCCTCCGCGCTCGGCGTCGACATCGTGCAGAACTGCGAAGTTACAGGTTTCGACGTCTTCGGGAACCGGGTGCGCGGCGTGTCGACCCCGCAAGGGTTGATCTCGGCGAACCGCGTCGTGATGAGCGTCGCCGGTTATTCCTCGGCCTTAGGCAAGCTTGCGGCCCTTAAGCTCCCGATCACGACGATGGCGCTCCAGGCGATGGTGACGGAGCCCGTGAAGCCGGTGCTGAACACCATGGTGATCTCAGGGCTCGTACATGCGTACGTGAGCCAGAGTGACCGCGGCGAGATCGTGATTGGCGGCGGGGCCGATGCCTACAACTCCTATGCGCAGCGCGGAGGGCTCCCACAGATGCGCTCGGTGCTGGGTGCGGTGGTCGAGCTTTTCCCCTCCTTCAGCCGTCTGAAGCTCATGCGCCAGTGGGCGGGCCGTGTCGACATCACGCCCGACACGAGTCCTCTCATGGGGCTCACGCCTGTCGAGGGACTTTTCATCAACTGCGGGTGGGGGACGGGGGGCTACAAGGCCATTCCGGCGGGTGGCGACACCATGGCCCAGACGATTGCGACCGGGAAGCCGCATCCGCTGATCGCGGGCTTCTCGCTCAATCGCTTCAGGACCGGCGCGTTGGTTGACGAAGGCGCCGCTGCGGGCGTGGCTCACTAAAGGAATGAGCGAGCGAGACGGATGCTGAGACTCAATTGTCCCTATTGCGGAGTGCGCGACGAAACGGAATTTGTCTTCGGCGGGCCGTCGCACGTCGCGCGACCCGGATTTGAGGTCGACGACAAGACCTGGACTTCCTACCTCTTCAGCCGGGAGAACCCGGCGGGCACGCACCTCGAGCGCTGGGGCCACGTCTACGGTTGCGGCCGCTGGTTCAATGTCGCGCGCGATACGCGTACCCACGAAGTTCTTCAAACCTACGTGATGGGTGCACCGCCTCCGGATTCCACCGACGCATGAGCCGTTCCAAAGGACCTTACCGTCTCCTTCAAGGCGGACTCATCGACCGCACTCGGAGAATTGCCTTCCGCTTCGATGGGCGCAACCTCGCGGGCCATCCGGGCGACACTCTGGCGTCGGCACTGCTCGCGAACGGCGTTCGTACTATCGCACGCAGCTTCAAATTCCATCGGCCCCGCGGGATTTTCTCCTGCGGCATCGAGGAGCCGAACGGCCTCCTACAGCTGGGTACGGGGCCGCGCGCGACCCCCTCCTGTCGCGCCCCGGCCATCGAGCTCCACGAGGGCTTGGACTGCCGCGCACAGGAAGGCTGGCCATCGCTTAACTTTGACGTGGGTCGTGTGCTCGATTTCACCGCACGGCTCTGGTCGGCGGGCTTCTACAACAAGACCTTCATCTGGCCGAGCTGGCACACGTACGAGGGGCTGATCCGCCGCCTCGCAGGCTTAGGTCACGCGCCGCGCGAGCGCGATCCCGATCGCTATGCGGTGGTGAACCACCACTGCGACACGCTCGTGATCGGCGGCGGCCGGAGCGGAGTCTGCGCGGCGCTTGATGCCGCGCGCGCGGGCGCGCGCGTTGTCCTCGTCGAGCAGGACCCGAGTTTGGGCGGCCAGGTTGCCTGGGACGAGGCGACCATCGGCGATAAGAAAGCGACCGACTGGCTGTCCGCGACCGCGGCCGAGCTCGCCGGTCTTACCACGGCGAAGGTCCTGACCCGCACCACCGCCGTTGCTTCTTTCGATCACAAGGTGTTTGCGCTGCTTGAGCGGCTCCCCGTCGCATCCGAGCGCCTCCCGCGCGAGCGCCTCTGGATTGTGCGGGCGGAGCGACTCGTACTCGCCACCGGCACCATCGAGCAGCCCCTCATCTTCGACCACAATGACCGCCCCGGCATCCTGCTCGCCGGCGCGGCACGTCAGTACCTTAAGCGCTTCGGGGTCGCCGCGGGATCGAATGTCCTGATCGCTACCAATAACGACTCGGCTTACCAGCTCGCCGAGGATCTTTCGAGAGCAAGCATTCGGGTCGTCGCGGTGACCGACAGTCGGCGCGAGAGCGAGATCCCTGCGTTTCTCGGCGGCGTGCTCCGGCGATCCGCTATCCGCTTCTTTCCCAGGTCGATTCCCGTGGACACGCAGGGCTTCAGCGCGCTCAAAAGCGTGACGGTCGGGCGCCTCGCGACCGACTCCCGCGGCGTCGAGGCGTACCAGACCTTCCCGTGCGATGCGCTTGCGGTGTCGGGCGGCTTTGCGCCGGCGCTGCAGCTCTTTGCGCAGGCCGGCGGCAAGCTCCACTACGATGAGACCTCAGGGAGCTTAAGGCCGAGCGCCGCGCATCCGTCGATTCAGATCGTGGGCTCGGCCGCCGGGGTGGTGCCGATCGGTCCGAGGGTGAGCCCTGTCGGCGACACCCGCCGGCAGTGGGTGGATCTGCTGCACGACGTGACTGTTGCGGATCTCGAGCTCGCTATACGCGAGAACTATAGGTCGGTCGAACACGTGAAGCGCTACACCACCGTCGGCATGGCGCCCGATCAGGGGAAGACCGCGACCGCCGCCGCGCTCGGCGTCCTCGGGAAGTTGCGCGGGGTTTCCTCGGCTGAGCTCGGGTATACCACTTTCCGCCCACCGGTGACCCCGGTCACGCTCGGCGCCATCGTCGGCCGCGAGACCGCAGAGCTGTTCGCTCCTCGACGGCGGCTTCCCATGCACGACTGGCACGTGAGCCACGGGGCTGTCATGCAGGACTTCGGCGCTTGGCAACGCGCCGTGGCTTACGTGCGCGAAGGCGAGACCCGCGACCAGGCAATGCTGCGCGAGGCGCGCGCCGTGCGCACGGCGGCGGGCCTCTTCGATGGCTCCTCGCTCGGCAAGATCGAGATTCGCGGGCCTGATGCGCTCGAGTTCCTCGACCGGTTCTACCTTAATAACCTGAAGACACTTAAGCCCGGGCGCGTGCGCTACGGGATCATGCTTCGCGAGACGGGGATTTTGTTCGATGACGGCACGGTCGTTGCGCTCGCCCCGGATCATTTGCTTCTCACCACGACCTCGGGGAACGCCGGCCGGGTTTACCAATGGCTTGAGGAATGGCATCAGTGCGAGTGGCCTAACTTGAGGGTGGCCATCATCCCGGTGACGGAACAGTGGGCGACCGTTTCGCTGGCCGGCCCCGATGCCCGGCGGATTCTCTCGAAGTTCGACTGCGACATTGATCTCTCGAACGCGGCCTTTCCTCATCTCTCCATGCGGGAGGGGCGGCTCTTGAGTGTTCCAGCGCGTATCTACCGCGTGAGCTTCACGGGCGAGCTGACGTACGAGATCAACGTTCCGGCCGACTCCGCGTTCAGGCTCTGGGAGACTCTGCTCGCCGATGGCGCGCCAGAGGGCCTTCAGCCTTTCGGCATGGACGCCCTGACGTTGATGCGCCTGGAGAAGGGGTTTCTGCATATCGGCTCGGACACCGACGGCACGACGGTGCCCGATGATGTCGG
>DATIZL010000074.1:0-3274 GCA_035517115.1 Hyphomicrobium sp.
TAGGCCAGCCGATTCGATCGACAAATCGCCCGCCGGGTGCTCGATCGGCACCGAGCAGTGGCTCGAGTACTCGGTGATGGAGCCGGAAATGATGTAGATCAGTGCCGGGCGGTCCTCATGGCTGTGCCAGGCGACCTCGCCACCGGGCTGCACGACGAGGCGGCGCATGCGAAATAGGCGCCCCGGCACCTTCACCTTCTCCTTGGAGAGGTCGATCTGACCGAGGAGTTTCTCATCGACGTCCTTGTGCGCCTTGGCACCGGGCTTCTGACCGTCGGTCGTCTCCTTGCCGGGCGGGCAAGCCGCGCTAGCGGCCGTGGCGCCGAGCACGAACAGGCCGGTGAGCGTTCCGGCGATCGCGAGCGACAGCCAGAAGCCATTGAGATTGCTGCGGATATGGGGCATGGGGTCTCTCCGTGTTGCGATATCGGGGAGCGGGCGAGCCGCTGACAGGGGCAACATCGCGCAGGGAGACGGACTTCTGAAATATCGATTGGGTCGGATATCGATAGCCGCAGGCTATCGGGGGCTCACAGGTAGATCTCGGCAAGGTCGATGCTGGAATTGCGGCCGACGCGATGGAAGTTCAGCTCCAGCCACTCGTCCGCCCGCTGCCGCCCCGAATCGCGCAGCTTGCAGAGGAAGTCCCAGTCAGGGTTGAGCTTGGTAGCGACGCCGAGCTGCGCCATCTCCGCATCGTCGCGGATCGAATGCATGCGCATGCGATTGTATTTCGTGTGGTCGAGCGCGCCATCGTCGATGAGCCGCGTCACGAACTCCACCGCGCGCATTTCGCGCATGAGCGAGGAGTTGAAGCTGATCTCGTTCATGCGATCGAAGATTTCGGGCGCCGTACGCGGCAGTTTCGATCGCTCGATGGGATTGATGTGGACGATGATCACGTCTTTCGACGCGCCGTGGTAGATCAACGGGTAGATGGCGGGGTTGCCCATAAAGCCGCCGTCCCAGTAGGCCTCCCCGTCGATCTCAACCGCCTGGAACACATAGGGCAGGCAGGCGGAGGCGAGCACGGCTTCGACACACAGCTCCCGGTTCTCGAACACCTTGATCTTGCCCGTGCGCACATTGGTGGCGCTCAAGAACACCCGTGTGGCGCGCTCGCAGGTTGCGAGGCGATCGAAATCGACAACCTGCAGGAGCACGTCCTTCAGCGGATTGAAGTTGAAGGGATTGAGCTGATAGGGCGAGAACAGATAAGTCATCAGCTGGAAGGCATGGTAGGTCGGCGAGAAGTCGGCCTGGATGCCGTACATCTGCAGCCACCGCTCCCAGGGCAGCGTGCGCAGCGGGCTGTAGAACTCGCCCGCGCGCGAGATTTCCGTCCAGAACTCGTTGAGCTTCTCGCGCGCACCTTCCCTGCCGCCGAGCGAGACCCCGTGCGCCACGACGACCGCGTTCATGGCGCCGGCACTCGTGGCGCTGATCGCCTCGATAGAGAGCCGCTCGTCCTCCAGGATCCGGTCGAGCACGCCCCAGGCGAAGGCCCCATGTGCGCCGCCGCCCTGCAATGCGATATTGACCGGCTTCTGGTTAGGCTTCACGCGGGACACCGATCGCGGCCGTTTCGGCTCCTGAATAGTCATTGTGCCGTCCAGCCGCCTTCTATGGGAAGCGGCGCACCGGTAATCGAGGCGCCGCCATTGGTGCACAAGAATACAGCCAAAGCGCCGATTTCCTCAGTGGTCACGAACTTTTTCGTCGGCTGAGCATGGAGAAGCACGTCGCGAATGACCTGCTCCTGTGTGAGATTGCGGGCTTTGGCGGTCTCTGGAATCTGCTTTTCGACCAACGGTGTCAGCACGTAGCCGGGGCAAATGGCGTTGCAGGTGATGCCGTGCTCGGCGGTCTCGAGAGCCACCACCTTGGTGAGCCCGAGGATGCCGTGCTTGGCGGCGACGTAGGCCGACTTGTAGGGCGAAGCGACGAGGGCGTGCGCGGAGCCGACGTTGACGATGCGCCCCCACTTGCGGCTCTTCATGCCCGGTACGGCGGCGCGGATGGCGTGAAAGGCCGCCGACAGATTGATGGCGATGATGGCGTCCCACTTGGCGATCGGAAACGTCTCGATCGCCTCTACGTGCTGGATGCCGGCGTTGTTGACGAGCACGTCGACCTTACCGAACGTCTTTGCTGCCTCGGCCACCATGCCGGCGATCTCCTCCGGCTTGGTCATGTCGGCGGCCGAGTAGGCAACCTTGACGCCGAACGTCCTCTCGAGCTCCGCGCGCGTGCGCTCGATCTCCGCCTTGTCGCCGAATCCGTTGAGCGTGACCGTCATGCCAGCTGCGGCGAAGGCGCGGGCGATGCCGAGCCCGATGCCGCTCGTCGATCCCGTGACGATGGCGGACTTGCCCGCGAGACCCTTGGTCGAGAGAGGGGCTTCTGTGCGAGAGGTTATCAGGGTCATGGCCGTTGCCTTTCTTCAGAGCGCGTCTAGCGTTGTCGAAAAGTGGCGGCTGCCTCGCCGCTACCTTACACCACGGCTGCGGGAATGGCGCGAGACGCCTAGTGCGGCGCAGTAAACAATGGGGTGGGGGGTACCGGAGGAGTTCGAGAAGAGCGGGACCCGGACGGCGCCGGGGGACGGGGAGGAGCCGCCATCCGGGTCCCAGAGGGCTGAGGCCGCGGGGGAACGGCCCTCAGCGGAGGAAGTCGTAGCCCTAAGGCGCCGCGTCATGGGCGCCTCAACACCGTCCCCGCAACCCTCAGCGGCCGGTCCCAGAAGTCGTACTCGGGCTCGTTCTCGTTGGCGCCGGGCAGGTCAAGCGCGCGCAAGGTGCGTGCGGCGGCTGCAGCCGCAATGAGTGCCTTCGAAGGGAGGTGGCGCTCTCCGGCGACGAACGTGAGAACCCCGACGCCGGCGCCGATGACCGCGATGTTGCCTGGTTTTCGCATCTTGGTCTCCGTCCTTCGGGGCTTTCTTTAGCCCGCTGCCGGTGCTTGAGCACCGCTTGATAAGTCTCGAGCTTGCCCTAAGAGGTGGTAGGAGCTTGCGGGGTCTCGTCAGAGCCTCTAATCGCTTGTTCCGTATGCAGAAGGTCTCCCTCCGCCGGTCAAGCTTTGATCCACCTTTCCATGAGCCGGAAGCTAACGATAGAAGGCTTGGAGCGGAAATATCGAGTAGATTAGAATTCGATAGCCGGCGGCTATGGGGCGGCCGCAACGGCTTCTCGGCAGCGACTCAAGGCCATTCCATGGAAATGCATCAGGTGCGCTACTTCCTGGCGTTGTCGCGCACGCTCAACTTCACACG
>DATIZL010000075.1:0-9304 GCA_035517115.1 Hyphomicrobium sp.
GCTCCTGAATGGCCCCGACATCGAGTTCGTGGGCGAGATTACGGACGCGGAGAAATCCGAGTTTCTGAGCGGGGCAATCGCATTGCTGACCCTGATCGAATGGCCGGAGCCGTTCGGGCTTGTCATGATCGAGGCCATGGCCTGCGGCACGCCGGTGATCGCATTTGGGCGCGGGGCCGCACCGGAGATCATTGATAGCGGAGTGACTGGGTTCATCGTCGATGATGTGGCACACGCCGTCGCCGCGGTGGAGCGGCTGCACGCGCTTTCGCGCACGCGCATCCGAGCCGCTTTCGAGCAGCGGTTTACGTCGCGCCGCATGGCCGCGGACTATACCGCCATCTACCGCAAGCTGGTTCAGGCCCCACGTTCGCGCATACACAGAGCTCTCAACGGCTGGTCTATCCGCAACGGCCGTCCGGTTGCCTCTATGCAGACGCAGGCTGCAACCGAGCCGTAAGGAGGCCTTGGTGCGATCCCCATCAAAGAACCGAGACTCGACCGCCGAAATCCCGGCAGTGCGCACCATTAGCGCTCGCGACTACGCCGGCCGCATCGCCGGCTTGACCGGGGAGCCCGTTGGTGACCATGAGTTGCAGCGGCCAGCGAGCGCGCAGCGGGCGAGCAAGCGCATGAGTGCCATCGGTTGCAGCACCCAGTGGGGTCTTGTCGGCGATATCGGAGCGACGAACGCTCGCTTCGCGCTCGTGCAGCCAGACGGCAGCATGGGCTTCACCCGGGCGATCCTCTGCAGGGACTTTGCCAGCGTCGGCGAGGCCATTGCCGCCTTCCTCGCCGAGGTGCCAGAGGCCAAGCCGTCCTCCTCGGTGCTCGCCGTCGCTGCCTCGCCGGAAGGCGACACCGTCAGTCTCACCAATCTCGCCTGGACGTTCTCCATCGAGGGTCTGCGCAAGGCGCTAGGCCTGACCCGGCTTCGCATCGTCAACGACTTTCACGCCAACGCGCTCGCCATTCCGCATCTGGGTGCAAACGAGCTCATCAAAATCGGCGGTGGCGACAGCATAGCCGAGGCACCTATCGGTATGCTCGGGCCTGGCAGCGGGCTCGGCGTTGGCGCGCTCGTCTTCACCGCGGATGGCAGTGTCGCCGTCCCCGGTGAGGGCGGCCACGTCACGATGGCGGCGGCCGATTCTCGCGAGGCGGCGGTGCTCGAGATCCTGCGCCGGCGTTTCGGACACGTCTCGGCGGAGCGCGTGCTATCGGGCCCGGGTCTCATCAATCTCTATGGCGCCCTGCGCACGCTCGCCGGCGCGCCGGCAGCATCCCTGACGGCGGAAGAGATCAGCCATCCGGACGCGCGCGCTGACGACCGCTTCGCGCGAGAAGCAACCGAGATGTTCTGCGCCATGCTAGGCACCGTTGCCGGAAACCTAGCGCTGACGCTCGGAGCGCGCGGCGGAATCTATATCGCGGGCGGCATCGTGCCCCAGCTCGGGGACGCCTTCACCCAATCGGCCTTCCGCCCACGCTTTGAGGCAAAGGGCCGGTTTCAGCCCTACCTCGCCAAGATCCCAACCTTTGTGATAACCCGCCCGTTCGCAGCGCTGCTGGGCGCCGCGAGTCTGCTTCGCTAGGCTTTCAACCAGCGATGCCCCCGGTTGTGCGCAGTTGCCCTTTGACGCAGACGGCGCATACGCTGTCGCAAAGCTCGTTGGGTGAGATCGGTTTGGAAAGCACCTCTTGGTTGTCGGAGCGGCGCACCAGGATGCGGGGGTACGCTGTAATGACTACGAAGGGGATTTCCCGGCTCTCCAACACGGACTGCAAAGTCTCGCTATTGCGGTCGGCGAGCGCGTAGTCGAGCACTGCCGCGTCGATGCGGGACTTGCGCACGCAGTCGAGTGCGTCGCGGACCGTGCGGCAGGGGCCTATGACCTCGGCACCGGCCTGCTCGAGGTTATGACAGTAGTCCAGGCCGACGAGGATTTCGTCCTCGACGACCAGCACGCGCCGCCCGTTAAGCCTGCCCTCTCTCGATTCCGTCAGCATCGATCTTCTGCCAGCTCGCTCGGTCTTGAACTGCCGTACTTAGCCAACGCCATTGCTGCGAAGCGTTTCCATGCAAAATATGCAGACCCGCCGCGCGAGGCCGGGGGGCTCCAATGCGACGTTTCCTCCTGCACGCCCGACGCCGCTAATTTTGTCGCAACGATATGGATGTGGGCGCGTTGACCTCATCACACGCACTCATGGAGGAGCCCATGCTCAAGAGAATTGCCATTACCGGACTGTTGGCCGGCGGACTGCTGGCCAGCGCATTCGCAACAACCTCGCTCGCGGCGCGGATCGGAGGCGGCGGGGAATGCCGGGCGCAGCCGTGCACGCCGCCGCACCGCATTTCACGCCTGGCGGAGCAGCGATGCACGCCCCTCATGGCGCCGGGCCCAATGCGCATACGCGTGTCTATGGCTGGCAGGGGGGCCCGCACAACCGCCATATACATCATCGGCACGGATACGGCGTGATCGTAGGCAGCGGCTACTACGATGGCGATTACGATTACTACGGTGGGTGCGAATGGTTGCACGAGCGCGCGGTGGAGACGGGTAGCCGCTATTGGTGGCGCCGCTACGAGGACTGCCTCGAAGGCTGAGCAAGGCGATGAGAATGGGGCCCGTCGAGGACCGGCCTCATTCTACGCAATAACTTTTTTCAACCCCTGGTCGGCGCTCGTCGCGGAACAAAAAGTCGCTCGCCGGCGTTGTTGGCAGAGACTAAAGGCGTTGTTGGCAGAGACTAAATCAGTCTCGGGGCTTGGCATGCGTGACTGGCGACCACCCCTACGAAGCGTGCAGCAGCGCGCACATCTCCTCTCCGCCACGCAGGCCCTTGCGATGACAGTCTTGGCATCGGCACTGGCGCTGACCGGCGCACATTTGCTCGTGCAAGGTCATAGGCTAGGAGCGCTGTTCAACATCGCAGCCTTCGCGGCGCTCGGCGTTGCGGTGCTGCACTGCTATCTCGTGCGCGCTTGCGCAGCCGCATCCCGCTGGTCGCTCCTCGCCGTGAGCAGCCTCGCCGCCGCGCTGATCCATGGAGCTTTCGCCCCGCAACGGGCGATCTCAGGTGTTCTCACTCTCGTGGCGCTCACCGCGATGGCACTTGCCATTCACGCCAGCCGCCCGGGTCTTCGCGCAAGCATCATCGAGGCGATCGGGCGTGACATCGAAGCCCGCGCGGCGCGGCAACGCGCGGCGTTTCGCCAATAGGGATCGCTAAGAGCCTGTCCAGACCATCTGCCGCTTATTTGGGCTCGAACGCCACGCATCGAGCCCGGTCACTGCGCGGCAGCGCCGGGGTCGCCCTGCAGGGCTTTCGCGAGTGCCGCTTGCGAATGGAACTGACTGTCCATGGCCGGCGTGATCGTTTCCAGGGGAACCTTGATGCTGCAGGACAGGCCCTCGGGCCTCAGATCGATATTCGGTGCCGAGGTGAGGCTTTGACCCATTGCCGAGATGAGGGAGAAGCCAAAGCCTTTGCTGACGCCGTTGCTGGTGACGGGGGGGCCACCTCGCTCCTTCCACTGAAACTCCAAATATGACCTGGCGCCCTCCGACGCCACCGACCAATGGACGCCCACCTCTCCCTTGGAGTTGGAGAGCGCGCCGTATTTCGCCGCATTGGTCAAGAGCTCGTGCACGATGAGGGCAAACGTCTGAACCGCAGATGCGCTGAGGCGCACCTCGGGGCCTTGCAAGTGCACGCGCTCGGTAAAGCCAGCGAGCTCGGCATCGACGATGTTCTTCAAGGCAGCGCCGCTCCAGCTCGCCTCGATCAGCAGCTCGTGCGCGCGCCCGAGCGCGTGCAGCCGGCCGACTAGGATCTCGCTCGCCTCCTCCGCCGAGCGGCTGGGGATCAACGTGCGCGTCGCGATCGACTGCAGGACCGCGAGCATGTTCTTGACCCGGTGGCTGAGCTCGCGCACGAGGATCGTCAACCGCTCTTCCGCGCGCTTGCGCTCGCTCACCTCTTGCTCGAGGCGCCCTGCGGATTGTGCCAGCTCGGCCGTGCGCTCCTCCACCCGCTGCTCGAGACTTGCGTGCGAGTCGGCGAGCTCGACGCGCATCTGCTCCAGCTCGACGAAGACCTTCACCTTGGCGCGCAGGATCTCGGGCACGACCGGCGACAGAATGTAGTCGACGGCGCCGAGCGCGTAGCCTTCGGCCGCCTGCGCTTCATCGGCGAATGCCGTCACGAAGATGATGGGCGTGTGGCGCGAGCGACGGCGCTGGCGGATGAGTTTGGCTGTCTCATGGCCGGACATGCCCGGCATGTTCACGTCCAACAAGACGACAGCGAAGTCACGCTCGAGCAGCTTCTGCAGGGCATCTTCGCCCGAGGTCACGGACACGATGTTCTGATCGAGCTCCTCGAGACTCGCCCGGTAGACCAGGTGCTTTTCGGGCAGGTCGTCGACGATCAAAATGTCGACTCGCTTCGAACTGCGCATAAAGCTCACTCCAAGAGCGCCGCTCAGCGATAGAGCCAGGAGCGCAAGACGGACAGGAGCTGTTGGGGATCGACGGGTTTGGATAGATAGTCCCAGGCGCCCGCCTCGATGCACCGCTCGCGATCGCCTTTCATGGCCTTCGCGGTGACGGCGATAATGGGAAGGTCGCGGCTCGACGGCAGTTTGCGGGCCTCGCGCATGGTGGAGATGCCATCCATTTCCGGCATCATGATATCCATCAGGACGATGTCCAGCTTCTGGGTGCTCATCATGCTCAGGGCGTCGATGCCAGAGTTGGCCGAGACGACCTCCATGCCGTGATCCTCGAGCACAGTGGCCAGCGCATATACGTTGCGCACGTCGTCGTCGACCACGAGCGCCTTGCGGCCCCTGAGCACGCTGTCTGAGCGGTGCAGGTCCTCGATGATACGGTGTTGGGCGGCCGCGAGCTGCTTGACGCGGCGATGCAATACGGAAGCCGCGGTGTCGATCAACCGCTCAGGCGACTGCACACTCTTGATTGTGAGTGATTCAAAGCGCGTCGATGACCCTTGGTCCTCGCTTCCGACGAGGATGACGGGCACGCGGCCATAGGGGCGCACCTGCTCGCAGGCGCGATCGACTTCGGCGAGATCGACGGCGCACTGCGCCTCCAACAGGACGCAGTCGAACTCTTGTGAGCCGAGCTCGTCCATGATCGCCTCGGGGGCGACCGCCGCAGTGATCTCGACCCCATCCGAGGCGATGAGGATGGAGATGTCCTCTGCGTGCTTGGCGTCGCGAGCGCCGATCAGAACACGCTTATTGGTGCGCTTTACTGCATCGAGCATGGCGCTGATGCCCGCATCGAGCGCCGCCTTCGACTGAATGGGCTTGGGGATGAAACTGAAGGCGCCGGCCGCGAATGCGCGCTCGCGCGATTCCTCCGTCGAGATGACGCAAGCGGGGATGTGTCGCGTCGACAGCTCGCCCTTGAGCCGGCCCATTACCCGCCAGCCATCCATGTCGGGCAAGTTGATGTCGAGCGTGATGAGGTCCGCGGTGAAATCGCGGGCGAGGGCCAGCGCGGCCGCGCCCTGCGAGGTGACGAGGCCCTTGCAGCCGTTCTCGCGCGCGGTCTCAAGCAGCACCTTGGCGAAGGCAAGGTCGTTCTCGACAATGAGGACGACGCGATCGCCTGGGTTGATGTCGTCGCGGTCGTCGTCGGCCTCATTGACGAGGAGCGCATGCTCGGCCGCTTGCGCCAACGCGAAGTCGGAGCCGAGCGCTTCCGCGCCGTTGGACATCTCTCCGGCGGTGCCAGGCGGAGGGATCTCGACGTCTGGGCGCTCGCCCGTAACGGCGCGCCGTGCCGGGAGCGTCGGGCTGTAGGTGATCGGCAGGAAGAGCGTGAACACGCTGCCCTTCTGCGGCGAGCTGACGAGATGGATCTCGCCACCGAGCAGGCGGGACAGCTCGCGGCTGATAGCGAGCCCGAGGCCAGTGCCGCCGTACTTGCGGCTGGTGGAGCCATCGGCCTGCTGGAACGCTTCGAACACGATCTGCTGCTTGTCGATCGGGATGCCGATGCCGGTGTCGCTGACCTCGAAGGCAACGGTCTCGGCGCCGGCCTGGCGCAAGGGGTTGACGAGCTCGATGTTGAGCGAAACCTGGCCACGGTTGGTGAATTTGAAGGCGTTCGACAGCAGGTTCTTCAGGATCTGCTGCAGGCGCTTTACGTCGGTCACCATGGATTTCGGCAGCCGCGGATCGAGGTGGACGAAGAAATCGACATTCTTCGCTTCCGCGACATGGCGGAAGGCACGCTCGCAGTAGTGCTGCAGGTCATCAAAGCGCAGCTCGCTCACGTCGACGACGACGGTGCCGGACTCGATCTTCGAGAGATCGAGGATATCGTTGATGAGGGTCAACAGGTCGTTGCCGGAAGAATGGATCGTCTTGGCGAACTCGACCTGTTTCGCCGAAAGGTTGCCATCCTTGTTCTGGCAGAGCTGGTCAGAGAGGATCAGCAGGCTGTTCAATGGTGTGCGCAGCTCGTGCGACATGTTGGCGAGGAAGTCCGACTTGTAGCGCGAGGTGCGCGCTAGCTGCTTTGCCTTCTCCTCGAGGGCTTGGCGCGCTTGTTCCACCTCCTCGTTTTTCGATTCCACCTCTTGGTTCTGCTCGACGAGGAGCTGCGCCTTCTCCTGCAGCTCCTTGTTAGTCGTTTGCAGCTCCTGCTGGCGGCTCTGCAGCTCCTTGGCAAGCGACTGCGACTGTGCGAGCAGGTCTTCCGTGCGCATATTGGCGTCGATCGTATTGATGACGATGCCGATCGATTCCGTGAGTTGATCGAGGAAGGCTTGGTGCGTCGGGTTCAGGCGCTCAAGCGTCGCAAGCTCGAGCACGCCGCGGGCTTGTCCCTCGAATACGATTGGCAGCACGAGGATGTTGGCCGGCTTGGTCTCGCTCAGCCCCGATACGATACGCATGGACGAGGCCGGGATCTCGTCGAGGAAGACTTTGCGCCGGTCGAGCGCGCATTGACCGACGAGCCCTTCGCCGAGTGCGACCGTCTTGCCGTGCGAGAGCTCACCGCCCGAAGCGTAACTGGCGAGCAGCTTCAAGCGCGGATGCGTCGCGCTCGAGTCGAGCACGTAGAACTCGGCCTGCTGCGCGCCGACGACGGGAGCAAGCTCCGAGAGGATCGTCTGGCCGACGGTGACGAGATCCTTTTGGCCTTGAAGCAGGCGGCTGAACTTCGCGAGGTTGGTCTTCAGCCAGTCCTGCTCGGTATTCTTCAGCGTCGTGTCGCGCAGGTTGCGGATCATCTCGTTGATGGTGTCCTTGAGGACCGCGACCTCGCCCTGCGCATCGACTGCGATCGAGCGCGTGAGGTTGCCCTGGGTGACGGCGGTGGCCACATCCGCAATGGCGCGCACCTGCGTGGTGAGGTTGGCCGCGAGTTGGTTGACGTTCTCCGTGAGGCCCTTCCACGTGCCCGCTGCGCCCGGCACCTTGGCCTGACCGCCGAGCTTGCCCTCGACACCCACCTCGCGTGCCACGCTCGTCACCTGATCGGCGAAGGTCGCGAGCGTGTCGATCATGCTGTTCATGGTGTCGGCGAGCGCGGCGATCTCACCCTTGGCTTCGACGGTGAGCTTCTGCTCCAGGTCGCCGATGGCGACTGCTGTCACGACCTTGGCAATGCCGCGCACCTGTGCGGTGAGGTTGCCGGCCATGGAGTTGACCGAGTCCGTCAGGTCCTTCCAGGTTCCGGCGACACCCGGCACGTGCGCCTGGCCGCCGAGCTTACCGTCCGTGCCAACCTCGCGCGCGACGCGCGTCACCTCGGCGGCGAAGGAGCGGAGCTGGTCCACCATGGTGTTGATGGTGTTCTTCAGCTCGAGGATTTCGCCCTTCACGTCGACCGCGATCTTCTTGGAGAGGTCGCCGGCGGCCACCGCCTTGGTCACGTCGGCGATGTTGCGCACTTGGGCCGTCAAGTTGCCGGCCATGGAGTTGACGCTTTCCGTCAAGTCCTTCCACGTGCCGGCGACGCCTTGCACATCGGCCTGCCCGCCGAGCGCGCCCTCGGTGCCAACCTCGCGCGCAACGCGCGTCACCTCGGCAGCAAAGGAACGCAGCTGGTCCACCATGGTGTTGATGGTGTTCTTGAGTTCGAGGATTTCGCCCTTCACGTCGACGGTGATCTTTTTCGACAAGTCGCCCATGGCAACCGCGGTCGTCACGTCGGCGATATTGCGCACCTGAGCCGTCAGGTTGCCGGCCATGGAGTTCACCGAGTCGGTGAGCAGCTTCCACGTACCGGCGACGCCCTGCACCTCGGCCTGGCCGCCGAGCTTGCCTTCCGAACCCACCTCGCGGGCAACGCGCGTCACCTCGGAGGCGAAGGAGCCGAGCTGATCCACCATGGTGTTGATGGTGTTCTTCAGCTCGAGGATCTCGCCCTTCACGTCGACGGTGATCTTCTTGGAGAGATCGCCGCGCGCGACCGCGGTCGTCACCTCGGCGATGTTGCGCACCTGGGCAGTGAGGTTGCCGGCCATGGAGTTCACGCTTTCGGTCAAGTCCTTCCACGTGCCGGCGACACCTTGCACGTCGGCCTGGCCGCCGAGCGCACCCTCGGTGCCGACCTCGCGCGCAACGCGCGTCACCTCGGCGGCGAAGGACCGCAGCTGGTCCACCATCGTGTTGATGGTGTTCTTCAGCTCGAGGATCTCGCCCTTGACGTCGACGGCGATCTTTTTTGACAGGTCGCCGGCGGCCACAGCCTTGGTGACGTCGGCGATGTTGCGCACTTGGGCCGTGAGGTTGCCGGCCATGGAGTTGACCGAGTCGGTCAGATCTTTCCAGGTGCCGGCGACGCCCTGCACGTCGGCCTGGCCGCCAAGCTTGCCTTCCGAACCCACCTCGCGGGCAACGCGCGTCACCTCCGAGGCGAAGGAGCCGAGCTGATCCACCATGGTGTTGATGGTGTTCTTGAGCTCGAGGATCTCGCCCTTGACGTCGACGGTGATCTTCTTGGAGAGGTCACCACGGGCGACGGCGGTCGTCACCTCGGCGATGTTGCGCACCTGCGCCGTGAGGTTGCCGGCCATGGAGTTGACGCTTTCCGTCAAGTCCTTCCAGGTGCCGGCGACGCCTTGCACATCGGCTTGGCCGCCAAGCTTGCCTTCCGAGCCCACCTCACGCGCAACGCGCGTCACCTCGGCGGCGAAGGAGCGCAGCTGGTCCACCATCGTATTGATGGTGTTCTTCAGTTCCAGCAGCTCCCCTTTCACGTCGACGGTGATCTTCTTGGACAAGTCGCCCATGGCGACCGCGGTCGTG
>DATIZL010000076.1:0-10914 GCA_035517115.1 Hyphomicrobium sp.
GATGCCGACGCAAGTGCTCATGCCGGCGCTGTCGCCCACCATGGAGGAGGGCACGCTCGCCAAGTGGCTCGTCTCCGAGGGCCAGGAGGTGAAGGCCGGCGACGTCATCGCCGAGATCGAGACCGACAAGGCGACCATGGAAGTGGAGGCGGTCGACGAGGGCCGGCTGCAGAAGATCCTCGTCCCCGCCGGCACCGAGGGCGTCAAGGTCAACACGCCGATTGCGCTGATCGCCGGCGAAAATGACGCGCCGTCGCCAGCGAAAGCCGAGAATGCCGGCGCCAAAGCGGCTGCGGCCGTTCCCCCCGGTGGGGAGGGGTCAGGGGTGGGGGGAGCCCCATCGGCAGCCGTTTTGCGATCCCCCCCTCCCCAACCCTCGCCCACGAGGGGGGTGGGAGTGGGACCGCCACCCACTTCGAAGGGGCTTTTCTCACCCGGCCTGGGGGAGGAGGACGCCATACCGGCCGCCGCGAGCAAGCGGCCCGAGCCCCTGATAGCGCGCGAGCCCGAGATCGCGCCCGGCACCGAGATGGTCACCCTTTCGGTGCGCGAAGCCTTGCGCGACGCCATGGCCGAGGAGATGCGGCGCGACCCCGACGTGTTCCTCATGGGCGAGGAGGTGGCGCAGTACCAAGGTGCCTACAAGGTGAGCCAAGGGCTATTGGAGGAGTTCGGGGAGAAGCGCGTCATCGACACGCCCATCACCGAGCAGGGGTTTGCCGGCATCGGCGTCGGTGCGGCGTTCGCCGGCCTAAAGCCCATCGTCGAGTTCATGACCTGGAACTTCGCCATGCAGGCGATCGACCAGATCGTCAACTCGGCGGCGAAGACGCACTACATGTCGGGCGGCAGCCTGCACGCGCCGATCGTCTTCCGCGGGCCCAACGGCGCGGCCGCCCGCGTCGCCGCCCAGCACAGCCAGTGCTATTCCGCGTGGTACGCGCACGTTCCGGGGTTGAAGGTGATCGCGCCTTTCACGCCGGCCGACGCCAAAGGCCTCTTGAAGGCGGCGATCCGCGATCCCAATCCGGTGGTCTTTCTCGAGAACGAGCTGCTCTATGGCACGCACGGCCCGGTGCCCAAGGTCGACGACTGGCTCGTGCCCATCGGCAAGGCCCGCATCGCGCGCGCAGGCAAGGACGCAACCATCGTCTCCTTTTCACGCGGCATGGTCTATGCGCTCGAGGCGGCCGATGCCCTTGCCAAAGAGGGCATCGAGGCGGAGGTGATCGATTTGCGCACGCTGCGCCCCCTCGATCTCGACACGGTGCTCGCGTCCGTGCGCAAGACCAACCGCATTGTCACGGTGGAGGAGGCCTGGCCCGTCTGCTCAGTGGGCTCGGAGATTTGCGCGCAGGTTGCCATGCAAGCCTTCGACCATCTCGACGCGCCGCCCGCCAAGGTCTCCGGCGCCGACGTGCCCATGCCCTACGCCGCCAATCTGGAGAAGCTGGCGCTGCCCTCGACCGAGCGCGTCATCGCCGCGGTCAAGTCCGTGCTCTACGTGTGAAAGGAGACGCCGCCATGGAGGAAGAGCTTGCCATCGAGCTCGATCGGCCCGACGGGGTCGAGGAGGCGGAAAGCGCCGTGGAGGTCTTGCGCGCGTGGATCGGCGACGGCGCGCTCCTGGTCTCGCTCAACTCCTCCGCCTTCGCAGATCAGGTCGGCGACTGGGGGCGGCTGTTGGCCGAGATCGGCCACCACGTCGCCAAGGCGGCGGCCCTCAACGGCTATATGCGCGAGGAGGCAGCGCAGGCCGCACTGCGCGAAGCCTTCGTCGCGAGCTTCGAAACCACGCCGGGTCCCACCTCGGGCAAGCTGCGCGGACAGATCAAGCACTAGAGGCCGCGCGGGCGAGTGGACATGCAGCAAGCAGAGACAGCCGGCGATACCCAGCGCATCCTCGCCTCCCCGCTGGCGAAGCGGCTCGCGCGCATGGCCGGCATCGAGTTGGCGGAGCTCAGCGGGTCGGGCCCGCACGGCCGCATCGTCAAGCGCGACATCGAAGCGGCGATCGCGGCGGGGAAGGGGGGCGCCCGGGCCGTGCGCGGCGAGATCGCGGTGGCGCGCACCGGCTCGGCGGGGCCGCTCGTGCTCTCGGATGAAAAGATCCTCGCCCTCTACGACAAAGGCACCTACGAGATCGTGCCCCACGACAAGATGCGCCGCGTCATCGCCGAGCGTCTGACGCTCGCCAAGCAGACGATCCCGCACTACTACCTTTCCATCGACTGCCGGCTGGACGAGCTCCTGCGCGCACGTGAGCGCATGAACGCGGCGGCGCCGCCCGAGGGGCCGCGCGCCTACAAGCTTTCCGTCAACGACTTCATCATCAAGGCCATGGCGCTCGCCTTGCAGCAGGTGCCGGAAGCGAATGCTACGTGGACGGAAGCCGGCATGCTGCGCCACAAGTACTCCGACGTCGGCGTTGCGGTGGCGGTCGAGGGAGGCCTTTTCACGCCCGTCGTGCACCAGGCGGAGGCGAAATCGCTGTCCGAGATCTCCAACGAGATGCGCGACCTCGCCGACCGCGCGCGCAAGCGGCGGCTAGCGCCGCACGAGTACCAGGGCGGTACGACCTCGATCTCCAACCTCGGCATGTACGGCATCAAAGCCTTCGACGCCGTGATCAATCCCCCGCACGCGACCATCCTCGCGGTGGGAGCCGCCGAGCGCCGGCCGGTCGTTGCCGGCGAGGAGATCGAGCCGGCGACCGTGATGAATGTTACGCTTTCTTGCGATCACCGTGTCGTCGATGGCGCCACCGGGGCCGCGCTTCTTGCGGCATTCAAAGCCTTCATCGAGGATCCGGTGCGCATGCTGGTGTGATGGTTAATGGCCGCTACAACCGAATCAGCGGCCCTCGGGACCCCTTTTCAAAGCGGCTACATCCTGTGGCTCTTGGACCACTTCCGCCTTATTTCCCCAGTTAAGTCTGTCCCAAAGTCCCGGCGAAAGCCTAAGAATGGGGCGGTTGCTTGCCGCTGGCTGAGGGCGAGACTAGAAGCGGAATCGATCAGCGTGGGCGTTCAATACTGACGGCCTCAACCTTGGAGTATTCCGCCATGAAGGCGCGCTCTGGACCCACCGCCGCGATTTTTGCCGCCCTCCTAGCTGCTGGGTGCTCCAACGACGGCACGCTCAGTGGCCTCAACACCTCCTCAATCGACTCCTCATCGACGCAGCAAGCCTCGAAACAGGATCCTGCGTGCTTGACGCTTGCGGCGCAAATCGAAGCGCTGAACCGCGACGGCACGGCGGATAAGGTGTCGAAGGCCGCCGCCAAGAAGTACAAGCTGAAGACGGAAGACCTCGCCAAGGCGGATGAGCTCAACAAGGCCAACACCGAATTCCAGACGAAATGCTCGCCCTATCCGCCGCGTCCCGTCGTAGCGGCCACGACGCCGACCGATACGCCGCCCAAGACGACAACGACGGCAGCGGCGCCGAAGAAGGTCGCGGCCAAGAAGACGACGCCGCCGGTGCCGGCCGCCAAGCCGCCGGCCCCAACAACGGACACGGCGACGGCAACCCCGCCGGCATCCGCGCCCGCGGCCCCGGCCACCCCGCAGACGGCAGAGAACCCCGACCCGACCCTTCCGCAGCCATAACAGCAGCGGCGTCCTCGGGATTGTGCTCCGGCCTTGCAGGCCTGCATGCCTTTGCGCGCTCGCGGACTAGTGCGCGTTGCACGCTTTTGAGGCGGCCTGCGTGGCATGCGCGCAGCACCGGGATACAAGCTGCGGAGAGGGGTTGCGCGTCACATATCCCTGTGGTGAAAAGCCCCCTGGATCTCTTCGGCAGCGGAGGATGTGGTGGCGGCAGGTGCTTACCCCGCGCGTAGCTCAATCCGATTGGCGGCTTGCACCCTCGCGCTGTTGCAGGCGCTGGCGCTCGCCGGCTGTGCCAACGGCTCCGCCAACGCCAACGCCAATGGCGACCCAGGCCCGACGGCATTGGGCCCCGGCGAAACCTGCGAGTCGATCCGCGTCAGCCTTACGAAGATGGACCGCCAAGGCGTGCCGGCGCTCGTTGAGCGCCAGAACGCCGGCAAGAGCATGACGGCCGCGCAAAAGAGCCAGGCCGATCTCTACAACAAGCTCTTGAACGAGTATCTGGGCGCGCGCTGCCACGTGTGAAATGCGTGTCGTCCGCGTGCCGGTCGGCCCGCGTACCGATCCCTCGCGACCGGATCGGCTCTATCATCCGGGCCTCGGCCTCCTAAAGGCCGGGGCCTTTCCATTTGCCTGAGGGCGCGCCGCGCATGAGTGCCGAGCCATCGAGCGCGTATGATGTCATCGTCGTCGGCGCCGGGCCCGGCGGCTATGTCGCCGCGATCCGCGCAGCGCAGCTTGGCTTGCGTACCGCCGTCGTCGAGCGCGCGGACTTGGGCGGCGTCTGCCTCAACTGGGGCTGCATTCCCACCAAGGCGCTGCTGCGCTCTGCCGAGGCGTTCCACGACGTGGCCGCGGCGGCGAGCTTCGGCATCACGGTCGATGGGGCCGTGCGCCCCAACCTCCCGACCCTCATCGAGCGCTCGCGCTCGGTCGCCGCCGAGCTCAACACGGGCGTGGGCTTCCTGCTCAAGAAGAACGGTGTCGACGTCATCTGGGGCGAGGCGAAGCTCACCGGACCAGGCGCGATCGAGGTCACGGCGCCGAAAGGCCATTCAAACGGGCGTGTCCAGAAGGCTCCCAAGGACGCGCTGGGGCCGGGGCGCTACGCCGCGCGCCACATCATCCTGGCGACGGGGGCGCGCCCGCGCACGTTTCCCGGCATCGAGCCCGACGGCAAGCTGATTTGGACCTATTTCGAGGCGATGGTGCCGCCGGAGCTGCCGAAGTCGCTGCTCATCGCCGGCTCGGGCGCCATTGGCATCGAGTTCGCCTCCTTCTATCGCGCGCTCGGCGCCGAGGTCACCGTCGTCGAGATCCTGCCCGAGATCCTTCCCGCCGAGGACGCCGAGATCGCCGCGCTCGCCCGCAAGGCCTTCGAGAAGGCCGGCATCCGCATCCTGACGGGCGCAAAGGTCGTAGGCGTCGAGAAAGGCGCAAACGCGATCACCGCGTCGGTCGAACTGGCGGACGGCAAGCTCGAGCGCATCACGGCGGAGCGGCTCATCTCGGCGGTCGGCGTCGTCGGCAACGTGGAGGGGCTCGGGCTCGAGGCCCTCGGCATCGCCATCGAGAAGGGTCTCGTCAAAGCGGACGGGTTCGGGCGCACGAATGTCCCCGGCGTCTACGCCATCGGCGACGTGGCCGGTCCGCCCATGCTCGCGCATAAGGCCCAGCACGAGGGCGTCGTCTGCGTCGAGGCGATCCAGGGGATCGCGACCCATCCCCTCGACAAGGGTCGCATCCCCGCCTGCACCTACAGCCGGCCTCAGGTCGCCTCCGTCGGGATGACGGAAGTCCAAGCGCTTGCCGCGGGGCGGCAAGTCCGCGTGGGCCGCTTCCCCTTCCGCGCCAACGGCAAGGCGCTGGCGCTGGGCGAGCGCGAAGGGCTCGTTAAGACCATCTTCGACGCCGGCACGGGCGAGCTCATCGGCGCGCACATGGTCGGCGCCGAGGTGACGGAGCTGGTCCAGGGCTTCGTCATCGCCATGCACATGGAGGCGACCGAGGAGGACCTCATGCGCACGGTCTTCCCACATCCCACGCTTTCGGAAATGATGGGCGAGAGCGCGCTGGCAGCCTGGGGCCGCGCCATTCATATCCCGCCACCGGGCCGCCACTCGACGGCCAGGGTGAGCGGCAAGCCTTAACTGGACCATCGGGAGGAGCAACCATGAACATCGAGACCCGTGCGCTCGTACTCTTTCTCATTATCGGCCTCGTCGCCGGCTTCATCGCCTCCGTCCTCGTGGGCGGAGGCGGCGGGATCTTCCGCTACCTGCTCACCGGCGTCATCGGTGCCTTTGTCGGCGGTTTCCTGTTCGAGGCGCTCAATATCGACCTCGGCATCCAGAACCGCCTCCTCTCCCAGATCGTGACGGCGTCCGTGGGCGCCGTCATCGTCGTATTGCTGGCGCGGTTTATCGCGTAAGCTTGAGCAACAACAACGGACTGAAAAAATCGGGGAGGACCAATCGATGGAAGCTTATTCGCCGTACATGCCGTGGATCATCATGGCGCTGAACGGGCTCGTGGCCGGCTGGCTCGCCAGCCTCGTGCTCGGCGGCGGCGGCCTGATCCGCGACATTTTCGTCGGCATCATCGGCTCCTTCGTCGGCGGCGCGCTGGTGCAGGCCGGGCTGCTCAAGCTGCCCTTCCTGCTCGAATACCCCTGGGCGCACCAGATCCTGGTCTCCACCATCGGCGCCATGATCATCATCATTCTCGCGCGCATTATCGGCCGCTAGCAGGAGGCCGGCGGCAGACCTTGATTTGCGCGCTGCGAGCGTTCACCCTGCGACGGCGACGCGCCGATTAGGATTTGCCGTGAGCAAGGCTGCCACATTGCCAGAAGTGCCGGCTGCGCGCCTGGCGAAGCCGGCTTGGATCCGCGTCCGGGCGCCGGGCGGACCGGGCCACGCCGAGACCGCGCGCGTCCTGCGCGCGCGCGGCCTGCACACGGTCTGCGAGGAGGCCGCCTGCCCCAACATCGCCGAGTGCTGGGAGCAGCGGCACGCGACCTTCATGATCATGGGCGACACCTGCACGCGGGCGTGCGCGTTTTGCAACGTACGCACGGGCCTACCGCTGTCGCTCGATCCGGCCGAGCCGGATAAGGTCGCTGCCGCCGTGCGCGAGCTTGACCTGGCGCACGTCGTCATCACCTCCGTTGATCGCGACGACCTGGCAGACGGCGGCGCGCAGCACTTCGCGCGCGTGATCCGCGCTGTGCGCGAGGGCGCTCCTGCGGTCACCATCGAGGTTCTCACTCCCGACTTTCTGCGCAAGCACGGTGGGCTCGAGACGGTGCTCGGCGCGCGGCCCGACGTGTTCAACCACAACCTCGAGACCGTGCCGCGCCTCTATCTCTCGATCCGTCCCGGCGCCCGCTACTTCCACTCGTTGCGGCTGCTGCAACGCGCCAAGGAGCTCGGCACCGGCATCTTCACCAAATCGGGGATCATGGTCGGCCTCGGGGAGACGCGCGAGGAGGTCATGCAGGTGATGGACGACCTGCGCTCGGCCGGCGTCGATTTCCTCACCATTGGACAGTATCTACGCCCGAGCCCGCGCCACGCGGAGGTGAAGCGTTACGTGCCGCCCGAGGAGTTCGCCGCGCTGCGCAGCATCGCCGTCGCCAAGGGGTTCGCCCTCGTCGCCGCGAGCCCGCTGACGCGCTCCTCCTATCACGCGGCGGACGACTTCGCCCGCCTGCGCCGAGCGCGCGCGGCGCAGGGCCGCTAGCATCGAGCCATCGAGGATACGAAGCCTTGCCGAGCTTTGAGACGAGCCGCCGCGTTCCCTTCACCGCAACGCAGATGTTCGACGTGGTGGCCGATGTGGAGCGCTACCCGCAATTCCTGCCGCTGTGCGAAGGGCTCGTGGTGCGCGCGCGCGAGCGGCAAGGCACCGAGAGCGTCCTCGTCGCCACCATGACCGTCGGCTACGGCGCCATTCGCGAGTCCTTCACGAGCCGCGTGACGCTGCGGCCAGAGCAGGGCGAGATCCGGGTCGCCTATCTCGACGGACCCTTCAGCCATCTCGACAACCGCTGGCGGTTCCAGGATGCCGACGGCGGCTCCCGTGTCGACTTCTTCATCGACTACGCATTCTCCTCGCGCATGCTGGCGCTGCTGATGGGGGCCGTGTTCGACAGGGCGGTGCGGAAGTACACCTCGGCCTTCGAGGCGCGCGCGCATGCGCTCTACGATGCGCCGGCCGGCGGCCCGGTGGCACCAGCCAACAGTTAGCGGATCACCTTCTCGGCGTTGCGCGCACGCGCCAAGGCCGCTGTGTCGAGCCCCTTCACGTTGGTGAGAATGGCTCCGTCGAGGTCGGCGTCCGTGAGGTCGGCGCCGGTCAAGTCGGCGCCCGTCAGGTTTGCACCCGACAGATCCGCGCGCTTCAGAATGGCACCCGCAAGGTTGGCGCCACGCAGATTGGAGAAGGACAAAAGCGTGTAAGTGAGGTCAGCTCCGGCGAGCGTCGCCCCCGAAAGATCGGCGCCGAGCAGCTCGGTGCGCCACAGATGCTCGATGAACCCGGTGCGGCCGAAGGGGGCGAGCGTAGCGCCTTCCAAATTGGCGCCCTTGAGATTGGCGCGGGTGAAACGGCCAAACAGCTTGGCCCCGTGCAGGTCCGCGCCGGCGAAGCTCGCGGCCTCGTCAGGCGAGGCGGCGAGCGTCGAGAAGTTGGAAGGGCGCAGGAGGCTTGCGCCGGCGAGGTTGGCGCCGTCGAAGCGCACGCCGATGATGACGACGCGGTCGAGGCGCGCGGCGCGGAGATCGGCCTTCGACAGATCGGCTCCGGTGAGGTCGGCGCCAAAGAGGTCGCTGCCCGCGAGCTTGGCGCCTTTGAAGTTGAGCCCGCTCATATCGAGCTCGCGCAGGTTTCGGTGGCTGAAATCGGCCGGGTGCGCGGGGTCGGCGTGGTAGAGGCGCTCGGCCATCTCGTGCACGGTGATATCGGCGGCCAATGCGGGGGGACCCGCCAGGGCCGAACTCATGATCATGCACACCGCGATCAGGGATAGGCGCATGCGGCAACCTGCTCCAAGTCGACCTTGAACATAGGACCACTCGCGGCAATCGCCTAATGGCGAGCTGCCGCTGAGACGGCCTGCCGCGCTAAATCGATGGCCGCCTTGACACTCGATAGCCGGATCTGGGTACGGCCGATGCTTCCGAAGCGGCATTCGCGCACGAGCGGAGCGGCGCCTTTGCAGGCGGCTGCGACATAGACCAGCCCGACGGGTTTCTCGACGCTGCCGCCATCGGGACCGGCGATGCCCGTTACCGCGATGGCGACGTCTGCGGCCGCATGCGCAAGCGCCCCCTCGGCCATGGCGCGGGCAACGTCGGCGCTGACGGCCCCGCGCGCTGCAATCAGCGCCGCATCGACCCCAACCAGCTCGGTTTTGGCCTCGTTCGAGTAGGTGACGAAGCCCCGCTCCACGACCGCGGAGGAGCCGGGGATCTCGGTCAGCAGCCCGGCTACGAGGCCGCCCGTGCAGCTCTCGACCGTCGCCAAACGCAACCCTCGGCGCTTCAGCTCCGAGAGCAACGCCTCCGCGTCCTCGACGAGGTCAACGGGAAACAGCGCTTTCATGCCGCAAGACGGTCAACCCTAGGGCCGATGGGAAGCGGTCGTACTGTCTTGCAGCGGGGCGCAGCCGTCAAATGGGCGCGAGCTTCTCGGCCTCGCGCAGGAGCACGTCGAGCATGTTGCGGCTCTCCGCGCCCATGGCGGAGACCGTGCGCTTCTGCGCGTCCTGCCAGATGGGGAAGGCATCCTTCAGCACGGCTTGGCCCTTGCCGGTGAGGTGCAAACCGCGGCCGCGGCGTCCTGCGGGCGGATCCATGTTGATGTGGCCCAGCGCCAAGAGGCGCTTCAAGTTGCGCGAGAGCGTCGACTTCTCGATGTCGAGCTCGTGTCCGATCTCGACCGCAGTGATGCTGTCGCGCGCGGCGAGCTGGGCGAGCAACGTGTACTGGCTCGCGGTGATCCCCAAAGGACGCATGGCGTCGTCGTAGACGCGCGTCACGATGCGCGAGAGCTGGCGCACTCGCGTGGCAACGCAGGCACCCGCAGTCATCTCGGCAATGTCGGCGATGCTGGCGCTCTCCGCCGGCTTTCGCTCGAGCGTGTGTGTCATCACGTTCATGTCGGCCCCCGCGTTCGGTTTGTGGCGATACAACCCCCAGTGCTCTTGATGCCGCGATTCTGTCGCAGGGGTCAACGCATCGTGCGTAAAGAAAATCGCACCGAATCAGGCGGGCAGCAGCACCAGCGCGCTGGCAAGCGCGGCGATGCCTTCGCGGCGGCCGACGAAGCCCAGGCCTTCCATGGTCGTCGCCTTCACGCCGACGCGGGAGAGATCGATCTGCAACATTTCTGCGATCGAGCGGCGCATTTCTGTCCGGTGCGGTCCGATCCTGGGCGCCTCGCACAGGATGGTCACGTCGACGTTGCCGACGCGCCCTCCAAGCGCGCGCACGCGCCTTAGCGCGTCCTCGAGGAACAAGCGCGAGGGGGCGCCACGCCAAGCCGGGTTGCTCGGCGGAAAGTGCTCGCCGATGTCGCCCTCGCCGATGGCGCCTAAGATCGCATCGGTGAGAGCATGCAGGGCGACGTCGGCATCCGAGTGGCCTTCGAGCCGTTGCGTGTGGGGGATGCGTACCCCGCACAGCCAGACGTGGTCGCCAGGTGCGAAGGCGTGCACGTCGAAGCCGCTACCGTTGCGCGGCTCGAGCAGGGGAGTGGAGGCCCCGAGCAGCCGCTCGGCCAGCACAAGATCCTCGCGCGTCGTCAGCTTCATGTTGTTGCCCCCGCTCGCCACCAGCTGAACCGGCAATCCCGCCCACTCGGCAAGCGCTGCGTCGTCGGTGAACGTATCTTTGCCGGCCTCGGCTGCGCGGCGGTGCGCGGAGAGAATGTCGCCGAATCGGAAGGCTTGCGGCGTCTGCGCGCGCCACAGGCTCGCCCGGTCGACGGTCGCCGCGATGAGGCCCTCGGAGGTGGCCCGCTTCAGCGTATCAGTCACGGGCTCCGCGGCGATCGCGCCGCGGTGCTCGTCGAGCGCCGCCAATAGACGCGTCACGAGATCGGCGGTGAGGAACGGGCGCGCGGCGTCGTGGATCAGCACCCGCGCAGGCGCCAAGACCTCGACTGCCTCGAGCCCGCGGCGGACCGACTCCTGGCGGGTCCCGCCGCCGGAAACCGGACCCGCTAGGTGTGCGGCAAACGGCCCCGCCGCCGCCTCGTAGCGGTCGCGATCGCTTGGATGAATGACGACCTGGGT
>DATIZL010000077.1:0-2530 GCA_035517115.1 Hyphomicrobium sp.
GGCGTTGGCAGCAGGATAGTAGACTTGAAGAAGCCATCCACCCTGGCAGAGGCCTTCGGCGAAATCTGCACGATGGACGCCCCACTCAACGAGCGGCTCGCCGCCTACGGCAATGCGCTGCGCGACCTGAACTTCCCCTTCGCCGAAGCTTACGATGACCTCGTCGCGCGCCTGCGGGCCGGCGGCATAGGGGCGAACGCGCCGCTTGTGGGCGAATTGATGCCGCCGTTCCGGCTGCCGGCACTGCCACGCCGGCTTGTAACCCTTGAGGAGGTCTTGAGCACAGGCCCCGCCGTAATCAGCTTCAACCGTGGCCACTGGTGCCCGTTTTGCAAGATCGAGCTCATGAGCATCGCGGATCACCACGAGGAGATTGCCGCGCATGGCGCCCAGCTGGTGACGATCCTCCCCGACCGGCAGAAGTTCACGCGGCAGCTTCCAGAGGAAGTGCTGCGCTCCTTCATCGTTCTCTCCGACATCGATAACGCCTATGCGCTCTCGCTCGGTCTCGCGGTATGGCTCGGCGAGCGAGTCGCCAAGCTCATGGAGGGTCGCGGCTACCGCCTGAGCGAGTACCAAGGCAACGATGCTTGGTTTGTCCCGCTGCCTGCGACGTTCGTCGTGGGGGCTAACGGTCGAGTTGTTGCCCGCCACGTCGATCCGGAGTTTCGCCAACGCATGGAGATTGGCGAGATCCTGGCGGCGCTTAAAGGCTCGCGCGCCCCTTAGGGTGCGCATCTGAGCCTCGCGTGGGACAATGCCCTCCGCGTGGCACAAATGATGCTGGGCATGCCGCGGCCGCGGTCTAATGTGCGAATCGGCACGGTGCCCAAACTCAGGGCAGGAGGCAATGAAGGCTACGAGCGTCCAGGACGCGTTCGAGAAGATCTGCGCGACCGAGGCGCCGCTGCACGAGCGGATGGCGGCCTTCTCGGAAGCTGTGCGCGAGTTTGGCCTTCCCTTTGCCGAGGCTTACGACGATCTCGTCGCCCGGATCCGCTCCGGCGAGGCCGGCAGCACGGCGCCGGAGCCGGGCGAGCTTATGCCGGGCTTCCTGCTCCCCGCCAGCTCAGGCCGCCTCGTCAGCCTCGAGGATGTCATCGCCGAAGGTCCCGCCGTCATCAGCTTCAACCGCGGGCACTGGTGCGAGTACTGCAGGATAGAGCTGACGGCGTTTCGCCAGGGGATGAGCGAGATTGCCGCGCACGGGGCGAGGGTCGTTTCGATCATGCCCGAATCGGAGGTCTTCACGGGAAAGGCGGCGGCCGAAGCCGGCAATGCACTCGAGATCCTATCCGACATCGACAACGGCTATGCGTTGACCATGGGTTTGGCCATCTGGCTCGGCGACCGCGTGCGCAACCTCTACCTTTCGCACGGCCTCAACCTCGAGCGGTTCCAGAACTCGCCGAACTGGTTCGTGCCGATCCCAGCGACCTTCGTTGTCGACCGCGACGGCATGATCGTCGCGCGCCACGTCGATCCGGATTTCCGCAACCGCATGGATATCGAGGCGATTATCGCCGCGCTGAAGACTCTGCGTTCGTAAAGCGGGGGTCAGGCCGCTTCGTGGGCGGACCAATCGCCGGCGCGCAGCAGGCGGATCAGTGCGTTCGCTGCCGCCGAGCGCTGCCGTCCAGCAACGCCGTAGACATAGATCGTGCGCTTGAAGTCGACGCCCTCCACCTCGACGAGGCGAATGCGGCCCGACTTGGTCGTGCTCTCCGGCAGCATTCCGACGCCGAGGTTTGCCTCGATCAGCGTGATGAGATCGGGCTCCGCCCCCATCTTGTGGCAGATGCCGAGCTGTAGCTGACGGTTCTTGAAGAAGTCAATGAATTCGCTCACGAGTTCGCAATAGGTGCGGATCAGCAGGCGTTCCTTCACAAGCTCGGTCAGATCGATGCTTTTGCGCCCGGCGAGGGGATGCTCGGCGCTGACGGCGAGCGAAAAGCGCTCCGTGAACAGCGGCCAGGAATCGAGCCGGTCCCAGCTCTCGCCGAGCGGTCCCGCCACCGCGATCTCGGCCTCGCCCTTCTTCAGCCAGTCGACGATCTGCTCGCGCGTGCCGCGCAGAAAGCGCAACTCGAGCCCCTTGAAGGCGCGCATCAGCTCGGTGAGGTCGGGCACGAGCAGCGCAAGGTCGACAGCCGTCGAGATCGCGATCGAAAGCGGAGCCACGTTGCCCGCCTTGAGCGACGAGGCGAGCGCCTTGGCGGAGGCCGCGCTGTCGTAGCACTGCTGGAGCATGGGCAGCATGCGATGACCGAACTCGGTCAGATGCGTGAGATTGCGCTCGCGGCGGAAGAGCTCGGCGCCGAGCTCCTCCTCGAGCTGCTTGATGGCGCGCGTCAGCGACGGCTGGGCGACGTGGCACTCCTCGGCGGCCCGTGTGAAGTTGAGCGTGCGCGACAACGCCAGGAAGTAGCGCACCTGATGCATTTCCATGGAATGGCCTTGAGTCGCTGCCGAGAAGCCGTTGCGGCCGCCCCATAGCCGCCGGCTATCGAATTCTAATCTACTCGATATT
>DATIZL010000078.1:0-6145 GCA_035517115.1 Hyphomicrobium sp.
CGCAACGCGCGCCGCCGAATCTGCGCGTGCCGCCGCGGAGGCCGCCAAGAAGGCCGCAGCCGATGCCAAGAAGGCGACGCCGGCCGATGGCGACAAGGAGCCCGGCAAGGACGACGCTTCCAAGCGCGCGGCTCTCTAGGCAAGCGCCGGGGTGAGAGTTTCGAGGGCGGAGCCGCAAGCTCCGCCCTGCTGTCGGGTGCCGCTAACTCGCAATTGAGCTGGCGCGCCCTCGCGCGATCTCAATCACTTCTCGAAATGTGCCTTGGGTTCCCGCCTTCGCGGGAATGACGGCGAGAGCGGGACAACGCGTGCTCAACCATATCCCGTGTCGCACTTGCGAACCTCACGAGGCCGGGCCGAGACAGGACTTGAACCCCGCCGCGAGGTTGCGCATGAGCGCGAAGTAGAGCTCTCGCCCCGCAGGTAAAAGCGCACCTTCCGGATCGAGCGTGCCCATGCGCACGTCCGTCCCTTCGATGACGGCGGCGACAAGGTGGGGCTGGAACAAGGGCTCTGCGAACAGGCACACCGCATGCAGCGCGCGGATCTTCTGGCGCAGCTCGCTCAAGCGCTTGGCGCTCGGCTGCCGCTCGGGGCTCACGGTGATCGAGCCGACGGAATCGAGATCGAAGCGGTCGGCGAAATACTGATAGGCATCATGGAACACGACGAAGGGGCGGCCTGCGAGCGGCTCCATCTCGGCGGCGATCTCCGCGGTCAGCGCGTCGATCTTGGCGTTGAGCTGTTGCGCGTTGGCCTTGAGGCGATCGGCATCGGCCGGCGCGCGCTCGGAAAGCACCTGCGCCAGATAGCTGACGATGACCTTGGCGTTGCCGGGATCGAGCCAGATGTGCCCGTCCTTGGCCCCGCCGTCCTGCTCGCCCGCCCCCTCGTGCCCTGCCCCGCCGTGCTGGTGCGGCTCGAACGTCCCGCCCGTGCGGAGATCGAGGAGCTTGAGCCCCGGCGCCTCGATGAGCGTCACCAGATGCACGCTGTCAGGCAGCGCGTGCACGATCTTGTCCGTGAACGGCTCCAGGGTCTCCGACACGCGGATGAACACGTCGGCCTCGTCGATCGCGCGCACGCCCGAGGGCTTCAGCGCGAACGTGTGCGGGGAAGCGGCACCCTCGACGAGCAGCGCCGGCGTCCCGATCCCTTCCATGAGTTGGCTGACGAGGGAATGGATGGGCTTGATGGTGACCACGACCTTGAGCTCGGCCGCGGCGCGCCCCGCCGAGGCACACAGAAAAACGACGGCCAACGCCGCGGCAAACTGCAACCGTAAACCCATGCTGCCCGCGCCTCCTTGAGGGTCGAAGAGCCGCAGCTCCCCGGCCGCCCCCACCCCCTTCGTCCTCGAGCAAATGTGATAATATCCGAGCCGCGCAACCTAGGGCGCAGCCGCCCAACACGCAACCGCCAACTTTTCGCTGCAAATGGGCGCTTCGCACCGCTCACCGGAGCGGCGCAATCGATGAACACGGGAGACCTCGCTTGCGTGCCACATACCTAGCAGCGCTTATGCTGGCAGCCGGCTTCGCTGGCGCCACCCGCCCCGCCCTTGCGCATCCGCACGTCTGGGTCACGGCTTCGGCGACCGTCCTCTACGACCACAACGCGATCACCGGACTGCAGCAGGCCTGGACCTTCGACGAGTTCTACACCCAGCAGGCGATCGAGGGCCTCGATAAGAACGGCGACGGCAAATACGACCGCCAGGAGCTGTCGGAGCTCGCGCAGGTCAACATCGACGGCCTCAAGGAGTTCAACTATTTCACGGTCGCCAAGCTCGGCAACGACGAGCTGAAGTTCAAGCCGCCGGTCGACTACTGGCTCGAGTACAACGACCAGAAGATCCTCACCCTGCACTTCACGCTGCCGCTGGAGAAGCCGGTGCCTGCGGATGCGACGGGCTTTGCCTTCTCGGTCTCCGATCCGAGCTATTTCATCGCCTTCGACCTTGCCAAGGACCATCCCATCAAGCTTGGACCCGGGGCTCCGCCGGGCTGCGCGGCGACGATCAGCGACCCCCTGGCCGAGGATCAGGACGCCCAGAAGCTCAACCAGGCCCTCTCGAACGCGCTCGGCACCACCCCCAACAACGGCTTTGGGCTCGCAAAGTCGGTGGCGGTCCACTGCGCCAAGTCTTGACGGCACGCCTTCCTATCTGGCACGCGCGTTAACCAGGGCTTCAGCATGACCGCGCGGAGCGGCAGCCCTTGAGACTAGGCTTGCGCATGCCCGCTCTTTTCTCCCTCGCCATGCTCGCGCTCGCCGCACTCGCATCGCCGTCCGCCGTCCCGGCGGGGAGCGATATCGAGACCTCGGCGCTTGCACCATCGCGGCTTGAGATCGTCGTCGTCGAGGAGCCGAACTGCCTCTACTGCACGCTCTTCCGCCGCGACCTCTTCCCCGCCTACGCGGCTTCCCCGCGGGCGCGCGAGGTGCCCATGCGCTTTCTCGACGTCGGCGAGCTGGCCTCGAGCCGTCTTAGCTTGAGAAGCGCGGTCGACGTCGTGCCCACCATTCTCGTGCTCGCGGACGGGGCAGAGATCGGCCGCATTCCCGGCTATGCGACGCGAGAAATTTTCTTCAGCTCCATCAACGCGCTGCTCCCGCCGCGGCAGTGATCGCACGGCGGTCGCGTCGCCGTTGTAAAGTCGCCCCCGATCGGGTTTGATGGCCGCGACAGGCGCACGGGGGTGTCTCATGGACCGGCGTGAATTCCTGAAATCGACGGGCGCGGCCGCTGCCGCAGCGACCGTCGCGACCTCGGCCGTGGCCGAGACGGCGACCTCGGTGCAGGCAAGCGTTGCAGCACCCGCCCTCGCCTCCGGCGTCAAGGAGCTGCGGCTTGCGTTTCCCTGGCCCGACGGCGTGGCGGGTCCCGCCGACCAGGCGCGTCGTCTCGGCCAGCGCCTCACCACCATGAGCGCGGGCCGCTATCGCATCGCGTTCATCGCCGGCATCGACAACGGGCTTGCGGCCGTTCGCGCCGGCGAGGCCGACCTCTACTACGCCTCCGAGCATGATCACCTCGCCACCCACCGTGCGCTCGCCTACTTCGCGGGGCTGCCCGGCGATCGCGGGGTCGCGGCACGGGACCTCGCAGCGTGGATGCGGGTCGGCGGCGGACAGCCATTGTGGGATGAGCTTGCGGCCGAGCTTGGCGTCAAGGCCCTGCTCGCCGGTCACACGGGCGAGCGCCCCTGCTTCCTTGCCTCGCGGCGCGTGAGCGACATGCGCGAGCTTGCCGGGGGCAAGGTCGCCGTCGCAGGCCTGGCGCGCGACGTGGTGCGCGGGTTTGGGCTCGAGGCCGCCGCGCTTCCGCTCGCGGGCGTCGCGGACGCGCTCGCCCGCGGCGAGCTTCTCGCCGCCGAATGCGGCGGCGCCATCACCAGCTACGCACTCGGGCTGTCGCGCGCCGCGCGCCAGTCAACGGGCGTCAACGTCAACCGGCACGGGTCTGCCATAGCGCTCGGGCTGCGCCGCTCTTGGTGGGAAGGGCTCCCCGCCAGCGATCAAGCAATGTTTACCGCGGCCGCCGCGGCCGAATATGAGCTGGCGATCGCCGAGGAGGAGGCGCACCGGCGCTTCCTCTATCCGGAGCCGGAGGCGGACAAAACCTGGCCGCTGGCACGCGAGCTTGCGCCCGCGCTTCTCCGCGTGGCCGACGCGGTCGTGGCGCACGTCGCGGCCGGTGACCGGCACGCGCAGCGCATCAACGCGAGCTACGCCGCCTTCCAGGCTTCGCTGCGCTCCGAGGCCGCCTCGCTGCGCGAAATCGCCTGAGCTGCGTCTTGCCATCGCAAATAGCGCGATGATTAATCAGAGAACCTCGTGTATTGTAGCGGCGACCGAAGGGGGGCGGCGTCCTTCGGGGGTTAGCCGAAATCCTTTTGCATCCGACGGGTTGCGCATGAGCATGACCACGATGGTTCCGCAAGGAGCCCAATCGGCGCACGCCGATTCCACCGACGCTCAGATGGAGCAGGTCCGCGAGCTACTCGTGGGCGACATCCAGCGCCGCGCGGATGCCCGCGTCGAAGCGCTGGAGGCGCGCGTGCGCGAGCTCGAGGCTCGCCTCGAGGCCTTGAGCGCCGAGCAGACCGCGAGCCGGCGGTCCGCGTTCGACGAGCTCGCCCGCAATGTGACCGAGCTCGGCGAGCGCATTCGGCAATTAGCGCAAACGTAGGATCGAGTGGCCCGCGAGGGGCGACGATGACGCAGGACATTTCCAAGCTCAAGGAATTGCTGTTCGAGAACGAGACCCGCACGCTCTCCGATCTGGGGCGGCGCATGGACGTCGTGTTCGAGCGCGCCGGCACGCAGGAGCGCTTCACCGCAAGCGTCGCCGGGGTGCTGGATGACGCCCTGCGGCAGGCCGAGGTCGACCGCCACGCAGAGGTGTCGCAGGCCATCGCGCCGCTTATCGTCAAGACGATCAAGACGGAGATCCGCGGCAGCCAGGACGAGCTCGCCGAGGCGCTCTATCCGGCCATGGGCCGCATGGTGCGGGCTTACATCGCCAGCGCCATCAGGGACCTGATGGACGACATCAACCGGCGGCTCGAGTCGAACCCGCTGATGCTGCGCATCCGCAGCGTGCTCACCGGATGCCCGGTCGCCGAGCTTGCTTTTGCCGAGGGGCAGCGGCTGACCATCGACGAGATTTTCCTCATCCGCCGCGGCTCGGGCGCGCTCATCGGCCATTGGCCGGTCGGCGCCGGCGCGAGCGCGCACGACCGCCAGGTGAGCGGCATCCTCACCGCCATCAACGAGGTCGCGACCGAGGCCTTCGAGGCCGATCAGGCCGCCTTGCGCCGCATCGATCTCGGCAGCTCGGTCGTGTACCTGCGGGCCTCGCCCACGTCGCTGCTTGCCGCCAGGGGCCGCGGCGTGGCGCCCGCCGCCCTCGAGCAGTTCATCGACGGCGAGTTCCTCAACACCATCGAGCGCCTGCGCACGCTGCTCAACGGCGGCTCGGAGGTGTCCGATCGCGCCATCAATGCTCTCCTCGCCGATCTCGCCGCCAAGATCGAGGGGGGGATCGCCGAGCAGCACGCGAGATTGGCGGGCCGGCGCGTCGGGCTCTCCCCCGCCGCGGTGCTCTTCTGGGGCTTGGCGCTGCTGCTCGCCGGCTGGGCCGGCTGGGCCGCCTATTCGAGCTACGTGACCGGTAGAGCCCGCGACACGGCCGAGCGCGTGATCGCGGATCGGCCCGAGCTCAACGGCTATCCCGTGCACATCGGAGTCGAGAGCCGCGGCGCCAAGATCACCTTGCTCGGCCTCGTCCCCACCGCGGACGCGGCGCACGAGGCCGTCCAACGCTTGCGCACCGCGCTCCCCGCCGCCGAGATCGCCGACCGCACGGCTGCGCTGCCGCACGGCGACATCGATGCGCTGCAGGCGAGGATCGGTGAGCTCGCCACGGAGGCGGCGCGGAGCGATGCCGCCGCGCGCTCGGCGCTGGAGCAGCTCGGCTCGGAAGCGTCGAGCGCGAATGCGGTGCTCCACAACGGTCTCAAGACGCTCGACGACCAGGTCGCCAAGGCGAATGGCGAAGCGCAATCGGGCCTCGAGGCCTTGCACACCGCACTGATAGCGGCCGACAAGTCCCGGCATGCCGACGTGGAGGCGCTGCGCAGCGCGCTCGCGGAGGCCGACAAGGCGCGCCGGGCCGACGTCGAGACCTTGCGTGCCGAGCTCGCCCGCGCGCTAGCGCCCTCAGCGCTCGCGCGCCTCGAGGCGTGGACGCACTCGCACGCGATCTTCTTCACCAAGGACACGGGCTACCGCGACCCGGCGGTCGCCGCCGCGGCGCTCGATGAGCTCGCGAGGCTCATCAAGGACACCGACGTGCTCGTGCGCGTCGTCGGCTTCACCGACGAGAAGGGCGGCCAGGAGCGCAACGTCCCGCTCTCGCTCGCGCGCGCCAACCAGGTCGCATCCGAGCTGCAGAGCCGCGGCATTCCGGCCGCAAGGCTCGTTGCCGTCGGACGAAACAACATCGAGGACTTGAGCCCCGTCGTAGGCGATGCGAGTCCCAACCGCCGCGTGGAGTTCGAAATCGGGTTCGATGGTGAAGCCGCGCGATGACGGCGCGAAAGATCATGCTCTTGGGCGAGATCGGCGTCGGAAAGTC
>DATIZL010000079.1:0-7407 GCA_035517115.1 Hyphomicrobium sp.
CAGCTATCTGCTTGGTTCACCGCGAAATTCAAGCTTATCCTCTGAGAATTCGGTGATTTCTGCCAGCGGGCGAATTCCTGTTCTTGTCATTCGTAATGACGGGGTCGCAGGTTCGAGTCCTGCTTGCGGCACCATTGCACTGCGTTCGCGCCTGCAACTCTCGCTGAGCAGTGGCCCGCGGCGCTAGACATGCTAGAACCGGTCGCCCGCACGCCGCGTTCGAGCAGCCATGGCGCTCTCCCAGACGATCTGCCCTGACGAATCCATGCCGGTCGCGGCCGAGCGCGCGCCCGCCCGCGTAAGCTTTCCGCGCCGCGCGCTCGATGCCTGGCTCTCGCGCTATGCGATGCCATCGGCGGCGGCGCTCGAGGCCGTGGCGGGGCGGAAACCCGCCGTCGTGGTCACGGGCGCGTCACGCGGGATCGGCTTTGCCATCGCGCGCCGCTTCGCCAAAGCCGGCTGCGACGTCGCCTTGCTCGCGCGCACTGTCGGCCAACTGCAGGAGGCGGCGGCAAGAATTGAGCACGACTTTGCGGTCACCGTGCTCGCAATCCCCATCGATATCACCGCGGCAAATGCCCCCGAGCTCATCGACGCAACGCTCTCTGAGCGCGGCTTCTACGCGGACGTCCTCGTCAACAATGCCGGCATCGGCCTGTCCGGCCGCTTCGAGGAGCACGAGTGCTCGGAGGTCGTGCACCTGCTCGATCTCAACGTCACCGCACTGACTCGCCTTATGCATCACGTGCTGCCGGCAATGCTTGCCCGCGCCCGCGGCGGGATCATCAACGTTGCTTCGCTCGGTGGACTCATTCCTGGCCCCTATCAGGCAGCCTACTACGCGAGCAACGCTTACGTGATCTCGCTCACCGAAGCGGTCGCCGCGGAGAACGTTGGCAGGGGTGTGCGCTTCACCGCGGTCGCGCCCGGCCCCGTCAACACGGGGTTTCACGCCTTGATGGGCGCGGAGCAGTCGTTCTACCGCCAGCTCATTCCTCCGCTCAGCCCCGAGCGCGTCGCCAGCTCCACCTACCGTGGCTACGTTCTCGGCTTCCGGGTCGTCGTGCCCGGTCTGCTCAACAAGCTGATGTGGCCCGCGCTGCGCGTATTGCCGCACCGCATCCTATTGCCGCTGATCGCCTGGCTCCTGCATCCGCGCACGGAGCGTTCATGGGACGGCGATTCCGGCGATGCGTGAGACCTAGCGGCGCCTGATCGCCCTTACTTTGTAGCAACACTTTTCCGCTTAAGTGGCGGAATGCGCCGCGAGCCTGGTCTTGCGTATCCGGCGCCCGGCGCGGCGGCGCGCCGACGAATTCGAGAAATTCGCAACGTGCGCGCGCCGCGCCGGCCCCAGTTTTCAGATCTCGTCAACACTGGTGTTCAATCGGTAACGGCGCCGCGCTCTTCACATAGGCGCGTGCGGCGCTTGAAACGCGCTCGATCGCGCGCGTGAAAGATATTTTTCTCCTGATGCGGGCGCCTGGGCGCTGCGCGGATTCCCCTGACGCCGCATCCTCGCTCCGATAAGACTCCCGGCATTTTTTTGGCACTGCAGCACGGACCTACGAGCGGCAAACCGACTTGATGCGCAAGAACGGCACCGTCGCGCGCATGGCCTCAACCGGCGGAGGAGGCTCTACGCCACGAGCAGGTCGAAGATGATCTTGGCGTTGAGCGCAATCACGACCGCGGCCACCACGACCGCGAGCACCGTGACCCAGCGCGGCGCGACGAGCTTGCCCATCTTGCTCTTGTCCGCGGTGAACATCACGAGCGGCACGATCGCGAACGGCAGCTGCATCGAGAGGATGACCTGGCTCAGGATCAACAGCTTGCCGGTGCCCGCGGCGCCGTAGATCGCGATGGCGATGGCCGCGGGGATGATGGCGAGCGAGCGTGTGGCAAGCCGCCGCGCCCATGCTGGCAGACGCACATTGATGAAACCTTCCATCACGATCTGGCCTGACAGCGTCGCGGTCACGGTCGAGTTCAAGCCGCAGCACAAAAGCGCGATGCCGAAGGCGGTAGCCGCGGCGCTTGAGCCGAGGAGAGGCGTGAGCAGCTTCTGTGCCTCCCCGAGATCGGCAACACTGTGCTCGCCGACCCTGTGAAAGGTGGCGGCGGCGAGGATCAGGATCGAGGCGTTGACCAACAGCGCCAGCATGAGGGCGATCGTCGAGTCGATGGTCGCAAACCGGATGGCGTCGCGCTTCGCCGAGAGGGAGTCGGCGACCATGCGCGTCTGCACGATGGAGGAATGCAGGTAGAGATTATGCGGCATGACGGTGGCGCCGAGGATGCCCATGGCGAGGTAGAGCATGTCCGGGTTGCGCACGATCTCGACCGTCGGCGCGAAGCCCAGGATCACCTCGCGAATGTCGGGCCGTGCCATGCCGACCTGAATGGCGAAGCACACGGCGATGACGAGAAGCGTCGTGACTACGAACGCCTCGATCCAGCGGAAGCCGAGGTTCTGAAGATAGAGGATCAAGAACACGTCGAGCGCGGTGATGAACACGCCGAGCTCGAGCGGGATTCCGAACAGGAGATTGAGGCCGATGGCGGTGCCGATCACCTCGGCGAGGTCAGTCGCGCAGATGGCCACCTCGGCGAGCAGCCACAGCGCGTAGGCGACGGGCTTGGAAAACGCGTCGCGGCACGCCTGGGCAAGATCGCGCCCCGTGGCGAAGCCCAAGCGCGCGCACAGCGCCTGCAGCAGGATCGCCATCAAGTTGGACAGCAGCGCGATCGATAGAAGCGCGTAGCCGAACTTCGACCCGCCAGCGAGCGAGGTTGCCCAGTTGCCGGGGTCCATATAGCCGACGGAGACGAGGTAGCCCGGCCCGAGGAAGGCGAGCAGCCGGCGCCAGCCGGCACCGCGAACCGGGATTGAGCCCCAAACCTCCCGCAGCGAGGGCTGGCCCCGTTCCCGGCGCCAACCGGAGGAGAGTGCGGCGTCGGGGCGATCGACCACGTCGTGCATTGGGGATGGGCTTCGGCTCTAGTTGCAAATGATTTGCAAGTGCAAAATTAAGAATGAACGCTGCCACAGTCAATGGGCACAGCATCAGCATACTGAAACAACAATGTTTTTTGGATCTGACTCGGGGCCGCATCAGGCAGGAAGGCGGCCCGATTCGGCGTCTCAGGCCGCACGGCGGCGGCTTGCGAGCTTGGCCGGAGGCTCGGATGAGCGATCGACCGGGGCCTCGAAGCGCCCATAGCGCAGCGCAAGCGTCGGCAGCACGAGGAGGTTGAGTGTCATGGAGGTCAACAGGCCGCCCACGATGACGAGCGCCATGGGCCCTTCGATCTCACGGCCCGGCTCGTTCATGCCAATGGCCAGCGGAAGAAGCCCGAGCGCCGTCACGATCGAGGTCATCAGGATCGGCGCCAGCCGGTCGCCTGCACCTTTGACCGCGGCTTCCGGGCCCCACGGCACACCCTCTTGGCCCACGAGGTGCTCGAAATGCGAGATCATCATGATCGAGTTGCGCAGCGTGATGCCGAACAGCGTGACGAAGCCGACCATGGAGCCCAACGTCAGCACGCCGCCGGTGGCAAATACCGCGAGTACGCCGCCGACCAACGCGAACGGCATGTTGGCCAGCACCAGCAGCACGTTGCGCCAGCTCCCGGTGACGACTGCCAGGAGCATGATAATGCCCAGTCCCGCCACCACCGAGTTCATCAGGAGGTTGCGCCGCGCCTCGGCCTGCGCCTCCGCCGAGCCGGCGAACTCGAGGTGCACGCCGTGCGGAAGCTGAATGCGGGCCATCCCCTCGCGCGCTTCCTTGACGAAGGAGGTGACGTCGCGGCCGATGACGTTGGCGGTGACCGCCTGCACGCGCTGACCGCCGAGGTGCTGCACCTGATAGCGGCCGGCGGTCTGATAGACGTCCGCGATTTGATGCAGCAGCACGAAAGTACCGGAGGGCGTGCGCAGCGGCAGATTGCCGACCTTGGCGACGCTGTTGCGGCTTTCCTCATCGAGCATCGTAATCACGTTGAAGACGCGGTTGCCCTCGTAGCTTTGGCCGACGATGTCGCCCTGGTAGGCGGCGCGCAGCATGTTGAGCACGTCGACCGAATCGAGGCCCCAGCGCTCGAGATCGGCCTTGCGCTGGCGGATCGTGAGCTGTGGCATTCCCGGTGGCGACTGCAGCTGAACCTCGGTTGCGCCTTGGATCTCGCTCAGCTCTCGCGCCACGCTGCGGGCCGCCTCGTCGAGCGCATCGAGGTCGTTGCCGTAGATGTTGACGATGACGGAGGCGGTGTACCCCGACAGCGATTCCTCGACCCGCTCGGTGAGGAACGGCTTTAGCGCGAAGTTCACGCCGGGAAAGCTCGCCAGCACCTTGCGCATGGCCGCCTGCGCCTCGTCCGATTCCTCTCCCGAGAGATCGCGCTTTAAGTCGACCTCGAACTCGCTGTAGTGCGTGCCCCAGGTGTCATCGGCCTTCTCCGCGCGCCCGATCCGTTGCGAGACGACGCGCACGTACGGAAGCTCCAACAGCGCGTTGGTGACGAGCGTGCCGATGCGTTGGGATTCGGCGATCGAGGTGCCCGGCACCGCCGCCATGTGCAGGGTAAAGTGACCCTCTTTCAGCTCGGGCAGGAAGCCCGCGCCGAAGAAGGGAAGCGCCGCCATGCCGGCCAGCGTGAAGACGAGCGCCGCCGCCATCGTGGTGCGGGGGCGCGCGATGATCCTACGCAGCATCTTCTCGTAGCGCTTGCGCAGCCAGCGCGTGACGGGCGGGTCGTCGTGGCCGCGCTCGGCACCATTGTCCTCCGCCTTCGTCTTGGGTGCCAACAGCATGCAGAGCGCGGGCGTCACCACCAAGGCAACCACCAGCGAGGCGAGGATGGCCAGCACATAAGCGAGGCCGAGTGGGGCAAAAAAGCGTCCCGCGAGCCCGGGCAGCATCACCACCGGCAGGAACACCAGGATCACCGCGAAGGTGGCGTAGACGACGGCGCCGCGCACCTCGAGCGAGGCATTGAGGATGACGTCGGCGACGGGAAGCGGATTGGCCTTGCGCCGGTTCTCGCGCAGGCGCCGCGCGATGTTCTCGACATCGATCACCGCGTCGTCGACGACCTCGCCGATGGCGATGGCGAGACCACCGAGCGTCATGGCGTTCAGGGTGGCGCCGAGCGAGTTCAGCACCACGATGGCGGCCAGCAGCGACAGCGGAATGGCCATGCACGAGATGGTCGCAGTGCGCAGGTCGAACAGAAACAGGATCAGCACGACCACGACCAGTACGCCGCCGAGAAGTAGCGAGCTCTGCACGTTGCGGGTGGAGATGCCGATGAAGTCGGCGGGCCGGAACAAGTCGGCGCGCATCTCCACGTTTTCTTTCTCGATCACCGGCCTCAAGTCGGCGAGCGCCTCCTCGATGCGGTCGGTGACATCGATGGTGTTGGCGCCGAGCTGTCCGGAGACGAGCAGCACCACGCCCGGCTTGCCCTGGACGGCCGCACCGCCGATCGCGGGCTCGGGCGCATTCACGACGTCGGCCACGTTCTTCAAGAGGACGCTCGAGCCGCCCGAGCTCGCGACCACCGTGCGCGCCACGTCCTCAGGATCGATCGATTGGCCCTCGGATTGGAAAACGATGCGCTGATTGTTGGTCTCGATGAACCCGGCGCCGGTGACGGCGGTGGCCTTCTTGGCCGCCTCCAGCACGTCGTTGAACGAGAGGTTGTAGCGCAGGAGCTCGTCGGGATGGACCTGCACCTGGATCGAGCGGACGTCGCCGCCGAACACGGCGACCTTGGCGACACCCGGGACCGCGAGCAGCCGCAGCCGCAGCGTCCAGTCGGCAAGCGTCCGCAGATCCATGAGCGAGCGCTTCTCCGAGGTGAGGCCGAGCACCAGCACCGTCGAGGACGAGGACGTGAGCGGCGTCATCGTGGGCGCGGCGACGTTGGACGGGAGTTGCCGCGCGGCTTCCGCCAAGCGCTCACCCACCACCTGCCGGTCGCGATAGATGTCCGTGTCGGGACGGAAGATGATGGTGATGACCGACAAGCCTTGGATCGAGGACGAACGCAAGGACTGCACGGCGGGAACGCCGTTGATGGCGTTCTCGATCGGCTGCGTCACCAGGATCTCGACCTGCTCGGCCGTGAGCCCCGGCGCCTCCGTCTGGATACCGACCTGCGGCGGAGCGAACTCTGGGAACACGTCGTATTTGGCGTTGAGGACCGATATGGTCCCGTATCCGAGCAGCACCAGCGCCAGCGCAACGATGACCCCGCGGAAGCGGATCGCAAAGCTGATGACCGCGGCTTGGAGGCCGCCGGGCGGGGCTGCCGGTGGCGGGGGCGACGGCATCAGTCGGTATCCCCGCCAACCTGGATCTGCGCGCGGAACTCCTCCGACAACAAGAGCTGCGCCGCCTTGACGACGATCTGCGGGGGGTCGCCGTCGCCGAGCGCCTTCACGGGAACGACGAAGCCGCTGCCGTCTTGCGTCGGCATATCGGTAGGGATCTCCCGGCGCGTGAAGGAATCTTCATCGAGCCGCAAGTAGACCCAGGCGCGACCCGACCACCACACCACTGCAGCGGACGGAACGACGTAGCCCTCGACCGAGTGACCGGTGGCGAGATAGGCGCGCACGTTCATGCCTGGCAGCACGCCCGTGTTCGCGCCGGCGGCGTAGAAAAAGCTCAGGCCCTGGATTTTCGGATCGGTCCGCGTGGCGGGCGAGATGTAACGCACGTCGAAGCGGTGCGAGCTTCCGCCGACTTCAACCGATGCGGTCGGCGGTGGATCGATCGACACGCTCGGCGGCAGCGTCACCTGCAGCAGGAACTCTTGCCGCTCGATCAGGCGGTTGACCAGGCCCGCGCTGGCGACGAGGGCACGTCCGACAACGGGACCCCATTCCTGCAGCGCGGTCGCGGCGAGCGTACGCACCTGCGATTCGGCTGCAGCGACCGAAGCCTTGTCGGTGAGGACGGCCGCTTCCGCCGTCTGCATCTGCGCGAGAGAGCCGATGTCCTTGGCGTAGAGAGCTTGCGCACGGGCATAGGCCGGCTGCGAGGCGGCAAGCTTGGCCTCCGCAGTGTGAAGCTGCGAGACGGCGGCGACGTAGGTGGTGTTGAGGGTGGTGAGTGTGGCAAGATCGAGCACCGTCCCGTACGCGCGCACGTGGTCCTCGTACGGCGACGCGGCAGGCGTCATGAGCTCGAGCCCAATGGTCTTCTGCGTGGCCGCATCGAAGGTGACGATGGGCTCTCCGCGCGAGGGAAGCTTGACGCGCAGCGGAGGCTTGATCGGACCTTCCCGCTCGGCCTCGACCGCCGCTTCCTGCCGGCCCTCCATGAATCCCGAAATGACGAGGGCTGCCAATCCGCCCAAGAGGGCCAGAGCGATCCCCACGCCGAGCAC
>DATIZL010000080.1:0-10241 GCA_035517115.1 Hyphomicrobium sp.
CGACCAATGGCCGTCCGGGATGGGCTTCCAGTACTTCTATGGCTTCATGGGCGGCGAGACGGATCAGTGGACACCCTACCTGTTCCGCGATCACACGCAGATTTTCCCCTGGATCGGCAAGCCCGGCTACAACCTCACCACCGATCTAGCGGACGAGGCCATTGCCCATATCCGCGGCCTCAACGCCGCGGCCCCCGAGCAGCCGTTCTTCGTCTACTTCGTTCCCGGCGGCACCCACGCTCCGCACCAGCCGACGCAGGAGTGGATCGACAAGTTCAAGGGCAAGTTCGACATGGGCTGGAACGTGCTGCGCGAACAGATCTTTGCCAATCAGAAGCGGCTGGGCGTGATCCCGGCGGACGCCAAGCTGACGCCGTGGCCGGATATTCTGCCGCAATGGACCTCGCTGTCCTTCATTCAGAAGAAGCTCTATGCGCGCCAGGCCGAAGTCTTTGCCGCCTATGCTGCCTACACGGACTACGAGATCGGCCGCGTCATCCAGGCCGTCGAGGATATCGGCAAGCTCGACAACACGCTGATCATCTATATCTGCGGCGACAATGGAACGAGTCCTGAGGGCAGCCTGGTCGGCACCTACAATCGAATGACCGCCTACAACGGTGTGCTCGACGTCCCCGAGGCCCTCCAGATGCTGCACTACGAAGACTGGGGCTCGCCGGCGACCGCTCCGCACATGGCGGTGGCCTGGGCGTGGGCCTTCGACACGCCTTTCAAATGGACCAAGCAAGTGGCGTCGCACTTTGGCGGGACGCGGCAGGGCCTGGCCATCTCGTGGCCTGGTCACATCAAGGACCTGGGCGGCATCCGCCCCCAGTTCCACCACATCATCGACATCGTGCTTGAGGCGACGGGCATTCCCGCACCCGAAATAGTCGACGGCATCAAGCAGAAGCCCATCGAAGGCGTCAGCATGACCTACACGTTCGACTCGGCAAACGCCAATGCCCCTTCGACACACAAGGTCCAATACTTCGAGATGGCGGGCAACCGCGGCATCTACAATGATGGCTGGTATGCGAACACGCATCCCCCGGTGCCACCCTGGGAGTTGGGTGCGCCGTTCCCCTCGGTGCTCGACTACCGATGGGAGCTTTACCACCTCGCCGACGACTACTCGCAGGATAACGACCTTGCGGCAAAGATGCCCGATAAGCTGAAGGAGATGCAGGCGCTGTTCCAGCAGGAGGCGGAGAAGTATCAAGTGCTGCCGCTCGACAACGCGCAGTTCCAGCGCGCGATCACGCCGCGGCCGAGCGCCGTGGCGGGTAGGACCGAATTCACGTACGTCGGTGAGAATCCCGCCATTCCTCAGGGCAATGCGCCGAGCATCCTCAACAAGTCGTTCAGCATCACGGCCGAGATCGAGGTTCCCGAAGGTGGCGGGGAGGGCGTGATCGTCACCGACGGCGGGCGCTTTGGCGGCTACGGGCTGTTCCTGCTCAAGGGCAAGCCGGTCTTCGTCTACAACTTCCTCGATCTCAAGCGCACTCGCTGGGAGGGCGGTGTTGGAGCCCGCGACTGGTTTGGCGACTCGCTCAAGGCGGGCAAGCACACGATCGAGTTCGACTTCACCTACGACGGACCCGGTGTTGCGAAGAGCGGGACCGGGGTGCTCAAGGTGGACGGCCGGGAGTTCGCCACCAATAAAATCGAGCATACGATTCCGTTCCTGTTGCCGCCGGATGAGTCGTTCGATGTCGGCCTCGACACCCGCACGCCCGTGGACTCGAGCTATGAGGTACCGTTCCGCTTCACCGGCACGATCGACAAGCTGACGTTCAAGCTCGGACCATCGCAGTTGGCGAAGGCGGATGACCCCGCCTCAGCCGAAGCGCTCAAGGCCGCGACAGAGGCCATTCAGAGGGCCAGGGACTAGACCAAAGACGACGCGCGGACCTGCTGCAGCAACCACCTTAGATCGGGGCACCGTGCTGGCAGGAAAGGACTGTCGTCTGACGGAGAGGCCCTCGAAGAAAATCGGGAGAAGATCACATGGTCCCCCTTTGGTGCCTGTCCATTGCTGCCGCGATCGAGGGCGCCACGGGCCTTGCCCTCATCATTTTTCCTCAAGCGGTTTGCCGTTTGCTGCTGGGCGCCGATCTTGCTGGGATAGGAATTGCTGTGGGGCGGGTCGCGGGCATTGCCTTGCTTTCAATAGGACTGGCGTGCTGGATGAGCCGAGAAGACGCCAGCAAGACCGCCATCCTTGCGGCCATGCTCAACTATAACCCGCTGGTGACAGCTTACCTCGCGTACCTGGGTCTTGGCCGTGACCTCGTTGGAGTACTGCTATGGCCGGCGGTTGCGATCCACGCTGTCTTGACGATCCTGTTTGCCTACCTGTGGTTTTCGGATCGGCGCTCCAAAGAACCTGTGCAATGAAAATCGGCTGCGCTCAGCTGATCAGGATTTCGCGCAGTCAGCGGAGGCCTGCCGTGCGAGCTGGTTATCGTCTAGCTGCCTTAAGCCCTGCCTGTTATGGCCATCAGCTCAACGGCAATCGGCGTTGCGAACGCTCAGGAGATGTGCACTCACGCCTGCAGAGTAGGCGGAATCAGGTTCTGCATCTGAGGCATGAGGAATCCAATTGCGGCTGAGAGTGCGGCAGCGACCCCTCAAGCATCGGCCCCGAGCGGCCGTGAGCGTCACACCTAAGCCGGCGTCCGCAGCGTTCAGACCGGACGGCTCGGCAAACACCAGCCCAAGCGTCAGGAGACGAGCTCGCGGCGCTCGCGCAGGAAGTGGAAGAACTCCACGCCCTCGCGCAGCCGCCGCTTCATCATCTGCGGGCTCCGCACCATCTCGCCCACGATCGAGGCGATCTTGCCCGAGCGGAAATAGAAGCGGCGGTAGAACGACTCGACCGACTGGAAGATCTCCGTGTGGGAAAGATGCGGATAGTGCAGCGGCGCCACCTGTATGCCCTGCTCGTCGACGAGCTCGGCGTGCTCCGCATCGAGCCAGCCTTCCTTCACCGCTTGCTGGAAGAGGAATGTCCCCGGATAGGGCGCGGCTAGCGAGACCTGGATCGTGTGCGGGTTGATCTCGGTGGCGAACCTGATCGTCTCCTCGATGGTCTCCTTGGTCTCGCCCGGCAACCCGAGAATGAACGTCCCGTGGATGGTGACGCCGAGCTCGTGGCAATCCTTGGTGAAGCGGCGCGCGACGTCCACCAGCATCCCCTTCTTGATGTTATGCAGGATCTTCTGGTTGCCGGACTCGTAGCCGACCAGCAATAGGCGCAGCCCGTTGTCGGCGAGCACCTCCAGCGTGGCGCGCGGCACGTTGGCCTTGGCGTTGCACGACCAGGTGACGCCGAGCTTGCCGAGCTCTTTGGCGATCGCCTCGGCGCGAGGGAGGTCGTCGGTGAAGGTATCGTCGTCGAAGAAGAACTCCTTCACCTGCGGGAAGGCGGCCTTGGCCCAGCGTATCTCGTCGATGACATGGCCCACGCTGCGCGTGCGATAGCGGTGCCCGCCGACGGTCTGCGGCCACAGGCAGAAGGTGCAGCGCGATTTGCAGCCGCGCCCCGTGTAAAGGGAGATGTAGGGGTGCTTCAAGTAGCCGATGAAGTAGTTTTCGATCTTCAAGTCGCGTTTGTAGATGGGCGTGACGAACGGCAGCGCGTCCATGTTCTCGAGCACCGCGCGATCGACGTTGTGGACGATTACTCCCGCCTCATTGCGATAGCTGAGACCCTTGACGTCGCTGAGAGCCCGGCCCTCCGCGACCTCCTTGATCGTGAAGTCGAACTCGTTGCGGGCAACGAAATCGATCGCGGGCGCCGCCGTCAGGCTCTTGTCCGCCTCGACGGCAACCTTGGCGCCGATCAGCCCCGCCTTGAGATTGGGATTGGCAGCCTTCAGCGCTTCGACCGCGGCAACGTCGGCGGCGAACGAGGGAGTGGATGTGTGGAGGACGACGAGGTCGTAGTCGCGCGCTTGGCTCACAACGTCGGCAAGGCGAAGCCGATGCGGCGGGGCATCGATGAGCTTGCTGTCGGGGACAAGTGCGGCCGGTTGCGCGAGCCAAGTCGGAAACCAGAAAGAGCGAATCTCGCGCCGCGCCTGGTAGCGCGACCCCGCGCCGCCATCGAACCCGTCGAAGGATGGAGCCTGCAAGAACAGCGTGCGCATCTTAAGTCTCGTTTCCTCAGGCCGGCGTGAGCGTCCCGTCCCGCCCGACTTTGTAGCGTTGGCCTCGCCAAGTCACCGGCCACGGTAAGAAGCTTGCCGCGAATATCGCAAAGCTTAATAGATCGCGCACCGGCGTGAGCCAGATTGGCACTCTCCCTCCGCCGAGACTGCGCGCAAATTGTAGCGGGACCAAGAGACCGCAAGCAAGGACGAGGGCAAGGATTGTAAGGGATGTTGCCCCAAATCCCTGCAGCGCCCCCGCGATGAGGGCGAACGGCAACGGGTGCGTGACCACCGAGCCCGCATAGCCCAAGGGATCGACCAGGCGGATGGTGCGCGCCCAGCGCAGCTCGTGCCGGGCGAGGTCGGCAAAGCTTCGCTCGGAGCAGACGTGATCGACAACCATCGGCGGAATGGCAACCTTAAGACCCAATTTCCGCACGGCAGCTCCCATCGCGTAGTCATCGGCGAGCTGATCGGCGAAGGCCGCAAATCCGCCAATTCGACCGAGCGTCTCGGCACGCAACGCAATGGTCGAGCCGAAGCACGGCTTGGCGAGCCCGAGGCTCAAACCCACCAGGACGCTGGGAAGGAAACGATAGTCAATTTGGGCGGCCGCCAGCCGCGACCACAGCCCCGCGACCGGCAGTCCCCGATATAGACAGGTCACGAGGCCCACGCCTGGGGCCTGTAAGGCAGCCGTAATATGCCGCAGGTAGGTCCGGCCGACACGAATGTCGCTGTCCGAAAGCGCGACGATCTCGCCGCGGCTGCGCAAAACGCTGTTGAGAACGTTCGAAATCTTGCGATTGGCACCGTGCGATTGCGCGTTGATCTCTAAATCGATGGCAACATGCGGAAAGGCCGGCATAAGTCGTCTCGCTATCGATGCCGCCGGATCCGCCGAATCCTGGATGCCGAGAACGATCTGGACCGGTCCCGGGTAGGCTTGGCTGCAGAACGACGCGAGGTTTGCCTCCAGCCCGGGTTCGGCGCCGCAAAGCGGCTTCAAGATCGTGACGGATGGGGTGGGTGTCGTGGGTGTCGGCGCGTCAGCAGGCGATTTGTTGAAAAACCGCCGAAGCAAGAGTGCGGCGAAACTTACGTAGACAGAGCCAATGATCGCCAAACATGTGCAAATAAGCCACAGACAAGTCATCATCGTGCTCGTAAACTCGGTGGCTGTTGGGGGGCCTTCAGCCCATAACTTGGGTTGCGGGAATGCTCTTGCTGAGCAAGGCAAGGGACGGGAGCGATCTTGAGGGACTGTTTCATCCTAATCCGCATCTTCCTGGCAATTGCAACTGCGGCGTCGCTGTCAGCGTGCGCCACGAGCGATGCTGGGCTGCCGCGGCCCGAGTTTCTTGCGAAACCGGATCAGCCCGCGGAGCCCGCGGAGATCAGCGACCCGTTGGAAAAGCAAAACCGCGCGGTGTTTGACAGCAGCCAGGAGTTCAACCACCAGGTCATTTACCCGTTGGCGAAAGCCTACAACGAAAACGTCCCCGAAGAAGTGCGCGATAGGATTGGCGCGTTCACGACCAACCTCGGCGAGCCCGTCGTGTTCGCCAATGACGTGCTGCAGCTGCGGTTCGAGGCCGCGGCAACGACGCTCGGCCGTTTCGTTCTCAATTCGACGGTGGGCATCGGCGGTCTCTTCGACGTCGCGGCGACCGAGCAGCTCCCGCATCAGTCCGGCGATTTCGGGCAGACGCTTTACGTTTGGGGTGTGCACGACAGCCCCTATCTGTACCTGCCGATCCTGGGGCCGACGAATGTGCGCGACGCCATCGGCAGCGGCATAGAATTCGCGGCGCAAATTCCCGTCGGCGGCCTCTACCCGGCGCGCCTTGCCGCAACGGCTCAGAATATCGGCACGGCCGGCACCATCCTCACCCCGCTGTCGGATCTCGGCAAGGTCGAGGAAATGGAGGCGCTCGAGCAGAGCTCGCTGGACTTCTACTCCATGCTGCGCAGCGTCGCGGATCAGAAGCGTCAGGCGGAGCTGCGCGAGGCGCTCGAGACGAGCGCATTGACGGCGCCGCCTGTCCCGCCCGATCCCAATGCCATCGAGCCGGTCATGGTGTTGACGGCCTCGCCCGCCTGGTCCGAGAAGCCGCCGGCCAAGCTGCCGCAGACGCGGATCATTGTCGGCACCCCCGCGATCGTCGAGTAGTGCCGCGGGCACGTGAGGGCCTCAGGCGCCGGCGAGCAGCTTGTCGCCCTGCCGGCGCAGCGAGACGATCAACGCATCGGGTCCGCCCGACTTCAGGATGGCGCCGAACTCCGCTCGGCGGCTCGCAAGCTCGCTGATCGTGCCTTCGAGATAGACATCGACGACCTTCCAGCCCTTGCCGCTGTTGCGCATCAAGTAGTCGAGCGCGACGGCCTTGCCATTAGCCTGAACGAGGCGGGTTTTGACGAGCTTGTCGGCCGGAGCTTTGTCGATCGTCTGCAAAACCTCGAAACGTTCTCCCGAAAAGCCGTCGAACTGATTGGCGTAGTTGGCAACCATCATCCGCGTGAAGGCGTCGATTATGCTCGCCTGCTGTGCAGGGGCGAGCGTGTCCCAGCTCTGGCCTACCGCCGTTCGCGACATGGATGGGACGTCGTAGGTATCGGCGAGAACGGGAGCCAGCCGCTCAAACCGTCCTTTGACGCCGAGCTCCTTTGCCTGCTGCATGGTTTGGATCAGCGTGTCGTAGAGGGTGCCGATGCGATCGGCGGCGGAGCCGGCAGGCTCGCCGCTTGCCGTGAATGGCCCCAGCCCAATCGACGCCAGCACCACCAAAGACGCACTAAGAACCCATCGTCTCGAGAAGCTTACGTGCGACATTTACTATAGTTCTCCTTGCACACTCATCCACGCCCGCCGGCCGGGAGGTTAGAATCACCATCTGCGGCAAGCGAGCAACACATCCACGGCAAATCTGCGGCACGGCTGGCATGGCCGTTATCACGCCGTAAGCGGAGGACCATAATACCGGCTCGCTCGGGTGCTGATAATTCGCCGAATTCCCGAATTCCAAGTGTCGGAGTAACGCGGGTAGGCCATGGACGCCAAGACACCGACGGTCTCGCCGACGCCCTTGCTCGACTGCGTAGAGACTCCCGAGGATCTGCGCAAGCTGCCCGAATCGGACTTGCCGCAGCTCGCGGCCGAGCTGCGCCAGGAGACGATCGAGGCGGTGTCGGTGACGGGCGGGCATCTGGGCGCCGGCCTGGGCGTCGTCGAGCTGACGGTGGCGCTGCACTACCTGTTCGACACCCCGCGCGACAGGCTCATCTGGGATGTGAGCCACCAGACCTATCCGCACAAGATCCTCACCGGGCGCCGCGGCCGCATCCGCACCCTGCGCCAGCCGGGCGGGCTGTCGGGCTTCACGCGCCGCGACGAGAGCGAGTACGACGCCTTCGGCGCCGCCCACTCCTCGACCTCCATCTCGGCGGGGCTGGGCATGGCGGTCGCGCGCGATCTTGAGGGCCGCGACAACAACGTGGTGTGCGTGATCGGCGACGGCGCCATGTCGGCCGGCATGGCGTACGAGGCCTTGAACAACGCGGGCGCGCGCGATGAGCGCCTGATCGTCGTCTTGAACGACAACGACATGTCGATCGCGCCGCCGACGGGCGCGCTGTCGGCCTACCTCGCCCGCATCACCTCGAGCGGCACCTACTTCTACCTGCGCGACATCGCCAAGGAGCTCGCCAAGCAGTTGCCCAAGAGCTGGGAGCGGCGCGCCGCGCGCATGGAGGAGTACACGCGCCACCTGTGGCAGGGCGGGGCCTGGTTCGAGGAGCTGGGCTTCTACTACGTGGGCCCCATCGACGGCCACGACTTCGACCACCTCTTGCCCGTGTTGAAGAACGCGCGCGACGCCAGCCAAGGCCCGATCCTCGTGCACGTCGTCACCAAGAAGGGCAAGGGCTATCCGCCGGCGGAAGCCTCCGACGACAAGTACCACGGGGTGGCCAAGTTCAACGTCGTCACCGGCGCGCAGGTGAAGCCCAAGCCCAACGCGCCGAGCTACACGCGCGTGTTCGCCGAGAGCCTCATCCAAGAAGCGAGGAAGGACGGCAAGATCGTCGCCATCACCGCGGCCATGCCCGACGGCACCGGGCTCGATCTCTTCGCCAGAGAGTTCCCCGAGCGCGCCTTCGACGTCGGCATCGCCGAGCAGCACGCGATCACCTTCGCGGGCGGGCTTGCGGCGGAGGGTTTAAAGCCGTTCGCGGCCATCTACTCGACCTTCCTGCAGCGCGGCTACGACCAGGTGGTGCACGACATCGCCATCCAGCGCCTGCCCGTGCGCTTTGCCATCGACCGCGCCGGCCTCGTCGGCGCCGACGGGCCTACGCACGCGGGCTCCTTCGACCTCGCCTACTTGGGCTGCCTGCCGGGCTTCGTGCTGATGGCGGCGGCGGACGAGGCGGAATTAAAGCACATGGTCGCGACCGCCGCGGCGATCGACGATCGCCCGAGCGCCGTGCGCTATCCGCGCGGGGAAGGCTTGGGCGTGGAGCTGCCCGAGGAAGGGCAGCCGCTCGCGATCGGCAAGGGCCGCATCCTGCGCGAGGGCGCGGCCGTGGCGCTTTTGTCGCTCGGCACGCGCGCGGCCGAGTGCTTGAAGGCGGCCGAGCAGCTCGCCGCCTTCGGGCTGTCGGCGACGGTGGCGGATGCGCGCTTTGCCAAGCCGCTGGACGAGGACCTGATCCGCCAGCTCGCGCGCAACCACGAGGTGTTGGTGACGGTGGAGGAGGGCTCGATCGGCGGCTTCTCCAGCCACGTGCTGCAGCTCCTCGCCGACAGCGGGCTCCTCGACCGGGGCTTGAAGGTGCGCGCAAAAGTGCTGCCCGATACCTTCATCGACCACGGCAAGCCCGAGCAGATGTACGAGCAGGCCGGCTTGAACGCCTCCGGCATCGTCGCCACCGTGCTGGGGGCAATCGGCATCGATCAGCAGCGCGCGCGCCGGGTCGGCGAGTTCGGTCTCCACTAGAGAGCCGAAGGCGACCGGTTGCGCCTGCGCCATAGCCGCCACGGCTCCAAGCACTGCCAGATGACGAGACTCGGCACGCCCGTGATGATCTCTCTGGCGCGCTTCAACAGCGAAACGCCAAGGGCGAGCTGCGGCGACAGGCCGAACAGGGCGCCGGCTAGGACGTACCCTCCCTCCTGCACCCCCGCTGCCCAAGGCACGACGAATGCCGCCGTGCGCAGCGCATAGACCATGCTCTCGATGGCGAGGGCCTCGCCGACGCCAACGGGATTGCCGACGAACCACAAAGCGACCCAGGTCTCGAGAGCGCCCACAAGCCACGCCGCGAGGTGGAGCGCGAGGCTGGCGATGACGCGCGCCCGATGGCGGTAAATCTCTTCGATCGCCGCGTGTATGCCGACCGACTCGGAGAGGCTGCCCCACGCGCTGGTCCAGCCCAGCCGGTCGGGGAGCGTCTCGAGGAAGCGAAAGAGGCCCTTGTGCTGGGCGAGGATGAAGCCCGCAATGCCTAGGGCGAATACCGCCAATCCGGCGGCGAGCCACCAGCCCGTCATCTCGTCCGGATGCGCGGCGATGAGAAGCGAAACGCCGAGCAAGGTGAAGAGAAGCTGGCTTGCCAGCTCCATGGTGAGATCGACCACCGTCGTGCCTACGGCCGTGCCCAGAGGCACACCGTGGAGCGTGAGCTCGCGCGCCGCGACGGCCTCGCCCAGCGCCGGCACCACGGCGAGGAGATTGGCGGCGCTGTCGCGCAGCCAGCGCACCCATAGCAGTAGCGGCAAGGGCTTGGGGGCGCCCGCCACGAACAGCGCGCCCCACGCGAGCGCGCAGAACGCGAGGGAGGCGAAATAGATCGCGGATATGGCCAGGATACCCTGCCATCCGGCGCTGAGGAATGCCTCCCCGATCTGCTCAAGACCGAAGTGGAGAACGAGCCATGTGCCGAAAGCAACGCCGACCAAGGCCGCGAAGGTCAACCCGACTCGCACGTGCCTCCCCCGCCGATCTTGTCTGCGCGCTGAATTGTCCCCACCCGTTCGCTCTCCGCCGACATCAACTTGCGATAGGCCGCAATGCTGAACGC
>DATIZL010000081.1:0-15735 GCA_035517115.1 Hyphomicrobium sp.
CGTCTGCCCCGCCACATCCCGGGCGGGATGTAGCGGATTTCAGGACAAATCCCGAAATCCGCATTGGTGTTACGCGTACCGGATGAGCTTCCAGTACACGGCCTTACCGACATGAGGCGGCATGCGATTGCCCTTCGCGATAGGGGCGGTCGTCGGACGCGTGTCTTGCGCCTCCCACACCCCGCTCTCGGGACAGATCTCGCCGGTCCTAACAAGCGTACCGATTGGAACAGCCATTGAAGGCCTCCCTAAAAAGGGCGCCTTGACTGGCCAGAATCACAGCGGTTAGGCTGTGAGTCGCGAGTGTGGTCGTCAAGGCGCCTAGCTTCGATAGACCACCGAAGGTGGCCGCACGGGGTGCAACCCGTGCGGCCATATTTTTACGATCTGGCCATGCTGCGATCAAGTCAAAATTGACTTATTTGACGTATCACCTACTCTCGGGCTGTGGGGGTGGGCGTATGGTAGCGAAGTCGGAAGAACTTGACAGATTAATTCAGGATTGCGCGCGTCGTCTTGCGCGGGCTCGCGCTGATATCAGAAAGCTCGAAGTAGAGCTTCAGACTTTGATGCGAGCTCGGCGAGCTGTTTTTGAAGATGAAGGTCAGCTCGACCTTCCAAATCTGCCAAGAGCGCGAGAGATTTCACCTGAGTGGAAAGATATTCTGAACTTTTTCCTCCAGCGAGCGCCAGAGGCCGTCTCCATAGATGAGGTCATGAGCTTCATCCAACAGCGTGGATTTGACATCAAGCGTAACGCAGTTCGCTCTCAGCTGCATCTTTACGTACACCGACGCTTCCTGGAGCGGATGGGGGATGGACTGTATCGCGCCACCGATGCGGTGAAGCCCTTCTGTGCATAGACATACTTCCATGAGCCTGCGCGTCGCCTGCCAGATGGACCCGATCGAGCGGATCGACATCCGCGGCGACTCCACCTTCGCGCTGCTGCTCGAGGCGCAAAGGCGCGGGCACAAGCTCTTCTACTACACGCCGCCCAACCTCGCGCTGCATGGCAACAAACTGTTGGCGCGCGGCGAGACGCTGAAAGTGGAGGACAAGGTCGGCGCGCACTACAAGCTCTCGCATCCGCGCGTCGAGGACCTGTCGCAGCAGGACGTGGTGCTCCTGCGCCAGGACCCGCCCTTCGACATGGCCTACATCACCACGACGCACCTCTTGGAGCGCATCCACCCCGAGACGCTCGTCGTCAACGATCCCGCGCACGTGCGCAACGCGCCGGAGAAGATTTTCGTCCTCGATTTCCTCGACCTAATGCCGCCGACGATCGTCACGCGATCCCTCGCCGACGTGCAGGCATTCCGCGCCGAGATGAAGGACATCATCTTGAAGCCGCTCTACGGCAACGGCGGCGCCGCCATCTTCCGCATCGCGCCGGAGGACACGAACGTCGGCTCGCTGGTGGAGCTGTTTCAGACCGTATTCCGCGAGCCCTTCATGGTGCAGCAGTACCGGCCCGAGGTGCGCAAGGGCGACAAGCGCATCATCCTCGTCGAGGGGGAGGCGGTGGGCGCCATCAACCGCGTGCCTGCGGCGAGCGAGACGCGCTCCAACCTGCACGTCGGCGGCACGGCAAAGCCGACCAATCTGACGAAGCGCGACCGGGAGATTTGCGAGCGGCTGGGGCCGGAGCTGAAAAAGCGCGGGCTTCTCTTCGCCGGCATCGACGTGATCGGAGACTACCTCACCGAGATCAACGTTACCTCGCCGACCGGCATCCGTCAGGTTAGAGAGTTCGGCGGGGCCGACATCGCGGCGCTGATCTGGGAGGCCATCGAGGCGAAGGTGGGCAAGTCTTGAGCCGCGAGACGCTACGCGCTGCTCACTCGTTGCGGGCGTGCCGCCGCTTCCTCGATCCGCTCGAGCGCACCTGCCGCACGGGCTTCTTGGTCTCCGTCAGGCTCGCCTGCTGCTTCTTGGCGTCCTTGCCATCCTTGCCCGCACTCGCGGTCGCCTCCGGCGGAGGCGGCAGATCCTGACAGCCCTTCCAATGCTCGAGCATGGTCCCATCGGGCTCGAAGGCCGCGCCGACGACAGCGCTCGGGAAGTTTTCCACCCGCGCGGTCGGCACCAGCGCCTTCCACTCCAGCGTCTTGAAGCCGTGCTCGAGCAGCGCGGCGGCGCGCGCGTTGCGCGCCCCGCTCGACTCGTCGCCGAGCGTGACTGCGACCAGCCGGTGCCCGTCGCGCGTGGCGCTGGCCACGAGATTGTAGCCGGAGGCGCACGTGTAGCCGGTCTTCATGCCGTCGGCGCCTTGGAAGCTGCCGAGCAGCGCGTTGTGGGTGGAGATTTCGACCTTGGCAATGGTTGCGTGCGTGTCCGAGAACATGGCTGCGTACTCGGGGAAGTCGTGCACCAGCGCCTGCGCCAAGAGCGCCATGTCGCGCGGCGTCGTCATCTGCTGCTCGGCGGGCAAGCCATTGGGGTTGATGAAGTGCGTGTGCAGCATGCCGAGCTGCGCCGCCGTCTGGTTCATGGTCTTGACGAAGGAGGCCTCATCCCCGCCGATGGTCTCCGCGATGGCAATCGCTAGGTCGTTGGCCGAGCGCATGATGAGGGCGCGCAGCGCATCCCCCAGAGGCAGGTCCTTGCCGGCCTTGAGGCCGAGCCGCGTCGGCGGCTGCGCATGCGCGTGCGGCGAGATGAAGATCTTGGTGTCGAGCGTGATCCTGTGGTCGCGGACCGCCTGGAAGGCGACGTAGGCGGTCATCATTTTGGTGAGCGAGGCGGGGTACCAGGGCGTATCCACTTCCTCGGCGTATAGCACATGACCGTCGGTCGTATCGATGACGATCGCGCCGGCGGCTGCGGCGGGACCCGGGGATGACACGCACGCAAGCGCGCAGGCGAGCGCGCTAGCCAACACGATCTTCGCGTCTTTCCTCAAGACGTTCCGCCCTTTCGCGCCTCGCAAACCGATTCCCTCGCCACGGAGTATGCCGCAGCTCGCTGGGGAATGTCAGCCCGGAAGCATACCTATGGAGAAAAGCCCGGCAATGGGCGCGTTTCGTGGCGATTGGATGCCAGGCTTGCCAGCGGGCGTGCGCTTGGCAAGCATCGGGGCGCGTTGCCCGTGTCCTGGAGGCCACAATGTTTACGATCCGCTTTATCGTCCCTGCGCTCGCATCCTTCGCCGCCGCCCTTGGGCTGCTGCCCGCGTCGGCATCCGCGCAGGGTCTCGACCTTGCCGCCGCGAAGGTCGTCGACCTCACGCATCCGATCGACGCCAGCACCATCTTCTGGCCCACCGAGGTCAAGGCCTTCGAGCTCACCGAGGAGCACAAGGGGATCACCGAGCGCGGGTTCTTCTACGCGGCCAACCGCTTTTGCACGCCGGAGCACGGCGGCACGCGCGTCGATGCGCCCTATCACTTCTCGCAAACGGGCGAGAGCGTGGCCGAGGTTCCCGTCGACAGGCTGATCGGGCGCGCCGTGGTCATCGATATCGCCGACAAGGCGGCCGCCGACCCGGACTTCACGCTGAAGCCCGAGGACGTGAGCGCATGGGAGGCGGCGCATGGCGCGATATCGCGCGGGACGATCGTGCTCCTGCGCACCGGCTGGAGCAGCCGCTGGCCTGACAAGCGCGCCTACCTTGGCGATGACACGCCGGGCGACGCGAGCCATCTGCACTTTCCGTCCTACGGAGCCGAGGCCGCGCGTCTGCTCGTCGATCGCGGCGCGATCGTGCTCGGCGTCGACACGGCGAGCGTGGACAACGGGCCGTCGAAGGACTTCCTCGTGCATCGCATCCTCGGAGCGGCCAACGTCGTCGGTCTCGAGAACCTGACCGGTCTCGACCGCCTGCCGCCGACGGGCGCGTGGGTGATGGCGCTCCCGATCAAGCTGGCGCACGGCTCGGGCGCGCCGGCGCGCGCCGTCGCGCTTCTGCCCTAACGAGGCCGCTTACCCGCTCGGCTGCGCTTGACAGCTGTCTAGTATTTAACCGATAAGTTATTTAACCGATCGGTTTACAAGATGCCGACAGACCGCCTGAGCGCCACCTTCGCCGCCCTTGCAGACCCTACCCGGCGCGCCATCCTCGCCCGCCTGGCGCTGGGTGAGACCTCGGTGACCGAGCTGGCCGAGCCCTTCCGCATGAGCCTGCCGGCGGTGTCGAAGCACCTCAAAGTCCTGGAGCGGGCGGGGCTCATCGCGCGCGGCCGCGAGGCGCAGTGGCGCCCCTGCCGGCTGGAGCCAGGGGCCCTGCGCGACATTGACGAGTGGCTCGAGGGTTATCGGCGCCTGTGGAGCGATCGCCTCGATCGTCTCGATGCCTATCTGCAGCGACTGCAAGCGAAGGAGAGGAAACGTGGCCGCAAGAAATAGTACCGATTTCGATCGCGACCCGCGCATGATCATCGCCACGCGGGTGTTCGACGCGCCGCGCTCGCTCGTGTTCGAAGCCTGGACCGATCAGAAGCACCTCGCGCAGTGGTGGGGGCCCGACGGTTTCTCGACCACGACGCGCTCGATGGACATTCGCTCGGGCGGCGTCTGGCGCTTCGTCATGCACGGGCCCGACGGCCGCGACTACGAGAACCGCATCACCTACGTCGAGGTCGTGAAGCCCAAGCGTCTGGTCTACCGCCATGGCGGCGGCGACGACGTGGAGCCGGTAGAGTTCGAGGTGGAGGTGACGTTCGAGGAAATCGGCGAGCAGACGCAGCTGACGATGCGGATGGTCTTCCCGTCGGCGGAGGAGCGCGCGCGCGTCATCAAGGAGTACGGCGCCGACAAGGGTCTCGTGCAGACGCTGGCACGGCTTAGCGAGTATGTGAAATCGATGCGCTGAGGGATCGCCGCGCGCCCTAGTATTGGTGCCCGCCCCCGTGGTGCCCGCCGCCAATGCCGATGCCGATCGTTATGTTGGGGATGACGGGGCTATAGCGGGGATAGCTGCGCCGGTAGCGCCTCGTATAGGTCACCGTCGATCTGCGCGGCGTGTAGCTGTGCTTCGGCTTTGCCGGTTTCTCGTCGGGCTCATAGTTGGCCTTGCGCACCTTTAGCTCCGGGCAGCGCCCGAGCTCGATGTCCTCGCGCGAGAAGATCGGCTTGGGATCGATGCTCGGCGGCTTCACCACGAACGGAAAGGCCGTGTCGAAGCTGATATCGCGCGCATAGGGCAGCGCGTTCCAGGTGCCGGGATCAGGCATGTTGCCGCCGGCGCCGATGCGCATGACGCGGCAAGGATCGTCGAGCTCGCGGCACTTGCCGGCGTTGTTGCAGACGGTGATGGCGCCCTCGTGCAACAGGATCCATATTGCCTCCTGCCCCTCGATGTAGAGATCGAACACGGTGCCGCGCACGGTGATCGAGGCGACAGGCGTGCGGATCGAGTAGACGGGCTTGGCGGCTATGCCGGTGATGAAGCGGAAGCCGCCCTTCACCAGGTTGAGGACGATGGACCCCCCGGTCCTGTTGGGATCATAGACGAAGCGGTCGAGCGTGAGCCGGGCGCCGGGCCCCAACGCCACCTTGGTCTGATCGCGCAGCATCAGCTCGCCGAGCGAGTCGTCGGCTACTGCGATGATCTCCTCTTGGCGCACGTCGTCGCCGGTCTCGAGATTTCTCAGGTTGCGGTTGAACTCGCCGGTGACGTGATTGACGATCGTCACCGCTGCGCCGATGGCGTCGCCCGGCTCGGCCGAGGCGGGCAGCACGAACGCGGCCGCGAAGCAGAAGCAAACGAGGGGGCGCAAATACGACATGCGCGTCACAATATGCTCAAGGCTCCGCAAGGCTATCGCAGGCGGTCGGCCAGCACAATTGGCTGGCCGCGCGACGCGGTAATTTCAGCGTGCAAACGATTAATTTCCGATCCGATACGGGCTTGGAAAATTCCTTTACAATTTGCAGTACAGTTGCGCCGCGAGGCTCGAACGCCGTGAACGGTTGCGACAGAGCAAGCCGAAGGATTCCTGGCCCGGCGATAGTTGCCGCGGCGGTCACGCTCGGCGCGTGCGCCGTCATCGGCAATGCGCAGGCGCGCGGACGCGTCAGCCAGGACGACATCGCGCAATGCGCCGATTCACCCAAGGCCGAGGCGGCGGTCGCGGCCTGCACGCGGCTCTACGAGGATGGCGGGCTCGACGCGCGCAACAAGGCGATCGCACTCGGCAACCGCGCGGCGGCCTACAAGCTCATGGGGCGTTACGACGAGGCCATCGCTGACGCAGATAACGCCATCGGGCTCGATCCGAGGAACCCGCAGTATTGGTGCCAGCGCGGGGACTTGCGCGCCAAGAAGCAGATGTACGCTGAGGCCATCGCCGACTACACCGCGGCTCTCGACAAGGTGCCCGATTACGTCTGGGCCTTCCGCGGCCGCGGCCAGGCCTACCTCGGGCAAGGCAACGCGAAGCTCGCGCTTGCCGATCTCAACGAGGCGCTGCGCGCCAAGCCCGGCGATTTCAATCTCACGGTTCTGCGCGGCCGCGCCAACAGCCAGGCGCAGAATTACGAGGCGGCCGTCACCGACTTCTCGCAGGCGCTCGACTCCAAAGGTGCGGCGAACCTGCTGCCGAGCGAGCGCGCCATGATCATGAGCCAACGCGCGTTCGCGCGGCTGAAGATGAGCCGCACCGAGGATGCCAAGGCGGACGTCAACGAGGCGCTGCGAATTGCGCCGAAAAGCGCGTTCTCGCTCGCGGTCTCGGGGCTCATCGAGGAGCAGCTCGGGCACAAGACGGACGCCTCCTCGCTCTACGCGCGGGCGCTGGCAATCGATTCCAATATCGAGTTCGCGCGCCAGGGTGCGGAGCGCACGAAGCAGGCGGAAGCTACCGCGACGCCTCCGTCCCCGCCGGCCGAGACAGGGCCGGCAGCACCGCCACCCGTTGCTCCGGCCTCCCCTGCGACCACGGCCAAGACCGAACCCGCCAGCAAGCCCGCGACCGAAACCGGGAAGGGGCCCGCCGAAGAGCTGTGTGCCCGCTACGTCCCGACCGTCGGAACCACGGTGCTCGTCGCCTGCTCGAAATAGAAGTGTCCACGCCTCAGCCGGCTAGATCGCGGCTCGATTCCAGGGCATCTGAGCCAAGAGCTTTGCCATGCCGCACCAACCCGACAGTCCCGCAAACACGAGACCGGCCCCGATAAAGGCCGCAAGCGCGAAGAAAGCCGGATTGTAGGAGACGCCGAGCAGGACGCCGAGCAGTACGAGGCTGCCCGCGACGAGCTGCACCTGGCGCTGAATCTCGATCGGCTGGCTGCGATCGGTCCTGACCGGAAGCCCCACCTGCTTCCATGCATCGAGGCCGCCTTCGATGGCGTAGGCCTTGCAGCCCGCCGCTGTAGCGAGCCGGCCGGAGTTGACGGCCGTCCGGTTTCCCGTTCGGCAGTAGAAGACAACGGGGCCGGCGCCCGCTCGGAGCGTCTCCAAGTTCGTCACGGGGCAGTTGCGCGCGCCCGGGATGCTCTCGCGGGCATGCTCGTCGGCGCCGCGGATGTCGATCAATAGTGCGCCCTTGTCGATCAGGCGCTTGGCCTCGCTGGCAGTGATCTTTTGCAGGGTCATTGTCGGGTCTCTCTAAGATTCAAGTCAGACGCGTCATTTGCTGGAGCAGTAGAGCCGCTGCAGGTGGCCGAGCAGCGTCTCGGTGCGCGAGTCAGCGACGCGGTACCAGAGCGTCTGGGCATCGCGCCTGAAGGTCACGATGCCCTCCTCGCGCATCTTGGCGAGGTGCTGCGAGAGCGCCGACTGCGACAGCCCCACGGCCTCGGCGAGCGAGCCCGCGGTCGCCTCGCCCCACTCCACGAGCTTGCACAGGATCATCAGCCGGCGCTCGTTGGCGAGGGTGCGCAGCACTTGCGCGACCTCGAGTGCGTTGGCCTCGAAAGTTGCGAGATCGCGGGGCGGGCGGGACATCTTGCTGCTCCATTATTTTAGTACTTGCTAATTTAGTTATCACTAATGTATCTGTCAACGGCCATTTCATGAGGAGGACGATATGAGCGCAAAGATGGAAATCCGCGCCTTCTTCGACGAGCCGACCAACACGGTCAGCTATCTCGTCATCGATCCGGCGACCCGGCGCGCCGCCGTGATCGATCCCGTGCTCGATTACGACCAGGGCAGCGGAAAGGCCTCTTCCCAGTCGGCGGACGCGATCTTCGCGGCTGCGGAGGCGGCGAAAGCGACCATCGATTGGGTCCTGGAGACGCACGCGCACGCCGATCATCTCTCGGCTGCGCCCTACATCAAGCTCAAGACCGGCGCGAAGGTCGGCATCGGCGAGCACATCCGCGACGTGCAGAGAATCTTCCGCCCCGTCTTCAATGCCACCGACGTCAGCGGCGACGGCAGCGAGTTCGACCACCTGTTCACGGACGGCGAGCGCTTCTCCATCGGAAGCCTGCAAGGCGAGGTCATCTATACGCCCGGGCACACGCCGGCCGATATCGCCTACAAGATCGAGGATGCGGTGTTCGTCGGCGACACGCTGTTCATGCCGGACTTCGGCACCGCGCGCGCCGATTTCCCCGGCGGCGATGCGCGTGCGCTCTATCGCTCTATGAAGCGGCTCTTAGCCCTTCCGTCCGCGACACGCCTCTTCATGTGCCACGACTACAAGGCGCCGGGGCGCGATCACTACGCTTGGGAAACGACGGTTGCCGAGCAGAGGGTGAAGAACGTGCATGTGAGAGACGGCATCACGGAGAACGAGTTCATCGCCATGCGCCAGGCGCGCGATGCCAAGCTCGCCGCGCCCCACCTGCTGATGCCGTCGATCCAGGTCAACATGCGGGCAGGCAAATTTCCGCCCGCGGAGACGAACGGCGTGCGCTACCTGAAGATTCCTGTGAGCCTCGCCGGGTGACGCGGGTTTCGGCGACGCGCGATCAGCTGCGGTAGGAGGCGTTGACGTCGATGTAGCCGTGCGTCAGGTCACAGGTCCATACGGTGGCGCGGCCGCGCCCGATGCCGACGTCGACGCGCACGACGATTTCCGGGCCCTTCATGTAGCGCGCGATGGTCGCTTCATCGTAGCTCGCGGCCCGCTCGCCGTTCTCGGCGACGAGGATATCGCCGAAGCGGATCGACAGCCTGTCGCGGTCGGCCGCCTCGCCGGCCTTGCCGACCGCCATGACGATGCGGCCCCAGTTGGGGTCCTCGCCCGCAATCGCCGTCTTGACCAGCGGGGAGTTGGCGATCGACAGCGCAATCCTGCGCGCGGCAGCAGCACTCTCGGCACCCTCGATCTCGACGGTGACGAACTTGGTGATGCCCTCACCGTCCTTGGCAACGAGAATCGCCAGCTCCTTCAAGAGGTCGTGCAGCGCGGCGCCGAACGCTGCGACGCGCTCATCGCCCGCATCCTTGATGCGCGGGCATCCCTGCTGCTCGGCGGCACCGGTCGCAAATGCGATCAACGTGTCGCTGGTCGAGGTGTCGCCATCGATGGTGACGCAGTTGAAGGTTCGGTCGGCAGCCTGAGCGACAAGCGCCTGGAGCGCGGCGTGCTCGATGGCGGCGTCGGTGAAGACGAAGCACAGCATCGTCGCCATGTCGGGCTGGATCATGCCGGCGCCCTTGCAGAAGCCGTTGATCACGACCCCAGTGCCCCCGATCCGGACGCGCCGCGTGGCGAGCTTGGGGAAGGTATCGGTCGTCAGGATCGCACGCGCCGCAGCTTCCCATGCGTCGGGCGTGGCCTCGTCTGCGAGCTTACCCAAGAGGTGTGCGAACTTGCCCGTGTCCATCGGCTCACCGATGACTCCGGTCGAGGCGATGAAGACGTCGGCCGGGGAGCAACCGACGGCCTTCGCCGCGGCGTCTGCCGTGATCTCGACCGCCTCGCGCCCCCTTTTTCCGGTGAAGGCATTGGCGTTGCCGGAATTGATGACGAGTGCGCGCGCGCTGCCGCTCCTAAGGTTCCTCGCGCACCACTCGACCGGCGCCGAGCGCGTCTTCGAGCGCGTCAGCACGCCCGCGGCGATGGTGCCGGGCTCGAACACGGCGAGCAAAAGATCAGTGCGTCCCTTGTAGCGGATGCCGGCCTCGGCGGTGGCAAAGCGCACACCGGCCACCTCCGGCACCCGGGGAAGCGACTTCGGTGCGAACGGCGAGACGGCGGTGGCCTTGGCCATGGCGATGTTCCAAGCGGGCGGCGAGCCCGCACCTAGAAACAGATCGGGCCGCTCAGATCAAGCGGCCCGATGATTAGGCAGTGGTGAGGATCGGCGCTATTGCTTGGGCGCTGGTGCGGGCTCCGGCGATGCGGGCTGAGCCGCGGGCGCCTCGGCCGGCTTCTTGGCCTCCTCCTGCTTCTTCTTCTGCTCCTCGACCTGCTTTTTGATGTCGGCGTCGACGTACTCGATCTGGGCCTTGCCGCGCATTTCGTTCGCCGCGTCCTGCGCCTTGCGCACGACGAGGGAGTTCAAAATGGTCTCTTTCACCGCTGCGTAGGTGGGTGGCTCCTTCTTGCGGCGATCGTCGACCCTGATGATGTGCCAGCCGAAGCTCGTGTGCACCGGGTCGGAAATCTGGCCCTTCTCCAGCTTGAAAGCAGCCGCCTCGAACTCCGGCACCATCTGGCCGCGTCCGAAGTAGCCAAGCGAGCCGCCTTGATCCTTGGAGCCCGTATCCGTCGAGTTCTCCTTGGCGACCTGCGCGAAGTCGGCGCCGGCCGCGATCTTGGCGTGCAGCTCCTTGGCCTTATCCTCGCTGTCGACCAGGATGTGGCTCGCGGCGATCTCCTCCTCGGGCTTTAGCTGCGCCACCCGGTCGGCGTAGATCTTCTTGGCCTCGTCCTCTTTGATGGTGTCCTTGAGCGTCTTGTTGAAATACAGCTCGCGCAGCACGCGGCGCTTCAAATAGCCCATCTGCTGCTCAAACTCGGGCGTGGCGGAGAGCTTGGCGCCCTCGGCCGCAGTCGCGAACAGCGCGTTGTCGATGAGGTACTCGGCGAGCGCGCGGCGCTTCACTTCAGGCGGCAGGTTGGCGAGCTCGGCGCCGAGCTCGTTCTCGGCGTAGCGCATGTCGGCCTCGGTGATCGCCTGGCCATTCACCTTCGCCACGACCGTATCGGCCTTCTCCTCGGCGGCTGCACCGCGCAGGACGGCCCCAGCCGAGACGGCGGCGACAATTGCGGCGGCAAGGAGGACGCGCTTCTTCGGGAAGACGTTCTGCATTTCTTAGGTCTCTGAGGTTTGGCGGGCGCGCGAAAGTGAACAAGCCCGCGGTGCTGCTAGATCGTGTCGCGACTGCATGGGAGGTTGCGGCCCCATGGATAGTCGCCCAGGTTGGCTCTGCCAAGTTACGAATTGGAGAGTCGCCGAATGTTCTTGGCTCCCGCGCGTTCTGGCCGGCTCTTCAATGCGTTGACAAGGCAAGGGTGCGGTCCTTATCTCTCACCCGCCGGCGTCGCCCGCTCGCGGCGCTTTCAGCACGAGTTCACGGCGGCCCAAAAAGGGCATCCTCCGGCGGATACGGTGGCTTTTTACGGCGGGCGACTTTTCACCGCTTGGGCCCCCATCCAGCGGCGGCACGTTGGCAATTAAGGATACGTCTGATGCTCTCCACGATCGGCGGTTTTGCGGCAAAAATCTTCGGCTCCTCGAACGAGCGCCGCGTCAGGAGCTACCGCCCGCGGGTGGAGGCGATCAATGCCCTCGAGCCCGAGGTCGCTGAGCTCGGCGACGCGGAGCTCAAAGCGCGCACCGAGGAGTTCCGCCGCCAACTCGAGCAAGGGGCGACGCTCGATGATCTGCTCGTGCCGGCGTTCGCGACCGTGCGTGAGGCGGCCAAGCGCACGCTCGGTCAGCGCCACTTCGATGTGCAGCTCATCGGCGGCATGGTGCTGCACGAGGGCAAGATCGCGGAGATGAAGACGGGCGAAGGCAAGACGCTCGTCGCCACGCTTGCCGTCTACCTCAACGCGCTCGCCGGCAAAGGCGTTCACGTCGTCACCGTAAACGACTACCTCGCTCATCGCGACGCGGAGTGGATGGGCGCGATCTACAAGTTCCTCGGGCTCACCGTCGGCTGCATCGTGCACGACCTCAATGACGAGCAGCGAAAGACGCAATACGCCTGCGACGTGACCTACGGCACCAACAACGAGCTCGGCTTCGACTACCTGCGCGACAACATGAAGATCCACAAGGAGGAGATGGTCCAGCGCGGGCACGTGTTCGCCATCGTGGACGAGGTCGACTCGATCCTGATCGACGAGGCGCGCACGCCCCTCATCATCTCCGGCCCTCTCGAGGACAAGGCCGATCTCTATGTCGCCGTCGACGAGCTGATGAAGGGCGTGGTGGCGGAGCACGCCAAGATCGAGAAGGAGGTCGAGAAGGCTCACGGCAAGGAAAAGGCCAAGGAGCTGCTCAAGACCGACGGCCTCATCGAGCTCGACGAGAAGCAGCGGCAGGTCTCGCTCACCGAGCTCGGCAACGAGCGCATCGAGAACGCCCTCGAAAGCCACGGCTTGCTCAAGGGCTCGCTCTACGACATCGAGAACGTGTCCTTCGTCCACCACGTCAACTCGGCGCTCAAGGCGCACAAGCTGTTCCAGCGCGACCGCGACTACATCGTCAAGGGCGGCCAGGTCGTCATCATCGACGAGTTCACGGGCCGCATGATGCCGGGCCGGCGCTACTCGGAGGGCCTGCACCAGGCGCTCGAAGCCAAGGAGCGCGTCGAGATCCAGCCGGAGAACCAGACGCTCGCGTCAATCACCTTCCAGAACTACTTCCGCCTCTATGACAAGCTCGCGGGCATGACCGGCACCGCGGCGACCGAAGCCAACGAGTTCCTCGATATCTACGGTCTCGAGGTCGTCGAGATCCCGACCAACGTCCTGGTCCAGCGCACCGACGAGGACGACGAGATCTACCGCACGGCCAAGGAGAAGTACGCGGCCATCGTGCAGTCGATCGCCGACTGTTGCCGGCGCGGCCAGCCGATCCTCGTCGGCACCGTCTCGATCGAGAAGTCGGAGCAGCTCTCCGAGCTCTTGAAGGACAGGAAATACATCCAGGACCTCGGCCGCACCGCGCTCGCGCAGGCGGAGAAGCTCAACGACGGCAAGGACGGCGAGCTCAAGTCCTATCTCTCCGACATCGGCTCCTACCTGACCGAGATTGCCTCGCGGAAAGCAAACACCGACCCCATCCCGCATCAGGTCTTGAACGCGCGCTATCACGAGCACGAGGCCCACATCGTCGCGCAGGCGGGCATCCCCGGCACGGTCACCATCGCCACCAACATGGCCGGCCGCGGCACCGACATCCAGCTCGGCGGCAACGCCGACTACCAGCTCAAGGACTGGATCTCCGAGGAGACACAAGCGGGGCGCGCGCCCGACGAGGCGCAGATCGCCAAGATGCGCGACCGCCTGCAGACCGACATCAGGACGAAGCGGCAGGAGGCGATCGACGCCGGCGGCCTCTACGTGTTGGCGACCGAGCGCCACGAGAGCCGCCGCATCGACAACCAGCTGCGCGGCCGCTCGGGCCGTCAGGGTGACCCCGGCCGCTCCAAATTCTATCTCTCGCTCGAAGACGACCTGATGCGCATCTTCGGGTCCGAGCGCATGGACAGCGTCTTGAAGACGCTCGGCCTGCAAGAGGGCGAGGCGATTACGCATCCCTGGATGAACAAGTCGCTGGAGATGGCGCAAAAGAAGGTCGAGGCGCGCAACTTCGACATCCGCAAGCAGATCCTGAAGTACGACGACGTGATGAATGACCAGCGCAAGGTCATCTTCGAGCAGCGCCTCGACATCATGGCCGAGCACGACGTTTCAGGCACGATCACGGATATGCGCCATCAGCTCGTGCGCGAGCTGGTGCGCCAGTACATCCCCGAAAAGGCCTACGCCGAGCAGTGGGATACCAAGTCGCTGAAGGAGGCGATCAACGGCGTCTTCGGGGCCGATCTGGCCGTCAACGAGTGGGCGAACGAGGAAGGCATCGCCGACCAGGAGATCGAGGAGCGCATCCTAAAGGCGGTCGATGGGAAGGCCGAGACCAAGGAGCGCGAGCTCGGGTCCCAGAACTTCCGCCAGATCGAGAAGATGGTGCTCCTACAGACGCTCGACCATCTGTGGCGCGAGCATCTCGTCACGCTCGAGCACCTGCGCCAGGTCATCGGCTTCCGTGCCTACGGGCAGCGCGATCCCTTGAACGAGTACAAGAGCGAGGCGTTCGTGCTGTTCGAGAGCATGCTGTCGCGGCTGCGCGAGGCGGTGACCGGCCAGCTCATGCACGTGGAGCTGGCGCCGCCCAACGAGCAGCCGGAACTCCAGGCAGAGGCACTCCCCGAGATGCAGGCCCATCACGCCGACCCGTTCTCGGGCTATGATGAGCTCGCGCTCGCCGATGCCGCCATCGCTGCGGAAGGCCGGGGTGACGTGGCCGTGGCCGAGAAGCGGCCGCCGCTACAGACGCGCAAGAAGTCGACCGAGGTCGACCCCAAGGACCCGGCAACCTGGGGCAAGACGGCGCGCAATGCTCCCTGCCCGTGCGGCTCGGGCAAGAAGTACAAGCACTGCCACGGCAAGCACGATTGAGGCGCACCCGCATGCGATGCCGGTGCGTCAGCGCCGCTCGAGGTTAAAGGTAATGTCGAGGTCGGAGACCTCGGCCTCGAAGTCGGCGAGCGCGAAGAGCCCGAAGCATGGCTGCGCGCCAGGAGCCGGTCCCGTTCCCGCGACGAGCCTTTTCGCCAAGATCACCGACGCGATCGCCGGCACGTAGGGGCCATCGTCCGAGCGCGCGATGAGCGTCCATTCGAGCGCGCGCGCCCCGCCGTTCACATCGCGGCCGCTCAACCGCACGAACATGGCCCCGACGATGCTGCCAAGTCCGTGGAACCGCCGCTTGGTCCGGAGCAGCGGCTCGGCGAGTGACGCCGGGTCGCGCACGAGCTGCGCCCGCTTGAGCCAGGAGAGGCCCCACAGACCGAGGTGGAAAGCATCGACCTCGAGCCCGGCGCTGAAGCACGCCGTCGTCAGCGAGGGAAAGCGCTGGGGCAACAGATCGAGGTCCGGCACCTCCACGTTGCTCATGAAGCGGGTGCCGATCCCGGGAAAGCGGTGCCGGTGCAGCCCCTGCCAGCCGTAGACAGTGCGCCACCGCCCGCGCGTCAACACGGCGTGCGGTTTGCCCACCGCGCCGAGAATCGAGGCGACCGTGGCGACGCCGGGATCGAAGCTGTTGCCGGGCGAGATGCCGATATCGACGGCCTCGAGCGTGTGGAGCTCGCTCGCGTAGGCGGTGACGACGGCGGAGGAGAGCCCAGGCACCGAGCTTGCCCCGCTGATGACGCTGACGCCGGCGGCGCACGCCTCGCCGTCGAGCTCGGTGATCCCGGTGACGAACGCGCGCGCGTCCGCAAGGTCGACGTAATGGCATCTCACCTCAATGCACGCGCGCGCAAGTGCATAGGACTGTGCCTGAAATGGACCGGACGCATTGATCAGCACGCGAGCGCCCAGTACGCCGATGTCCTCCGGGCGCACGGTCGCCGCATCGAGGACCGCGTGGCTGACCGGGGCCCGCGCCGTGCGCGAAAGCTCGCCCGCGTAGGCTCTAGCGGCGTCCTCGCGGCGTCCAGCGATGATGACTTCGAGGTTGGGCTCGCGGCTCAGCCGTTCCGATACGCGGGCGCCGAAGGCGCCGTAGCCGCCAATGACAAGAATGCGGCTCACGTTGTCCCCGGATGGTCAGACAGCCGACGCCGCTGACCGATGTATGACACACGGG
>DATIZL010000082.1:0-4279 GCA_035517115.1 Hyphomicrobium sp.
CTCGTGCGCGAGCGCATGACCCTCTACGATCAGAGCGTCGACTCGATCACGCCCCAGAAGCTGATCAACCCGAAGGCGCTGACCACGGTCATCCGCGATTTCTTCGCCCGCAGCCAGCTGTCGCAGTTCATGGACCAGATCAACCCGCTGGCGGAGGTCACGCACAAGCGCCGCCTCTCCGCCCTCGGGCCCGGGGGCCTGAACCGCGAGCGCGCCGGCTTCGAGGTCCGCGACGTGCACCCGTCGCACTACGGGCGCATCTGCCCGATCGAGACGCCGGAAGGTCCGAACATCGGCCTGATCAACTCGCTCACCGTCTATTCGCGCGTGAACGAGTTCGGCTTCATCGAGACGCCGTACCGCGTCTGCAAGGACGGCCGCGCCTCCGAGAAGATCGAGTACCTCACCGCCGACCAGGAGGAAGGCAAGGTCATTGCCCAGGCCAACTCCGAGATCGACGACAAGGGGCATTTCCAGGGCAAGGTCACCGTGCGCCGCGACGGCGAGTTCCTCGAGGTCGACTCCAGGTCGGTCGACTACATGGACGTCTCGCCCAAGCAGATCATCTCCGTGGCCGCCGGCATGATTCCCTTCCTCGAGCATGATGACGCCAACCGCGCGCTCATGGGCTCGAACATGCAGCGCCAGGGCGTGCCCCTGCTCCAGAACGAGACGCCGTTCGTCGGCACCGGCCTGGAGGAGCGCGTCGCCCGCGACTCCAAGATCGTGGTCGTCGCCAACGACAGTGGCATCGTCGCCTCGGTCGACGCCCGCCGCATCGTCGTCACCAAGGACGGCGAGTTGCCGAAGAACTTTGAGCGCAGCGCCAAGAGCGACGGCAAGGGCGGGATCCAGGTCTACGAGCTGCGGAAGTTCATGCGCTCGAACGCCGGCACCTGCTTCAATCAGAAGCCCATCGTCAAGAAGGGCCAGAAGATCAAGACGGGCGACGTCATCGCCGACGGACCGTCGACCGACCACGGCGAGATGGCTCTCGGCCGCAACGTGCTCGTCGCGTTCATGCCGTGGAACGGCTACAACTTCGAGGACGCGATCCTGATCTCCGAGAAGGCGCTCAAGGACGACATCTTCACCTCGATCCACATCCAGGAATTCGAGGTCACCGCCCGCGACACCAAGCTCGGGCCGGAGGAAATCACGCGGGACATCCCGAACGTCGGCGAGGAAGCGCTCAAGAACCTCGACCACAACGGCGTGATCCGCATCGGCGCCGAGGTGAAACCCGGCGACATCCTCGTGGGCAAGATCACGCCCAAGTCCGAGACCGAGCTCGCGCCCGAGGAGAAGCTGCTCCGCGCGATCTTCGGCGAGAAGGCCGCGGATGTGAAGGACACCTCGCTGGTGGTGCCCTCGGGCACGGCCGGCATCGTGATGGACGTCAAGGTGTCCAGCAGCCGCATCGACGAGCAGACCAAGCTCTCGCCCTCCGACCGCCGCCGCCAGGTGAAGCAGATCCAGGAGGACTACAAGACGCAGATGGACAAGTTGCGCGAGGGGCTGACCGAGGCGCTGTCCAACATCCTGCTGGGCGAAAAGATCCCGCTCGACGTGATCAACGGCCAGACCGGGGAGATCATCATCCCGGCCAACCGCAAGATCACCAAGACGCTGCTGCGCAAGCTGGCCGCCGTCTCCAAGCACGTCGAAATCGACCCCTCGCCGGTGAAGATCAAGATCATGGAGATCATCGGCTCCTACCAGGGCAAGTTCGACGAGCTCGAGGGCGACCGGGAGCGCAAGATCGCCTCGATCGAGTCCGGCGAGGACTCGGGTTCCGGCGTGATCAAACAGGTCAAGGTCTACGTCGCGACCAAGCAGAAGCTCGAGGTCGGCGACAAGATGGCCGGCCGCCACGGCAACAAGGGCGTGGTGGCGAAAATCGTGCCTGAGGAGGACATGCCCTTCCTGCCCGACGGCACCCCGATCGAAATCTGCCTGAACCCGCTGGGCGTGCCCTCGCGCATGAACGTGGGCCAGGTGCTCGAGACCCATCTCGGCTGGGCCTGCAAAAAGCTCGGCCTCAAGGTCGCCACGCCGGTCTTCGACGGCATCAACGAGAGGAAGGTGCGCGACTACCTCAAGCAGGCCGGCCTGCCCACCTCGGGCAAGAGCGTGCTCTACGACGGCCGCACGGGCGAGAAACTCGATCAGGAGGTGGTCGTCGGCTACATCTACATGATGAAGCTCAACCACCTCGTGTCGCACAAGATTCACGCGCGCGCGGTGGGCCCGTACTCCCTCGTCACCCAGCAGCCGCTGGGCGGCAAGGCCCAGTACGGCGGCCAGCGCTTCGGCGAAATGGAGGTCTGGGCCCTCGAGGCCTACGGCGCCGCCCACACGCTGCAGGAGCTGCTCACCGTCAAATCCGACGACGTCAACGGCCGGACCAAGATCTACGAGTCGCTCGTCAAGGGCGACAACACGCTGCAGGCCGGCACGCCCGAGTCCTTCAACGTCCTGATCAAGGAGATCCAGTCGCTCGGCCTCGACATCCGGCTGCAGAAGCGCGACGCCCTCAGCATGAACCTGGCCGCGAACGCCTGAAACCACGTTTCCTTTAACGACAACCCGGGAGAGACATTACATGAGCACCGAACCCGCCACCGCCGCCCGCGATGAGGCCCGATCCGTGCTGGGCTTGGATGAGAATCCGTTTGACTGCGTTTCGATCACCGTTGCCGCACCCGACAGCATCCGTTCGTGGTCCCGCGGCGAGGTCAAGAACCCCGAGACCATCAACTACCGGACGTTCAAGCCGGAGCCCAACGGACTTTTCTGCCAGAAGATCTTCGGTCCCGTGCGCGACTACGAGTGCGCCTGCGGCAAGTACAAGCGCATCAAATACAAGGACGTCATCTGCGACCGCTGCGGCGTCGAGGTCACGATCGCCCGCGTGCGCCGCGAGCGCATGGGCCACATCGAGCTCGCCGTGCCCGTCGCCCACATCTGGTTCCTCAAGAGCATGCCGAGCCGCCTCGGTCTTCTGCTCGACATGACCGCCCGCTCCCTGGAGCGCGTGATCTACTACGAGAACTACATGGTGACGGACGCCGGCAAGACGCCGCTGGAGCAGAAGCAGCTCCTCACCGACAACGAGTACCGCCAGGCGCTCGACGAATACGGCGACGACGCCTTCACCGCCAAGATGGGCGCCGAGGCCGTGCGCGACGTGCTCAAGGGCATGGACCTGGGCGCCACCGTGGCCGAGCTCCAGGAGCAGATGCGCGCCACGCGCTCGAAGCAGATCAAGAAGAAGCTCTCCAAGCGCCTGAAGGTCATCCAGGGCTTCATCCATTCGAAGGCGCGCCCGGAGTGGATGGTGCTGGAAGTGCTGCCTGTCATCCCGCCGGACCTGCGCCCGCTCGTTCCGCTCGAAGGCGGCCGCTTCGCCACCTCCGACCTCAACGACCTCTACCGCCGCGTCATCAACCGCAACAACCGCCTCAAGAACCTGCTGCAGCTGAAGACGCCCGACGTCATCATCCACAACGAAAAGCGGATGCTGCAGGAGGCGGTCGACGCCCTGTTCGACAACGGCCGCCACGGCCGCCCGGTCACGGGCGCCGGCAACCGGCCGCTGAAGTCGCTCAGCGACATGCTCAAGGGCAAGCAGGGCCGCTTCCGCCAGAACCTGCTCGGCAAGCGCGTCGACTACTCGGGCCGCTCGGTCATCGTCATCGGCCCCGAGCTCAAGCTTCACCAGTGCGGCCTGCCGAAGAAGATGGCGCTCGTGCTCTTCGAGCCGTTCATCATCCGGCGCCTCAAGGAGCTCGGCTTCGTGCACACCGTGCGCGGCGCCCGCAAGATGATCGAAAAGAAGTCCCCCGAGGTGTGGGACATCCTGGAGGAGGTCACCAAGGGCCATCCGGTGCTGCTCAACCGCGCCCCGACGCTGCACCGCCTCTCGATCCAGGCCTTCGAGCCGACCCTCATCGAGGGCGAGGCCATCCGCATCCACCCGCTTGTCTGCACCGCCTACAACGCCGACTTCGACGGCGACCAGATGGCCGTGCACGTCCCGCTTTCCCTCGAGGCGATCATGGAGTGCAAGCTCCTGATGATGTCGACGAACAACATCTTCTCGCCCTCGAGCGGCAAACCCATCCTCACCCCGTCGCAGGACATCGTCCTCGGCGCCTACTACCTCACGATCGAGCCGCGGCGCAAGGTCGCCAAGGACCAGCGCGTGCCGCTGCTCAGCGGCCTGCAGGAGGTGCAGTACGCCGAGGCCGACGGCGCCCTGCGCAAACACGACTGG
>DATIZL010000083.1:0-2071 GCA_035517115.1 Hyphomicrobium sp.
CGCGCTGGAGCTCGGCGCTCTGCCGGTCGCCATCGAGGGTGCTGGGGTCCCAGAGCCGATTGAAATCCTCGTCGACGAAGCGCGATGCCGTCGGATTGGCGGGATCGAAGGTCAGATAGGCCGCGACATTGGCGAAGCTCAAGGTGAGCTTGCCGGCGACCGGGTGGACGCCGTCGCGGAACAGCCGGTCGAGCACGATCGCGCCGCAGATCTCGTTGCCATGGGTGAGCGCGTTGACCACCACATGCGGCCCGGCGCGGCCGCTGTCGAAGGTGGTGACGTAGGGGATGCCGGTATTGCCGGCAGCGTAAGGCGAGATGTCCGGTGCGTTGAGCTCGATCGTGTAACGGTCGTCCGGCATGGCGCCTAATGCGCGAGATGGTCGATCAGCCGGCGCATGAAGCTTTCGCACTGACGGATCTGGTCGAGGGCGACGTATTCATTGGGCTTGTGCGCCACGTCGATGGAGCCGGGGCCGCATATCACGGTCGGGATCTCGGCGTCCTGGTAGAGGCCGGCCTCGGCGCAGAAGCTCACCTTGCCGAGCGCATTGGCGCCGGTGAGCGAGCGCATGAGCTGCACCAGCGGATGATCGGGCGCGATGTCGAGGCCCGTGACGGCGTTGCGCTCGTCGAAGGCGATGCCGGTCGCCGGGCTCACCTTGTGCATTTCCGGCAGCAGCACCGTCTCGGCGTAGCGCTTCACCTCGGCGAAGAGAAGGTCGGCGTCGTCTGCCGGGATGTTGCGGAACTCGAAATCGAAGCTGCAGTCGCGCGGCACGATATTGAGCGCCGTGCCGCCATGGATGACGCCGGTATGGACGGTGGTGTAGGGCGGCGTGAAGCCGGTGTCGAACGGGCCTTCGTCGCGCTTGCGGCGCGCCATGCGCTTGAGGAAGGCGACGATCTCCGCCGCCGCCTCGACGGCATTGACGCCCTCATGCGCCAGCGCCGAGTGGGCTTCGAGGCCGTGAATGCGGCAGCGCAGGCTGCGCTTGCCCTTATGCGCGATCACCGGCCGCATCAAGGTCGGCTCGCCGACGATGCAGGCCGTCGGGCGGATCGGACGCTGTTTCAGCGCCGCGATGAGCGGGCGCACGCCGACGCAGCCGACCTCCTCGTCATAGGTGAAGGCGAGGTGGAGCGGCGTGGTGAGGCGCCGCGCGACGAACTCCGGCACCAGCGCCAGCGCCACGGCGATGAAGCTTTTCATGTCGGAGGTGCCGCGGCCGTAGAGACAGCCTGCTTTCTCGGTGACTTTGAAGGGCTCGCTGTCCCAAGCCTGGCCGTCGACCGGCACGACATCGGTATGGCCGGAGAGCAGGATGCCGCCTTTATCGGCGGGGCCGATGGTGGCGTAGAGATTGGCCTTGCGCCGCTCGGTGTCGTAGACGAGCTCGGAGCCAACGCCGCAGCCCTCGAGATAGTCCTGCACGAAGCCGATGAGATCGAGGTTCGACTCGCGGCTCGTCGTATCGAAGGCGACGAGACGCTCGATCAGGTCGCGGCTGGACAGGCTGGCTCCGGGCACGGTTTTTCCTTTGGTTCCTAGCACTATGCCGGACGGCGGAGTGCCGCGCCAGGGGGCGGCGCTTGCCCCTCCTGCAAACGCGCCGAGGTCTGCCGCGGTCTACGGTTCCGCAGCGACCGCGTGGAAGCCATACCGCTCTGAGTGGACCGCAAACTTCAGTGAAATCCCCTCCCCCCTTGAGGGGGAGGGCTAGGGAGGGGGTCGCTCGCGTCGGAGACGCGAGCGTCACTCGTGGCAATGGCATGAGACGCCGTGCGCAGCCCTACCCCCACACCCCTCCCTCCCCCTCAAGGGGGGAGGGGCTTTCGGCTAGTCCGATGGGTGCGGCTCTCGCGGTTGCTGGCGCACCCGCTGTCGCCGCCGCGGACGACCGCGCTGCGCGAGGTCGCCTCAGGACAAAAACTGTTCCTTCAGGACGCGCTCTTCGAGATTGTGCTCGGGATCGAAGAGCATGGTGAGCGCGACGTCGCGGTTCTCGTGCACGACCACGGTCAGCACGTCGCGCACTTCGGTGTAGTCGGCGACCGCGCTCACCGGGCGC
>DATIZL010000084.1:0-83656 GCA_035517115.1 Hyphomicrobium sp.
GACCAAACCTCGAGCCACCGGCAGGGCTTAGGCGCTCGCGAAAGGCGCTTTGCGTCCGCCAAGCAAGCGGCGTGTCGGATGGAGTCCTCGTCTGGAGTCCTCATCGGCCTGAGGCAGACCGGGACCGTGCCAGATCGGCAACGCCGAGCCCGGATTCAACCTCTGATCATGCGTAAGCACCTATTGGCGGTTGTGCTCATTGCTGTCTGCGGTTCTAGCTCAGCGTTTGCCAAACCTGCCGTGTACAGCTGGAACGGGTTCTATATCGGCGCGCACGCCGGCGCCATTTGGGGCGACGTCAACGTGACGGACGACGTCAACGATGGCGTGCCACCTGGGCCGTTCGGCTACTCGATCTCAGGCTTCATCGGCGGCGGCACGGCCGGCTACAATCTGCAGATCGACAATGTCGTCTTCGGCATCGAGGGTGATCTCGGTGTCATCGACCCCGATGGGTCCGGCATCATTCCGTCCTCCACGCCTCCATTTCATCAGGACACCACGCTCGACACGGGCCTCTATGGCGATATCACAGGCCGCCTGGGCCTAACGTTCGGTCCCGCGCTCGTCTACGCCAAGGGTGGGTTCGCGTTCTTTGATGGCGAGGCGAGGCAGACCACGACCAAGCCTGGCTTTGTCACGCACGGGACCGACACCTTTACCGGATGGACCCTAGGCGGCGGCGTCGAGTATCTCATCGCCAGGGACGTGAGCGTGAAAGTCGAATATCAGCACTTCGACTTCGGCAGCCAGGTTGGCAACCAGACGAGTATAACGGACCCTCCGATCGGCTACGTCTATCACAACTGGACGGATCTCACCTTCGAGTCGGTCAAGGCTGGCGTCGCCTACCACTTCTAGACATTCCCAACAGCGGAATGCGTTTGAACGTGGGGTGACCTTCGGCACACGGTCCGTGTGCCGGGGGTCACACCGTTGCGGGAAAGGCTGATGCCCCGCGTTGCCGCCGCATCCGCGAATGTGGTATCCGGCAAAATCCGATCTTCGTCCGGGAGATGGCATGCGCTGCGGGACCGCATTATTCGCCCTGCTGTTGGTCGCCACGCTGAGCTCCCGCGCGACTGCGGCCGGCCCATCCCTCCTGTTCGACGTCGAAAGCGGCAAGGTCCTCTACGCGGAGGACCAGGACAACCAGTGGCACCCGGCCTCGCTCGCCAAGCTGATGACGGCCTACCTCGCCTTCGAGGCCGTCAAGAGCGGCAAGCTCGCCCTCAATCAGAAGATTGCCTGCTCCGCCGCCGCGCACGCCGAGCCGCCGAGCAAGGTCGGCTTGCCCATCGGCGGCGAGCTCACCGTCGACAAGGCGCTGCAAGCCCTGATCATAAAGTCCGCCAACGACGTCGCCGTCATGCTGGCCGAGGCGATCGGAGGCAGCGAGGCCGACTTCGTCGCCAAGATGAACGCCACCGCGCAGCGGCTCGGTATGTCGCGCACGAAGTTCATCAACCCCAATGGGCTACCGGCCGACGATCAAGTGACGACGGCGCGCGACCTCGCCAAGCTGTCGCGCGCAATCGTCACCGAGTTTCCCGAGTTCGCCCACTACTGGTCGATGGCGCAGATGCGGATCGGCAAGAACCGCGTGCGCTCCCACAATGGGCTGCTCGACACGGTCGAAGGTGCGGACGGTCTCAAGACCGGCTTCACATGCGATTCCGGCTACAACATCGTGGCGAGCGCCACGCGCGATGGACACCGCCTGGTGGCCGTGGTGCTGGGGGATTCGAGCGCCGCGGAGCGCAACACCCGCGCCTCGAGCTTGCTCGAGTACGGCTTCCAGCAAACGGGGCTGACACAGGTCTTCAACACGCAGACCGTCGACAACATGCCGCTCAACTCCACCGCCGAGGGCGTCAAGAGCGTGCGCGCGAGCGTGGAATCCTGGGCGTGCAATCCCAAGCCGCACATCCTCAACGCCCAGAAGGCGCACAGACGGACGGCGAAAAAGGGCGGCAAGAAGGACAAGGACGCCGCCAAGGGGGAGACGAGCGCCGAGGCGGGTGCGGAAGCGGACGTAACGACCGGCGCGCTCAAGACCGAGGCCAAGCCCGTCCTGCGTGCTCAGGAGGAGTAGGGCGCGGGGCGCCCGAGTTCGGCGGCCGCCGTTCGGACCCTCAGGTTATGAGCTCGAGCTTGCCCCCGCGGTAGGGGCAGCCTCCCGTCGCCGGCGGCAGCGTTTGCTGCCCAGCCGGAGCCGGTGCCGCCGCATCCGGCCGCTCATCCGCCCGCGCTGCCGATGTTGCCGGCAGCGCAACTACGAGGGCTGCCGCAATGCTTGCCGTCAACAGCGTTAATGTTGGACCTGCGCGCATGGCACCTCTCCGGGGATCGGGGTAACCCAGCTTAGCACAACCGTTTTCGCCAATATTCACCCAATCGCATCCCGCGGTCTCGTTTTGACGCAAACGCCCCTGGCGCGCTTTTTGCTCCATTAAGCGCGAAGGCAGCTTGCCTCGAGGTGAGAGGCAGCCGGCAACGGGATTGCGCGACCATGGAAAACATCTGGCAACCAAATCAGGCCATGAACGAGCGTGAGTGCGAGGCGATGGCGGTGATCCTCGAGGCGAAACATGGGCTTCATGCGGCCGAGGTGGCGGACTTCTTCGCCATCATGCACACCGGCTACGGCGACGAGCGCCGCTCCACTGCCTGGGCCGACGTCGCCGAGCGCGTGCGCACGCGCCAGCGCGACCGGCTGCTGCAGGACTAGCCTTCCCGCAAGCACGCGCCGGACATCGCGCGGCCCATCACACCTCTACGACGCTAGCCGCCGATGACACACGACAGCTCCGTCGCACCAACCACGAGCACGATCGCCTGGCCGAGCATCGGCGGCGTCGTTGCGCAAGCGCTCGCCATCCTCAAGGGCGACGGGGACACGGCGCGCACGCAGCGCGATGCCGTCACCGCCTTCGGCGTGCGCTGCGCCAGCGCCGCGCTGCTCTATCTCTCTCAGGTCGTGCTCGCCCGCTGGATGGGGTCGAACCAGTATGGCATCTACGTCTTCGTGTGGACGTGCGTGCTCTGGCTCGGCGGCCTCGCCGATCTGGGCTTGAGCGTCACCTCCATTCGGCTCATCCCGCACTATCGCGAGACGGGTGACTTCGCGCACATGCGCGGGTTGATCCGTGGCTCGCGCTTGGTTTCGATCGCCGTCGGCATCGGCATCGCGGCGTTGTGCGTCGCGGTCCTGTGGCTCTTCAAACCGCTCGCGGATCAGTACGAGGCGCCGGCCTACATCGCGGTTTTCTGCTTGCCGCTCTACGCGCTCACGCAGGTGCAGGACGGCCTCGGCAAGGGCTTCGCGTGGATGGGGGTATCGCTCGTGCCGCCCTACATCCTGCGCCCGACGCTGCTCTTGCTCGGCATGGTCGGCGCCCACCTTGCCGGTCTGCCCATGGAGGCAACGACGGCCGCCGGCGCCGCGATCGTCGCCACGTGGGGCGCCGGCCTCATCCAAACGCTCATCATCAACGCCCGCCTGCCCGACGTCGTGCCCCCGGGCGAGCGGCGCTATACCTTCAAGGCGTGGATCCTCGCGGCGCTGCCGCTGCTCGTGATGACCGGAAGCGACCTCACCCTGCAGAGCGCCGACGTGCTCATCGTCTCGCACTACATGACGCCGACCGACGTCGCCATCTACTTCGCCGCCGCCAAGACCATGGCGCTCATCATGTTCGTGCACTACGCCGTCGGCAGCGCCGCCGCCAACCGCTATGCGGCGCTGCATGCGCGCGGCGACAAGGAGGCCTTGCGGACATTCGCGTGCGATGCCGTGCACTGGACCTTCTGGCCCTCGCTCGCTGCCGCCATCCTGCTGCTGGCGCTCGGCCTGCCGCTGCTGCGGCTGTTCGGTCCGCAGTTCGTCGAGGGCTATCCCGTGATGCTGATCCTGGTCGTGGGCTTCCTGTTCCGCTCCTCCATGGGACCGGCGGAGTTCCTCTTGAACATGTTGGGGGAGCACAAGGTCTGCGCGGCGGTTCTGCTGACGACCGCGCTGCTCAACATCGCGCTCAATCTGGTGCTGGTGCCGGCCTTCGGCCTTTTGGGCGCGGCGACGGCGACGTCGGCTGCGCTCGTGGCGGCCGCGATGATGCATTATGTGGTGGTGAGGCGCCGGCTCGGTCTCGATATTGCGGTCTGGCGCAATCTGGGCCGGCGCTAGGCGCCTACATCGACGCGCCGATCACGAGCGTCCAGAACGATTTGAACTCGGTCTTCGGATCCTGCACCAGGGCGATCCCCATGTGCGTCGCGTCGGGCAAGAGCAGGTTCTTGTTGTGCCCGGGGCTCTCCTTCCAGCCGCGTAGCACCTCCTGGAAGTCCACCTGGCCCGTGCCGACGTTCTCGGCCGCGAGCCGCGCATGATACCCGGCGCGCTTCACGCGGTCCCACGGGTTGGAGCCGTCAGAGCCGTAGTGCGAGATGCGGTCCCACTGCGCGAGGTCGCGCGAGTGCGCCTTGGCCGCCTCGGTGAGCTGCGCGTTGAGCTGCAAAGGCTTTAGGCCCTTGTCGTGGCGATATTGATTGATGAGGTCGCGCGCCTTCTCAGGGTCGAGCGCGGTCTTGGAATAGTCGCGATCGGCGAGCGCTCCTGTGGGGGCGCGCTCGAAAGAGCCCATCGGAGCCTTGTCTTCGAGCTTGGCCACGCGCGTCGGAGCGACGGCTTCGGTCGTATCGGCGCGACGCGTCGAAGGCTCACCGCCGAGCGCAACGCTCTCGACCGCCGGCGTGGAGCGCACCGAGGCGGTGGTGGTGGTGGCGGTGTCGGAGGATTCGGCGAAGCCCGAGGTGAGAGATGTGGAGTCGAGGCTGCAGGCAGCCAATAAAACGGCGAGCGCAGCAGAGATCGCGACGCGATACATACGAGCAACTCCGGCTTGCAAGAGCGCGGTACACCGATTGATCATCGCGTAGACCTGTTAACTCGCCGTTAATGCTAAGGAGCTGCAACAACTCGTCCGAAAGCGGGAAGGCGACTCCCGCGAACCCCGTTTAACGATATCCCTCCAACATGGTGTCGCCATTTTGACGCCCCTGCGGCGAAAGCCGGGCGCAGGCCAATTTGGCTTAGCGCAGCCGCGAGTTAACTGGTTCGAAAGCGACCGCCTCTTGGAAGTCATCGCCAACTCACACACACTTCGCTCGAAGCTGCCGGTGATTCGCGCGTCCGGCTCATTCGTATCGAGCTTGAGGAGACGCGTTGCATGTCGCTCTTTCGCCGGCAGGCGCGCGCGCAGACGGAGCCGCGCGCGAACCGCGATGTCCTCGACGACCTTCTGCTCGCGCGCATTGCTTGCGCCGGCGGCGCCGCGCGCCCGCAGCTCGTGCGTGACCTCGGGCCCCTTTATGCCAACAAGCTCTCCCCCGCCGAGTGGCGCAGCCGCGTCGACGCCGCGCTCATACGGCTTGCAGATGAAAGTTTGCTGCGCGAGCACCGCGGCCGCTACCGCGCGAGCGAAGACGGCGCCATGGCGGTCGCCCGCTTCCTCGGCGAGAAAGAGGCACACGCGCGCGCTTGGAGCGAGCAGCGTGACCTTTGGCTGATCGCCAAAGCCCTCGGAGCGGATGCTGGCAAGCCCAGCGTCCGCAAGGCGTTGACGCGGCCCGAAGGTTTGAGCGCGCTCATCGTGCAAAAGGCATTCGGGCTGGCGCTGCGCGAAGCGCTGTCGCCCTCCAAGCTGCGCACCGCGCTTGCCCTCGTCGCCGCCGAGCGGACATCCGAAACGGGCAAGCCTGCAAAGAAAGCGGGCTCGCTCGCGGCCGAGGACAGCCGCCAGCTCGCCGCGCAATTGCTGCAGAGCCCGCGCGAGGTCTCGACCGACGCCCGCCTGATCGCCGCGCTCAGCGCCGAGCAGGTCGGGGCCGCGCGTCCCGAGATCGAGATGCTCAGGCTCGGACTGTTGCGCCGCCTGGCAACAGGGTCCGACGAAAGGCGCATCGAGGCGGCTCCGGTGCCCAAGCGGCCCGCGCCTGTCTCAACAAAAGCAGTGCAGCGCCCTGGTCTGGCGCAATTTTCCGCCGGTGTGCTCAACGCGGCACGTTTCCATGCCGAGGGCTGGCCAGGCAACCGCAAGGCGTTTATCTCTCAGGTCTGGGAAGCGATTCGCACGTCGCACCCTGAGTGGGGTCTCTCAGAGATCGAGTTCAAGGACATGCTGGCCGGCGCCCATCGGGCGGGTCAGCTCGTGCTGGCCAGCGCCGACCTCAAGAATAAACGCGACATCAAGGAGTTCGAGGACTCGGCGATTCTCTACAAGAACACGGTTTGGCATTTCGTGCGCGTCGAAGACTAGAGGTCGAAGGCTGGATTGATGCAGCAAGAAGCTCCCACCCAGATCGCTCGCGCCGAACCCGCCTCCGACAGGCTGGTCGCGGCGTTCGAGCATTCCATCACCTGGGAGGACGACATCTGGCGCGCCGATCCCGTCGACGTGGCGGAGGTGCACGCGAAAGCGCGGCGCAAATTCACCGACCTGCTCGCTAACATCACCTCGGGCCGCAGCGCCGGCACGCAGGACCGCATCCTGCTGTTCCACGGCCAATCGGGCGCTGGCAAGACACACCTGTTGCGCGCGTTAAGGACGACGGCGCATCGCGGCGGCACCGCCTATTTCGGCTACGCGCAGATGACGCCCGATGTCGCCAACTACGCCGACTATTACCTGCGCCGGCTCGTGCATTCGCTCGAGAAGCCATACGACCCCGACCGCTCGGGTGAGAGCGCACTCTCGCGGCTGACGACGCGGCTCGTGAATGACGCGGCCGTCGTCGCCGAGAAGGATCTCGAGGCCCTGAGCGAGGCGAGCCTCGACGACGCCAAGCTCGCCGCTCTGATTCTGAAGCTCGCCGATCAGATCGTCTCCAGCCCGAAGTACGTCGCGCAGAGCCTCGACATCAACGTCGTGCGTGCGCTGCTCTACCTGGAGCGCCGTGACCCGCGCATCGACCAGCGCGTGCGCCAGTATCTCTACGGGCGTCCGCTCACCGAGCTCGCGCATCAGGCCGTCGCTGCCCTCGACCCCAACACGGGCGAGGACCGCGCCTTCGAGATCACCGCCGCGCTCGGTGCGCTGATGTGGACGGTCGACCGCGCCGCCCTCGTCTTTTGCGTCGATCAGGTCGAGGACTTGCGCTTCTTCTCCGACGCCGAGGAGCGCTTCCAGCGCGCGGTGCGCGACCTGATCCAGATCGCCAACCGGGTCACCAACGCCATCCTCATCATATCGTGCCTCGAAGACTTCTACGGCCAGGTGCGCGGAGTGCTGGCCCAGTCCTATATCGACCGCATCGAGAAAGCGGGGCCCGTCGCCCTGCTCGAGAGCCGCACGCCCGAGGAAGCGCGGCTCATCATCGCAAAGCGCCTGCAGCACATGGCCGCCTCGGGGGACGGCCGGGGCTACGCCGATCCCGCGGCCTATTTCGGCCCGCAGTTTTACGAGGAGTTCGCAGGGCTCTCGACGCGCCGCCTGCTTGAGCACGCCTACACGCGGCTGCGCTCCAAGACCGGCGTTGCAACGCAAGAGCCTGAGCACGCCGAGGAGGAGCGCGGCAGCTTCATCTCGCGGCTTGCGGCCGCCTTGGGGCTCGGCTTCCCCGGGGAGGAGCCTGAAGCGCCCGCCGACGTGGACTACCGCGACATGTGGGAGCGGTTCCAGAACGCGTCCGAGGCCGAGATCCCATCAGACGAGCGCGAGCTGCTCGACATCCTGTCGGGTGCGCTCCTCGTTGCGCGCGAGGAGTGGCCCGGTACGATCGAGCTCACCGCCCAGCGCCACGAGCTCAACGACGACGTACCCGTTCTCGACTTGCGCCTGAAGCACAAGAACGGGCTCGCCACCGACGCGCGCGTCTTTCTGTGCAACCGGCCGACGCAGGGCGGCGGCTTGAAGCGGCAGCTCGACAAGGTGCTCTCCGCCATGGACGGCAAGAGCTGCTTCATGCTGCGCGCCTCTGACTTCCCACCCAACCGCAAGAACCAGACGGCGCAGGCCTTTCGCAAGTTCCGCGACGGCGGCGGGCGCCAGTTCCTCGTGCCCATCCCCGAGTGGGAGCGCATGATGATGGTGCGCGAGTTCTTCAATCACCACCGCAACGACCCCGGCTTCCTCGCTTGGTTCGCGCAAGCCAAGCTCTTGTCGAAGCTGTCGCCGCTTGCGCAGCTCCTGCGCCTCGACCTGCTCGGCTACGGCGCCAAGCCTCCGGCGGCCTTGGCCGACGAAGGCAAGGGCGGCGTACGGCGCAAGGCGAATGGCGGCAACGGCAACGGCGTCCATTACGCGCCGGCGATCGACGAGGCGCATGCGAACGGCGCCACGGAAGCGCTGCCCGAGGAGGACGAGCTGCCTCTGTCCGTCATCCTCGACGAGAACGGCGGAGGCGCGAACAGCATCCTTGCCGGGCGCGAGCTCACCGGTTCGGCCAAGCCCGTGACGCTCAACAAGAACGTATTGCGCCGGCACGCGGCGGTGCTCGGCGGCTCGGGCTCGGGCAAGACGACGCTTGCCCTGTGCCTCATCGAGCAGCTTCTTTTGCGCGGCATCCCCGCCGTGTTGATCGACCGCAAAGGCGATCTCTGCAGCTACGCCAACCCCGACGTCTGGCGCGAGAACGCCGAGGAGTTCTCCGAGCGCCGCGGCGAGCGCGAGAAGCTTGCCGATGCAATCGACGTCGCCGTGTTTACGCCGGGCCGCGCCTCGGGGCGCCCGATCTCCATCACGCTGCTCCCTAACGGCATCAACGAGCTGCCCGAGCACGAGCAGCAGCTCCTTGCCAATCTCTCCGCCGCGGCGCTCGGCGAGATGCTGCACCTGAAGAACTCGGCCACGCACCAGAAGCAGTCGGGCACCTTGTCGGTCGCGCTGCGCATCCTTGGCGCCCGCCATAGCCGCGAGGTGACGCTCTCCGATCTCATCTCCTTGCTTGAGGACGAGGACCCTGAGCTGTCCGACCTCACCCAGCGCATGGACCCATCCGGCAAGCTGCGCCGCGATCTCGTCGCCCAGCTCGACAGCCTCCGCCACCGCAACTCGGCCCTGTTCGAGGCGGGCGGCGAATCTTTGCGCATGGAGTCGCTCTTGGGGCTCGGCCGCTATGCACGCGAGGGGCGAACGCGGCTGTCGATCATCTACACGGGCTTCCTCGGCGACAACGAGAACATCCTGTTCTGGGTGTCGCAGTTCCTATCGGAAGCCCTGCGCTTCTGCCAGCGCAACCCCAACGACGAGCTGCAGGCGGTCGTCATGTTTGACGAGGCCGACCTCTACATCCCCGCCAACGCTAAGCCGGCGACTGCCGAGCCGTTGCAGAGCCTCCTGAAACGCGCCCGCTCGGCGGGTCTCGGCATGATGCTGGCGACGCAATCGCCGGGCGACCTCGACTACAAGAGCCGCGACCAGATCACGAGCTGGTTCATCGGCCGCGTGCGCGAGGACACCGCCCTGCGCAAGCTCAAGGCCGCCTTCCAGAGCGAGTCCGGCCTCGAGCCGGCTGCCGTGCTGCCGGGGCAAACGGTCGGCGAGTTCCACCTGGTTCAGGAGGGGTTGGTGCGCCCCATGAAGGCGCAACGCTCGCTCATTACAGCAGAGCAGGTTCCCTTCGACCGCATCGAGCAGCTGGCGCGCGAGACGAAGGGCCAGGACGAGCGCCAGCTCAGGCTTTTCGACTTGCCGTCAACACGAAAGTGATGCGGGCGCGCCACGCGCTAACAGGTTGCTTCCGCAATAGGGCTGCGTGGCTCGCGCGCGGAAGTATCTCAACCAACTCCTATAGAGTTTTCCCTAAGACGCTCCGCCATTTCGGATTTTTATCGTGGCGTTCGCGCGCGCCCGATCATTTCAACTTCAGACGACTGTGCGCCCGCGAACCTAATTCGCTGTTCAGTCGCGAAGAGTGCGTGTCAACTTCTTTTTTCTGATGTAAATTGTCTCGCCGCTGAAATTTTAGAGGGGTTTCGGCGGTGGCTGCGTCTCTTGGCTCTTAGGGGGTGCCAGGCAGCGCAACTGAGCGGCGTATGTGCGGGGTGTGTTATGGTCGCGAAGTCATTCGTGATGGTGGTTCTGGCCACGTTGCTGGGACCGGCAATCGGGGTGGGGTTGTTCGTCCTGTTGCACACGTTGTAACGGACGGGCTGGGCACCGCAGGCGTTCGATAGCCGAGCGCGTCGGGCCAAATCCGCCATAAAGGCCGACTACGGCATGGCTCGCGGGCGCATGTGCACCGCGTTCCTAGCCTTTCGCGGCCGATATGCTTGCCGTTTTTCGTGTGCTGGCGCGCGCGCTCGAGCTGTTGCTGCTCCTGCCCTTCCGCGTTCTGCGCCTGCTTCTCGACCGCATCGCCTTCAACCCGCGGCTCGGCCCTCTGCGCTACGTAGCCAGCGCGGCGATGCTCTACACGCTGTTTGCGCTGACGCTTGTCTATGCGGTCGCGCCGGTGCGCGCGCTTGTCGGCCACTACACGCTCGGTGAGAAACTGCACTACGACGCCGAGCGCTGGCTCGCCACCGCCATCTACGATGCCCGCGGCAACTTCGTGGGAACCTTCGATCCGCGCCTCGATAGCCTGCGCGACATCAACTACACGGGCGAGGCCATCGACCTCGGCGACTACGTGGCCAATCCCGACCACAAGTCGATCCCCGTGCGCGAGGTCCCCGAGCAGTACTGGCAATGCCTCGTCTATTTGGAGGACCGCAACCTCGGCGGCCCGCTCAACCCGTTCGGCATTGATCTCCCCGGCGTGCTGAAAATCCCGCTCTCCACGTTGCGCCGCTCGTTCCTCGCCCGCCGCCCGGTGCTCGGCATCGGCGGCTCCACGCTTGCCATGCAGTTCGTGCGCGTGATCTACCAGACGCCCCCGCACGCGGACGAAGGCGCGCTCGCCAAGCTCAAGCGCAAGTTCGGCGAATGGTGGCTCGCGCCCGTCATCTATCGGGAGCTGACCCTCGGCGGCGATACCAGGCTGAAACAGTGGGCGGCCGATCACCTGTGGCTTGCCCAGCGCACGGGCGGCTCGCCCCTGCACGGCATCGAGGTGACGAGCCGCATCGTTTTCGGCAAGGGGGCAAAGGACCTTTCCGTCGCCGAGCAGTTCGTGCTCGCTTCCGCCGTCAACCGCCCCATCATCCTCTTGCAGGGCAGCGAGCGCCTCAACGAGGTGCGGCTCGACCGCTGGCGCTACCTGATCGAGGTGCGTGCCCGCTCGTGCGCGGAGAAGCTCATCACGGATGAAGCTCAACAGAAGCAGGTCCTGTTCGACCTCATCGCCATGGCGGGAGGTCCGCCCGATCCCAAGATCAAACCCAAGCTGCAGCAGGCGCTCAACCGCTACGAGCCGGCCATGGCCCAGCGCGCACAGGCGAACCCTGTCATCCGCGCCAATGCGCTCATGCAGAGCGCGCGCTACGGCGTGCGCGAGGAGATGAAGCAGGTCTACGGCTTCGGCTGGCGCGACCACGTGCGCGGAGTGACGACCACGCTCGAGGCCGGCGAGAACCTCGCTTTCGGGCGCAAGGAGGAGGCCCGCCTCGCCGAGCTCGACACGCAGTACGCCGCCAAGGTCGACCCCGGCTACACGCTCGATCCCGCCAAGGTCTCACCCGAGCGCAAGAGCCCCAACGTCATCGTCGCCGCTGCCAACGCCGAAGGCGAGATCGTGCGCTATTATGAGGTGGGCGAGACGGCCTCCTATTTCGGCTCGCCGTTCGCGCGCGATGCTGCGACGGGCTTTTACGACGCGAGCCGCGAAAGCCGCATGGTCGCGTCGACAGGCAAGATCCTGGCCGCCATCGCCATCGCCAACACCATGCGCGACACCACGCAAACCCTCTACCTCGATACGCAGGCGCCAGCGACGGGGCTCGAGGATTGCGGCCGCGGCACCGAGCGGCGAGGGCGCAAGGCCATCGTCACCTTCGCCTGCTCGCTCAACGATCCGTTGATGAACCGTACTGCCCAGGTCGGCCAGGCGCGCGTGAAGAAGCTCATCGACGCGCTCGGCTACACCATGCCGCCGCCGGATGCCACAGGTGCGCAGACGCCCCCTTCGACCGCAGTGGTGCTGGGGCTCGTCGCCGCCTCCCCGCGCCGCGTGCACCGCACGGCAGCCGTGGTGCTGGCGAGCCTGATCGGCCGCGGCGGCGCGTCCGTGAAGACGCCCTCCCTCATCAGGACCTACGATTATACGAGCCGAGAATCCGCCGTGCAGCCGGACGCCGGCCGCATCCTCCCCGACAAGGTCATCCGCCGCGGCGGCCGTCCATTGTTGCGCGCGCTTCTGCAGGCGCCGCTGTGCTACCAGGCCGGCGGCAGGCCGACGGGAACCTTGAAGAGCCTCAGCTCATGGTGCGCCTCGCGTCATCCAGGCTTGCGGCTACACTTCGCCAAAACCGGAACGCAAGTCACCAACGATCCCGACGCTACGGTCGACGCCTGGATCGCGGGCGGCCTGCAGTTCGGCAATGGCGCCGCCTATTCGTACGTGGTCGTCGTCGGCACGGGCTCGGCACGCGATCCCTGGGCGCGCAACCTGCACTCGGCGCAGATCGCGGCTCCGCTGCTCGAGACGCTGCTCCTCGATCTCGAAGCCGACGCGAAAGCGCACCCGCGTCCCGACTTGCTGTCACCCGCCGCCCGCGTTCCGGCCGCCGCAGCGCTTCCGTCGCGCTTGCACACCGCCGCGGAAGAGGATCGGCGCGTTTCCAATTGAGCTTGTGGCAACCGTCTTCCGCCATCGCTGCGCCGTACTGGCGACAAAAACCACGCTTACCTACGGAACTGGATCACTAAACCGGGGCTGACGGACGACACTGAAAGCGAGAGGCGTTTCGCGCATTCGGTGGGGGAAGCGGTCCCGCACGACACTCGTGCCGGCTCGACGACCCTGCTTGGCCGCGAACATCAGGGCAGGGCACTATGGCGCCGAGGTTGCGCACGTCGCGGACGGTCACTCAAGACAGGTTGATCGCAGCGGGAGGTTGGACCGACGATTGGTCCGAGCCTGAAAGACCGCAGCGCGACTGGAAAAAGCTTTTCCTCATCGTCGGCTTGGCCGGACTGTCGTGGGTCGCGACCTACGTCGGCATGCTCGAGCTCATCAAGTCGAACATGGGGGATTTGCCCCTCGTCCACAAAATCATCATCGGCTTCTCGGTTGCGATGCTGATGACCATGGTCGTGTGGCTGCTCGACCAGATGTTCTCGCCCATCGATTGGTTCACCAAGCTCGCCTACGTCTGCGGCTACATCTTCCTGACCATCATATCCGTCGGCTTCGGCTTCGGCTTCTACTGGAAGGTTCTGGAAAGCCGCGCGGAGGCTGCGCGCTCCGCGGAAAGCGCCGTCGGGCAGGTGCAGTCCTCGCTGCACGGCGCCGCGACGCGGCTCGAGCAGTTGCGGGGAACGCTCGTGCAGCTTGCCGCGCTCTCCACCGAGAAGGCCGAGATCGAGCGTAACAAGGGCACGTCCTGCCCCAACAGCTCACCCGGCGACGGTCCGCGCCGCAAGATGCGGGACGAGGACGCCGCCCGCTTCACCTTCGCCTCCGATTTCGTCAAGGCGCGCGTGACCGCGGTCAAGGGCGATATGGCCACGCTCGACACCGAGCTTGCCAAGATCCTCGCTGACGATCCGTCGATCATCGACCCCAAGAGCGGCACCCGCAACGAGTTCATGCGCGCGCTCGGCCGCAGGCTCGACCTTACGGTGACCGGATTCAACGCCTTCCGCACCGACCCGCAGCTGCGCCAGATCCGCACCGACCTCGCCGATCGCGCCGGGCGCACGACGCTGGTCGACAGCCACGGCGGCACCATCGCCTGCCCTGACCCGCAGTTGCAGGTCGCATTGCGCGGAGTCGTCGGCGCAATCGACCAGCTCCCGACCCTCGAGAAGCCCGAGATCGCGGCGGTGGAAGGTTCAGAGGCCACGATCGAGGCGTTCCGGCGCCTGACCGCGACGTTCTTCGGGCTCTTGTCGTTCAAGCTCCCGCCCTCGGCGGACGAGCTACGCGAGCTGCAACAGAAAGCCGTGCAGTCGATCGAGAACCCCGCGAGCGTGCGCGCGCTCAACACCGAGGCCGTGGGACTGTCGAAGCGCGACTATATTCCGCTCGGCGTCGCCGTGTTCGTCGACCTCTGCCTCCTGCTCGTGTCCATCGGGCGCCCGATGAACCGGTTCGTGGCGACGCGCCAGTGCATGATCGAGGCAGAGCGCGGCCCCGTGTTCCCCATCCTGTCGCGCTTCAGCGACATCCACGACAACGAGGAGATGCGGCGCACGTTCGATGTGTTCCGCGAGGTCATCTTCGAATCCGGGGGCACCTACTACGTCGCCGTGCCGCTCAACGCCCCGCGCGGCCATCCCGAGCGCGAGCGGTTGCGCCGGGACGCTCAGGCGTTGGCCAACCTCTGCTACGCACTCGAGGGGCAGGGCGTGCTGGCGCGGCCGTGGAAGCTCGCGCCCTCGCTCGTCGCCCGCCGCAAGCTCACCCGCCAGGGCAGCAAGTTCATCGAGTGCTATCGCGATCAGGCCATCGCGCCGATCCCGCGCGCAGGCCGCGCGCTGAAATCGCTGTTCGTCGCCGATCGCGCGCAGGAGGAGCGCCCGGCCTTCCGCATCTACGCTTTCAAGAACGGCGCGTGGCCGGAGATGATCCTCGGCGCCGTCATGGGGGCCGCGAGCCGCATCGAGGCGGAGCGCCGGCGCAACCAACCGGTGACGGCGCCGCGCGAGGAGCCGTCGTCCCCGGAGACCGAGGACTTCTACGCCAACCTGGCGCGCGAGGAGTCACGCCCAGCTGCGCGCAGCGCGTCCCCGCGCAAGGAGCGCACCGACATCGAGCTGCCTGGCCTCGACGAGCCGGTGTCCACCCACGACAGTGGTCACAACGGGGCCTTTGCCTACCGGCCGGCCGAGCGCCCGAGCCTCGGTATTCCCGCGCACGCCGCGCGCCGCGACGCCGCCAAGGGCCCCGCGGCTGCGCGTGCAAACGGCCACTACCACAGCCAGTTCGGCTCCTATGCGTCGCAAGCGCAGGCCGAGTTTGCGAGCTTCGACCCCGACGAGGAGGATGCCGACATCGAGCCGGTGACCGTCGTCGCCGAACCGGCCAACGGCAACACCGGGCCGGCGGACGCCGACCGCAAGGCTGCCGAGCCGCCTGCCGACGTCATCGTCGTGCCGTTCCCACGCGCTGCAGCTGCTGCCCTGAAGGCCCAGGACCCGCTGATCGAGCGGCTGACGACGGCGCTTGCCGCCGCCGACGAGACCGCACGGGAGCCGGGTCCCACCATCGGCGTCGAGCTCCGCCGGGAGACAGCGACGTTCACCGTGCCGGTAAGCCAGGCCTCGCTGCCGGCTGCGCTCGCTAAACTTGCCGGAACGGCCATGGCGAGCGAGGCGATCGAGGCCGCGCCACAGCTGGAGGAATCTGTGTCGGCTCCGGAAACCATCCACCTCGGCAGCGAATCAACTGGAGCGCAGGCCCTGATCGAGGACCATTCGCAGGCGACGGGGGGCGCGGACTTCGAGCCGCCGCTCGTCTTGCGCCGCAGGGTGGAATAGTGCGGCGCGAATGACGCCGCAGAGCGAGCTGGTGGAAAGACTTGCTTAACCCAAATGACAGCTTAATGGCGCACAAGATCAACACCCCGGGCGCGTCGCTTGTCCAAAGCCCGGCAATAAGAGGGACCGCGGACATGCCTGATACTTCCTCGCGACTGCTGGACCTGTGCGTTAGCGAGAAAGTGGCGAAGCTGAGTGCGTTCATAGCAAGCGACATCGATACCCGCACCACCCGCGGCCTCTACGCTGCCGGCGGCTGCTACCTTCTAATTGCCCGCTCCCCCGAAAGTCCGGTCGCCTTAGCGCTGCGCGAGCACGCGGCCGGCCTCGCCAAGTCGGGCATCCGCATCCGCGCCATCTTCGGCGAGGTCGAGCTCGGGCACGGCGCCGCCACGGTCGCCGCCGCGCCGTTTGCAGTGCCGAGCGAATGCCGCATCGCCCGCGATGCGCGCCTCCTTGCCGCACACGAGCAGCTCGTGCTCGCCCCCGACTGCGCCTGGATCGGCGACAGCATGCGCCGCGAGCCCTCGAAGCGCGACGCTTACGAGAACTTCGCGGCCGGCTGCTCCGAAACCGCAATCCATGCCGCCCGCTCGTTTGAGAAGATCTGGCGTGCGGCGGCGCCTATCCGCTCGGTTCCCCTGGTGCCCGCGAGCCTTGCCCCGCGCCTACCCGAGATGACCGGCAGTGGCGTTGAGCGCCCGGAGACGCCGCGCCGCCAATAGCGCCAAAAGGCGCCGCAAAGACGATTTGAGTTGTTGGAAGCCGGTTGCGAGACCGGCCTCTTTCCATTTGTCCCGCGCTGCAAATCCGGCTTCGCGCGAATAAGGCCGCAAGGAGCGGGAACACCCGATATTTACGTTGTTATCGCCGCTGTTGGCCCGTTGGGCTCCAATGGCCTTCACCGCGACATGCGCTGCTCCGATAATGCCATCCGACTGTTCCGGCATCTCTTTTCAAGGATGGCCCCCATGCGGTTCCTGGCGCACGCGCTCCTCGCGCTCCTGCTCGTCGTCCCCTTTGCTCCGGCCTCAGCTCAGGATGCGTCGCAGCCGCATCCGTTTGCGCATCAAGGGATCCAAAAGGACGGCGAGCGCTACGAAGCCTATCTCAGGGCCAACTGGAAGGCAGACGGCAAGAAGGCGGCCGAGCTGCGCCAGGCTGGAGAGAAGGCGCTCGGGGCTGATCCGCGCGGCGCCTCGCGCAACTTCGCCGCCGCCGTCGTCGCCGACAACCAGGATGTAGATGCCTGGATCGGGCTCGCGCGGGCATTGCTTGCCATCAAGGTCGATCCCGACAAGGGTAACGAGCGCTACGACCTGCCCGTGAACGCCTCGGGCGCCGCCTACATCGCCTACACCCGCGCCCACGACAACGGCCACAAGGCGCGTGCGCTCGCAGTGCTGGGCGAGGCCCTGGAGCGCCGCTCGTTCTGGCGCCCCGCCATCGATGCCTTGAAGACGAGCCTCGCGCTCAACGAGAACAGCCAGGTGCGCGCGAGCTACGAGAAGCTGCGCACCGAGCACGGCTTCCGCATGGTCGACTACAAGACCGAGTCGGAGGCCGCCACGCCGCGCCTCTGCCTGCAGTTCTCCGAGAACCTGTCGCACGAGCAGGTCGATTTCGCCAAGTTCGTCTCCGTCGACGGCAAGGACCCGCAGGGCGTCACGGTCGAAGGCGAGCAGCTCTGCATCGACGGCCTCAGCCACGGCGAGCGCTACGAGGTGCAGCTGCGCGCCGGCCTTCCCTCGGACGTGGATGAGAACCTGCAGAAGAGCGTGGAGATCGCCGTCTACATCCCCGACCGCAAGCCGTTCGTGCGCTTCTCCGGCAAGAGCTACGTATTGCCGAGCCGCGGCCAGCAAGGCATCCCCGTCGTCACCGTCAACACCGCCAACGTCGAGGTCGAAGTCTATCGCATCGGCGACCGCAACCTCGTCGGCACGCTCGATAGCGGCGACTTCCAGCGCCAGCTCTCGAGCTACGAGATCGAGACGATCAAGTCGCGCACGGGTGAGAAGGTCTACACCGGCGAGATGGACGTCCCGCAGAAGCTCAACGAGGAGGTGACGACCGCGCTCCCCGTCACCGATGCGGTCGGCACCCTGAAGCCCGGCGTCTACGTCGTCATCGCCAAGCCAACGCAGAAATCCAAGGAGGAATGGAACGCCGAGGCCACCCAGTGGTTCATCGTCTCCGACCTGGGCCTCACGGCCTTCTCCGGGGATGACGGCGTGCACGCCTTCGTGCGCTCGCTCGCAGACGCGACGCCGACGTCGGGTATCAAGGTCAAGCTGATCGCCCGCAACAACGAGGTGCTCGGCACCGCGCAATCCGATGCCAACGGCTACGCCAAGTTCGATTCGGCCCTTGCCCGCGGCGAAGGCGGCTTACGCCCCGCGTTGCTCGTCGCCGAGAGCTCGGGCGGCGAGTACGCCTTCCTCGACCTCACTGCGAATGCGTTCGACCTCACGGACCGCGGCGTCAAAGGCCGCGAGGCCCCGGGCCCGCTCGACGGCTACCTCTACACCGAGCGCGGCGTCTACCGCCCCGGCGAGGAGGTGCACATCGCGGCCATCGTGCGCGACAAGGCCGGCAAGGCGGCGAGCCTGCCCGTCACCGTCATCGTGACGCGCCCCGACGGCGTCGAGCACCGCCGCTTTACCCTCACCGACGCCGGCCTGGGCGGCCGCGAGCTCACCCTGCCGCTCAACGCCTCCGCCATGACCGGCACCTGGCGCGCCAAGCTGCACGCCGACCCCGAGAGCGAGGCCATCACCCAGGTCTCATTCCTGGTCGAGGACTTTGTCCCTGAGCGCCTCGACCTCAAGCTCGAGCCGCCGGCGGCCGCGCTCTCGCCCGACGAGACGCAAATCATCAAGGCGTTCGGGCGCTACCTCTATGGTCCTCCCGCCGAAGGGCTCGCGATCGAAGGCGACATCGTAGTGAAGCCTTCGAACGCGGATGTCGCAGGCTTCGCCGGCTACCGGTTCGGCTTGGCCGACGAGAGCATCGAGCCCGTCCGCAAGTCGCTCGACCTCGCCGTCACCACGGACGCGCAAGGTAACGCCGAAATTCCCATCACGCTGCCGCAAGTTCCGCACACGGCGCGGCCGCTCGAAGCGAGCGTCATCCTGCGCTTGCGCGAGACCGGCGGCCGCACGATCGAGCGCAACGTGACGATCCCCGTCGACCTCAAAGAACCGCGCATCGGCATCAAGTCGCTGTTCGACGGCAAGGACCTCGACGAGAACCGGGCGGCGACCTTCGAGGTCGTGCTGCTCGACGAGAAAGGCAAGCGCACGTCGGCTCCCAAGCTCGACTGGCAGCTCGTGCGTCTCGACACCAACTGGCAGTGGTACCGCCGCGATGGACAGTGGAACTACGAGGCGGTGACCCTCACGCGCAAGGTCGCGGATGGAACCATTGCCGCAACGGCCGATGGGGCACCGGCAAAGATCGAGGCGCACGTCGACTACGGCCGCTACCGGCTCGAGGTGCGCAGCCCGGACGCGAGCGGTCCCTCGGCGAGCGTCGCCTTCAATGCCGGCTGGTACTCGGCCGCAAACGAGGCCGATAGCCCGGAGATTCTCGATGTCGCGCTCGACCACGCCAACTACAAGCCGGGCGACACCGCGAAATTGCGCATCGCCACCAAGCAGGGCGGCAAAGCGCTCATCGCCGTGCTGTCCGGCGGGCTCCTCTCCATGCAGGAGATCGGCGTCCCCAATGGCGGCGGCGAGGCAAGCATCGCCATCGGCAAGGACTGGGGCGCTGACGCCTACGTCACTGCCATGCTCTATCGGCCGCTCGATGAATCGCTGAGGCGGATGCCGAGCCGCGCCATCGGCGTGCAGTACCTGCAGCTCGACCAGTCGGCGCATACGCTGAAGGTCTCGCTCGACACGCCCGAGAAGATCAAGTCGCACACCACGCTCACCGTGCCCGTGAAGATCTCAGGCCTGGAGGCGGGCGAGGAGGCGCGCGTCACGCTCGCCGCCGTCGACGTCGGCATCCTGAACCTCACCCGCTATCAGGCGCCGGCGCCGGAGAACTGGTTCTACGCGCAGCGGCGCTTGGGGCTCGAGATCCGTGACTTCTACGGACGCCTCATCGACGGCATGCGTGCCGAGCGGGGCACGCTGCGCTCCGGCGGCGATGAAGGAGCCGCCGGCCTGCAGGGTAACCCGCCGGTCGAGGCGACGGTCGCCGAGTTCTCCGGCATCGTGAAAGTCGGCGCCGACGGCACTGCCAAAGTCGATTTCGAAATGCCCGACTTCAACGGCACCGTCCGCGTGATGGCGGTCGCCTGGAGCGCGGACAAGCTCGGCCATGCGCAGGCGGACGTCATCGTGCGCGATGCGGTGGCGCTCACGGCCTCGGCCCCGCGCTTCCTCACGCTGGGCGACGAAGCTCGCCTCGACGTTGCCGTGCACAACGTCGAAGGGCCGGCCGCGGCCTACAAGCTCGAGGTCGACAGCGGAATGACGACGGTGGAGACCGCCTCGCTCGACTTGAAAGGCGGCGAGCGGCGCTCCGAGCACGTCAAGATCAAGCCCGAGGCCGTCGGCCAGATCACCTACGACGTACACGTCACCGGCCCCGACGGCATCGCGGTCGAGCGCCACCTGACGTTCGACGTGAAGCCGCCCGCAGGCGACATCAAGCGCACGACGGTCACGGCGCTCAAAGCCGGCGGCGGCAGCATCACGCTGTCCTCGGCCCTGGTGCAGGACCTCATCGCCTCGCGCACCAAAGTCAACCTGAGCGTTGGCCCCACCGCGGCCATGGACGTGCCCGGCCTGCTGACCGCACTCGACCGCTACCCCTACGGGTGCGCCGAGCAGACGGTCAGCCGCGCCCTGCCTCTGGTCTATGCCAATGCGGTTGCGGCTTCGCTCGGCATCGCTCCCGACAAGGAGCTGAAAGAGCGCGTGCAAAAGGCCGTCGATCGCGTGTTCGAGATGCAGGACTCCTCCGGCGCCTTCGGCGTGTGGGGTCCGGGCAACGGCGACCTCTGGCTCACGGGCTACGTCACCGATTTCCTGACGCGGGCCAAGGAGCAGGGCTTCAACGTGAACCCGCAGGGCTTCACGCAAGCTCTCGACCGGCTGCAGAACTTCATCGCCTACGCGGAGGACTTCGAGAAGGGCGGCGAGGACCGGGCCTACGCCCTCTACGTGCTCGCCCGCAACGGCCGCGCGCCGATCGGTGACTTGCGCTACTACGCCGACACGCGCATCGACCGCTTCTCCACCCCGCTCGCCAAGGCGCAGCTCGGCGCTGCGCTGGCGATGATGGGAGATAAGACGCGCGCGGAGCGGGCCTTCGCGGCCGCGCTCGACACGCTCGGCGAGGCCGAGCCGACCGATACCTACGTCTACCGGGCTGACTACGGCTCCGGTCTGCGCGACAGCGCCGCGCTCGTCACGCTGGCGAGCGAGACGCATATGTCCACGGTCGAGACGCCGAAGCTCGTGAACGTCATCGCCAAGGCCTACCTGTCCCGCGAGTACACCTCGACACAGGAGCAGGCGTGGATGCTGCTCGCTGCGAACGCGCTCGCGGACGAGGCCAAGCAGGGCAAGCTCATCGTCAACGGCGCCCCCGTGCCAAGCCCGCTGCTGCGGTCTATGACGGCGGAGGCGCTCGCCAAGACGACGCTTTCGGTCACGAACGATGGAGACGCGCCGGTCGATGCGGTCGTCACCGTGATCGGCGCCGCGTTGACCCCCGAGCCGCCCGTTTCCAAGGGCTTCACCATCGAGCGCAGCTACTACACGCTCGACGGCAAGCCGGTGGACTTGAAGAGCGCCTCGGGCGGCAATGGCACGGTGAAGCAGAACGATCGCTTCATCGCCGTCGTCAAGATCGAGGCAAAGGAGCCCGGCGGCCGCGTGCTGCTCGTCGACCGGCTCCCGGCCGGCTTCGAGATCGAGAACCCGCATCTCGTCGAGAGTGGCGACGTAAAGGCGCTCGACTGGTTGAAGACGAGCGTGCGGCCGGAGCACAGCGAGTTCCGCAACGACCGCTTCGTGGCCGCCTTCAACCTGACGAACATTCCCGCCCCCGCCCAGAGCGAGAACGGCGCGCAAGGCAGCGCAAACGACAACGAGGGCGACGCTGCTCCGTCGCAGGGTCCGGCTGCGTCTGCTACGGTTGCCTACATGGTTCGCGCGGTGACGCCGGGCGCGTTCGTGCACCCGGCGGCGACGGTCGAGGATATGTACCATCCGCAGCGCTATGCGCGCTCGGCCGCCGGCAAGCTTACGGTCACCCCGAGCGAATAGGGTTCCGATGCGGGCTGGGCTCAGATGGAAGTCCCTCTCCCTCTCGCTCCTTCCCTCCCCCCCGGTGGGGGAGGGTCAGGGAGGGGGGGATGGCAGAACGGTTAGGGTTGGGAGTCCCGATACCCCTAACCCCTCCCCACCAGGGGGAGGGGAAAGGAGCGGGCGGTTGCGATCTCGTCTCCGCCGGCTCGGCCTTGCCACCTGCGTGCTCGCCCTGCTCATCGGCGGCGGCATCGCGGCTCTTCACGTGGCCGTCAACCGCCTCGGGCCTCCGCAGCTTGCGGCCGTAAGCCAGGTCTCCGTCTCGGTGCTCGACCGCCACGACCGGCTCTTGCGCGCCTTCACGACGCCGGAAGGCCGCTGGCGCCTGCCGCTCGAGCCCGACGAGGTCGACCAGCGCTACCTCGCCATGCTTATGGCCTTCGAGGACAAGCGCTTCTATCGCCACGGCGGCGTCGACGCACGCTCGCTCGCGCGTGCCGCCTGGCAGCTCGCCCGCCATCGCCGCATCATCTCGGGCGGCTCCACGCTCACGATGCAGGTCGCGCGCTTAATCGAGGGCAAGCACGAGCGCACCGGTGGCGCCAAGCTGCGCCAGATCATGGGCGCGCTGCAGCTCGAACGTCACCTCACGAAGAAGGAAATCCTTTCTCTTTACCTGCGGCTCGCTCCCTTCGGCGGCAACATCGAAGGCGTGCGCGCGGCCTCTCTTGCCTACTTCGGCAAGGAGCCGCGCCGGCTGTCGATCGGCGAGGCCGCGCTGCTCGTCGCGCTCCCGCAATCACCCGAGCTGCGCCGCCCCGACCGCAACGCCAAGGCGGCGCGTGCGGCCCGCGATCGCGTGCTCGAGCGCGCGGCCGGCGCCGGCGTCATCTCCGAGGCCGAGGCCACGCGCGCCAAGCTCGAGCCCGTGCCCACCGTCCGCCGCGACTTCCCCAAGATCGCGCCGCACCTCTCGGAGTCCGAGGTCGCGCTCTTTCCGGCGAAAACCGTCCACCGCCTGACGATTGACCGGGACGTCCAAAGCGCGCTCGAGAACCTCGCCGAGGAGCAGACCAAGTTCTTGGGCCAGAAGCTCTCGGCCGCTATCCTCGTGGTCGATCACACCAGCGGCGAGGTGATCGCGCACGTAGGCTCGGCCGGCTACCTCGACGACGCCCGCTGGGGCGCCATCGACATGGCAAGCGCCGTGCGCTCGCCGGGTTCGACGCTGAAGCCATTCATCTACGGTCTCGCCTTCGAGGCGGGGCTTGCCCACCCCGTGACGCTGATCGAGGACCGGCCCGTGCGCTTCGGCAGCTACGCACCGAAGAACTTCGACGAGGGCTACCACGGCACCGTGACGATCCGCGAGGCGCTTGACCAGTCCTACAACATCCCGGCCGTGAAGGTGCTCGCCGCCGTCGGGCCCGGTAAGCTCGCCGGCCGCTTCCGCCGCGTCGGCATCGAGCCGCAGTTCCCCGACAAGACGCCGCCAACGCTGGCGATGGCGCTCGGCGGCGTCGGGCTCACGCTGCACGACCTCGCCACGCTCTATGCCAGCCTTGCGCGCGGCGGCGAGGCCGTGACGCTCACGCACCGGGTGGGCGAGAAGCCCAGCGCGGCGCAATTGCTGCTGCAGAACAAGCGCAAGCGGATGCCGCAAGCGCAGTACGTGCTCTCGCCCGTTGCCGCCTGGTACGTGACCGACATCCTCAAGGACGCGCCCCCGCCGCTCAATGCCAAGGGCGGCCGTTTCGCCTACAAGACCGGCACCTCCTACGGCTACCGCGACGCCTGGGCCGTCGGCTACGACGGCCACTACACGGTTGCGGTCTGGGTCGGGCGCCCCGACGGCGCCTCGACGCCGGGCCTCGTCGGCCGCATCGCTGCGGCGCCGATCCTGTTCGACGCGTTTGCACGGCTGGGCGAGACGCGGGTGCCGCTCCCGGCGCCCCCGCGCGGCGCGGTGCAGGCGACCGGTACCGAGCTCCCCCCGCCGCTCAAGCGCTTCCGCGAGGGCAACACCATCGACGTGGCCGAGGGCCCGTATCTGGAGCCGCGCGTCCTCATCTCGTTTCCGCCCGACCGCGCCGAGGTCGAAACCGAGCAGGATTCACCTGTCCAGTTCAAGGCCAGCGGCGGCGTGTTGCCGCTCACCTGGCTCGTCGACGGCGCGCCGATCACGTCCGACCCGCGCACGCGTCAGGTCGTGTGGCAGCCGACGGGCCCCGGCTTCGTCAAGCTGTCGGTTATCGACGCCAAGGGCCGTGTCGACCGCGTGACGGTGCGCATGAAATGAATCTTGGGCGATGCAAGGCGCCGCCGGACGGGCTACTCTTAAGGTTCCCTCCACCCTGGAGCGAGCCAAAACCCCGATGATGAAGCGCGCGCGCATCCCGCCTCTATTTGTCGCCTTCGTCCTGCTGCTCGACGGCTGCGGGCAGGAGCAGGGCCACGAGCTCCCCACCCTCGGCGCCAAGCTCAACGAGACCTCCGTCTCCGGCATCTCTTCGGGCGCCTACATGGCCGGCCAGTTCGAAATCGCCCACTCGCGCGACGTGGTCGGCGCGGCGATTATTGCCGGCGGCCCATACGGCTGCTCGGAAAGCCTCTACGCCGACGTAATCCCAGGCCCCGGCACCGCGTTGCTCAACCTGACCAAGGCGATCAACGGCTGCATGCTCAACTCCCTGCAGGCCTTCGGCGTGCCGAACCCAAAGCTGCTCGCCGAGCGTGCTGGCCAGCTCGCCCAGCGCGGCAACATCGACCCCATCACCGGCGTCAAGGACGATCGCATCTATCTCTTCTCCGGTAAGGACGACCACACGGTCGTGCCCGCGATCGTCGAGGCGGCGAAGCAATTCTACGTGGCGCTCGGCGTGCCCGACGCCAACATCGAGTACGTGTCCAACATTCCCGCCGGCCACGCGTTCGTCACCGAGGACAAGGGGCCCGCATGCGACTACTCGGGCAAGCCTTACATCGTCGACTGCCATTACGACCAAGCGGGCGCGCTTCTGAAGCAGATCTACGGCGCGCTCAATCCGCGCTCAGCCGAGCCCTCGGGCACGTTCGTGGTGTTCAACCAGAAGCCCTTCACCAAGGACCTCGACAACGCCGGCCTGAGCGATCAGGGCATCGCCTATGTGCCGAGCGCGTGCGCCGCCGAGGACGGTTGCCGCGTGCACGTCGCGTTTCACGGCTGCGGCCAGAATCGCACCTTCGTCGGCGATGTGTTCGCGCGCGATTCGGGCTTCGCCCGCTGGGCCGACACCAACAACATCATCGTGCTGTTCCCGCAAACGGCGGCAACGCCGCTCAATCCGCAGGGCTGCTGGGACTGGTGGGGGTATACAGGCCGCGACTATCTCACCCGCAAGGCCCCGCAGATCGTTGCGGTGCGCCGCATGATCGAGCGGCTCGCCACCCCTCGCGCGCCCTCCTGAGCCCCGCGTCAACTGGGCACACGGAGTTATGACCGTAGTCATTTGTGGGCGTCCATAAGCGCGCCTAACTTGCGCCTTCGATAGGCGCACGCGCGCGCAACAAGGTAAACGGGATGGGCAAGGGGGGATTGCCGATGACAAGCAGCCTCGCGATTGGATGGGGGGCACGGCGCGGTGGAGCGCGCATCGGCGGCCTCAATCCAGCACGCACGCTCAACGCCGCGTCGGCTTTCGCGGCGGCGGTCCTGTTGACGGCATCGACCGCCGCGAGCGTGCTGGAGCAGAGCCGGATCGACGATGAGCAGCGGCGCGGCGCGCTGAGCGGCACCGAAAAGTCAGCCATTGGGCCTGGCGCGGAAACGGTCGTGGGCGCCTACGGCGGCGCGCCCTACACCTATCCAAGCCCGGTCACCATCGGTCGGCCAGGCGACAGCTTCACCATGGATCCGGTGCACTGGTACACCGATCCCTTCCACAACCCGATCTACTACGGCGCGCGCATAATCCGCTGGTTCTCGGGCCGCGCCGGCCTGATGCTCGACTTCATTCATTCGAAAGCGATCGCGGAGCGCGACAAGGAAGCGTCCTTCAGCGGCACCATCGACGGCAAGCCGCTTCCCCCGCGCGCGCGCATTTCGGATTTTGTGAACAAGCTCGAGTTTTCGCACGGCCACAACATGCTCATGCTCACCGGGCTCGTGCGGCTCCCCGGTCTCGGGCCGCGCTTGAGCCCCTACGCCGGTCTCGGCGGCGGCGTGCTTCTACCTCACACGGAGGTCGAGCTCGCGCAGGGCAACCATCCGCGCACCTACGAGTACAACTTCGCCGGGCCGACCGGGCAGGCGCTCATCGGACTCGAGATCCGCCTTTCTCGCATGTCCTTCTTCATCGAGTACAAGTTCACGTATGCGGACTACGAGGCGCCGCTCTCCGAAAAGAACGGCAGCTGGCTCGGGGCCGATCTCTGGCGGCAGCTTAAGCGCTGGATCGATAGCGAGCCGCCGCCGGGCGGGCATGTCGCGACGACGGTCGCGAGCCATCAGGTGGTGAGCGGCCTGCTCGTGCGCTTCGTCCCGCACGCCCCGTAACCAGCTAGTCGGGTACCCGTTGCTCGCCTCTCCCCATAGGAGAGGTGAAGTGCGTGCACGGTTGTCGCGAGCTAACTCAGAAGCGGCGCAGGAGCCGCTCGAAATAATCGAGCTCCATCGCCGGCCGCGTCGGCTGCGCCACGCGCCGGCGCAGCTCCTCCAGGATCTCGCGTGCGCGCTGCATATCGATCTCGTCCGGCACCTTCACCGAGTTGCCGGGATCAGGGCCCTGGAAGCGCTGCGGCCGGCCCAGGGGATCGCGCGGCGTGTCGCCGTTCTGGCCGAAGCGCGACTGGCCGTTCTTCTGCGCCTCCTCGGCCATCTTCTGCGCACCCTGGCGCATCTGATCGAGCGCCTGCGACTGGTCGCCCAACGCCGAGCTCGTGTCGCCCTGATTGAGCCCCTGCTCGGCGTTCTTCATCGACTCCTCGGCGTTCCCGAGCTCCTTGGAGTTGGCGCCCATCTCGTCGAGGCTCTTGCGCAGCTTCTCGAGCTCCTCGCGCAGCGCGCGCTGCTGCTCGCCCAAGCTCTTGCCCTGCTGCTGAGGGCTCTTGCCGCGTGGACCGTTCTGGCCAGGCTGGCCCTGCTGCTCGTCGCTGCCTTGGCCATTCTGCCCCGGCTGGCCCTGACGGCTGCCCTGCCGCTCGTGCCCGCCCTCAGTCGAGCCGCCGAGCTGCCGCTGCGCCTGGCGCCGGTGCTCGCTGTAGGTCTCGTCCATCAGACGCTGTTGCTGGCCGATCATGTTGCCGAGGTCGTCGAGCTTCTTCATCAGCATCTGGCCGCGCTCGCCGTCCTTCTTCGACATCTGGCCGGACTGCAGACGCTCGAGCAGGTCGCGGAGCTGGCTCAGCATCTGCTGCGCCTGATCGCGCGAGCCGTTGCGCGCGGTGTCCTCGAGCTCCTTCATCATGCGCTCGAGATCCTGCTGGGAAAGCTGCTGGTTCTGCTGATCGAGCCCTTCGGGCGGGTTCATCTGGTCCTTGGCGGCGTTCTTCGTGAGCTGCTCGACGTATTTGCTCAACGCGTCGCGAAGCTGCTGCATCAAAGCCTGGATCTCGTTGTCGGGCGCGCCCTTCTCGAGCGCCTCCGCGAGCTTGTCCTGGGCGTCGCGCAGCGCCTTCTCGGCGTCCGAGAGATCGCCGTCCTCGATGCGCAGCGCGATATCCCACAGGCCATCGGTGGCGCTCTTCAGACCTGTGCGCGAGTCGTCGTGTTCCAGCCCGTGGATGAGCGTGCGCAGGCTGAGAAAAATCGAGGCGTTGTCGATGAAGCCCTCGGGCTCGTAGGTGAGGGCGTCGAGCGCGCGCAAGACCTGCGGACGATAACGCGAGTCCTCGAGCAGCTTCGCACGCTGCTCCACGAGGGCGCGCGCGAGTGGCTTCTCAAAGCGGCGCTGCGGAAGCACGATGCGGATCGGCTTGCTGCGGCCGATGTTGCCGGCGACGTCGCGCGCTTCGAGCGTCAGGATCACCTCGCGCCCGGCGTAGGGGTGCGGAGCGACGTCGAGGTAGGTCTGCGCCGCGTGCGTGTTGCCGCGCGGTAAGCGCAGGGTGAGCGTCGGCGGCTTCTCGAGCGGCAGGCGCGGCCCCTTGAGCGGCTCGGGGCGCGCCCAATCCTTGGAAGGATCGGTGGCCTTCTTGTCCGGCTCGGCACGCTTGACCTTGGCCTCCGCGGAGACGACGCCATAGTCGTCCTCGACCGTGTAGTCGAGTTTCAACGCACCGCGCAGCGTGCGCTCGGGGTCCTTGGTCAGCGCAATCTTCGGCGCCTTGTCGGGAATGACGTAGAAAGGCCAGCGCGCAAGCTCGGTGCCGGATGCCAGCACGCGCACCTCGGCCGACTTCCTCAGCTCGTAGCGCAGCTCGGAAATCTCCGCGCCCGAGCCCGGCGTCTTGCCGGCCTCGGGTGCTTTCGCCGCGACGGCCTGCTTCTCGGGTGAGCCTTCATTCATGACCTCGAGGCTCAGCTCGCCGAGGCCGCGGCCCGTTGCACGTACGATGAGCACGCTGCGTTCCGGGACCTCGATCAGCTTTGCGGGTGTCGAGGACGAGAGCGTGCCGCCGCGCGCACCGTCGGCGAGCATCACCGGCGGGCGCGTGGTGTAGGACGGCGGCGTCACCCAGGCGTCAAGGCGTGCAGACGACAGCGCTGCGAGCGAATGGAAGCGGAAGGCGGAGCCCAAGCGGTCGGCGGCGCCGTCGCCGACGAGGGAGGCAACGGCGACGACGCCGAGCATCAGAAGTGCGCGCAGCGCGACCGGGTCGGCGCGATCGGCGCGCGGGTGTGGCGGGCCGACGCGCAGCCGCGCGAGCGCGGCGGCAAGCCGCGCGCGGTGCGCCTGCCAGATGGCGTTGGTGCGCGGGTCGTCCGCGTTGGCGGTGATGGTGTCCTCGTAGGAGGACGCGGGCCGATGCGGGATGCCGGAGGCGCTCTCGAGGCGGCGCACGGCCTCCTCGCGAGCCGGGTAATCCACGCGCGCGGCATAGACGATGGCAGCGAGTGCGGCGCCGGCGAAGGCTGCAAGCAACGCGATATGGGCCGGCTGCGGCAGGTACGTCCAAATGTTCAGGAGCGAGACGAGCAGGAACAGCCCGGCAATGCCGAGGATCAGCCACAGCCGCGGCCACAGGCGCTCGAAGTAGAGCGTCATGCGACTGACCCGCACCTTGCGGGCAAAGGCGGCGTCGATCGGAGTGGCCTGGGGCTCTGCCATCGGCTCACGATAACGGGAACACGTGGGGCGGCAAAGGCGACGGGCTGCCGCCGACCATTAAACTTTCGTCATTTGTTCCAGTTCCGGGAAAGGCGGGTTCAGGGTGCTAAGGTTCTACCTTGGCTGAGGCGGACTACTTTTTGGAAGCTGCGGGAACCTGCTGAACGTTGGAGCACCATCCCTGATCGACCTTCCAGCACTGCTGACCGAAGGGAAGCGGATTCCCGGAGACGTCGGTCGAGGTAACGCTGCTCACGTACTTGTCCTTGAAGATCACGTTCAAGGAGCAGCTTTGCGCAGAGCCATTCGGAGAGGCCCCGACATCATAGGTCCAGACCGAAGTGGCCCCATCATCGCGTGTTCGACTGGGCGACCCCAGGCATTCTGCGACTTGCGATTGCGGGTGGCCTATGAGGTGCTGCTCGGAGTCATCGAGTGCGATGGGTTGCGACGCGCAACCAGCCAGCAGGAGCACTTGCATGACGAGACACTGCGTCACCGGCTTGGGCCGCCAGCCGCCCTGCCGATCGACGCCTAATTCCATGCCGTAGGGCATACGCTTATCTCGAACTGAACGCCCGAAAACGGCGTCGGCGCCCGATTTCCGTCGGTGATCTATCGGGTTAGCCGAAAAGACGAAGCCTTGCCTAGGACTGTGCCAGCCAATCCGGCATGCGGTCGAGGCCGATGAGGTCGTCGTAGGTACCGCGTGGACGTATTATGAAATACCTCTCCTCGTTGACCAGCACCTCCGGCACCAAAAGCCGCGTATTGTAGGTCGAGGACATCACCGCGCCATAGGCGCCCGCCGTCATCACGGCGAGAAGGTCACCCGCCTCCAGGGGGGGCAGCGGACGGTCGAGCGCGAGATAATCCCCCGTCTCACATACGGGCCCCACCACGTCCTGCGCCAAGGGCGGCATCGCGGCCTTCACCTCGGCTACGGGCCAGATCTCGTGCTGGGCTTCGTACAGCGTCGGCCGGATAAGATCGTTCATGGCGGCATCGACGACAGTGAACGTCTTATCGACGCCCTCCTTGGAGTAAAGCACGCGAGTGACGAGGATGCCGGCGTTGCCGACGATGACGCGCCCAGGCTCCAGAATGAGCTTCAGTCCGAGGTCGCCGAGAAACTCCTCGGCGACGGCCGCATAGGCGGACGGCGGCGGCGCCACGTCGCCGTCCGAAACGTAGGGCACGCCGAGGCCGCCGCCGATGTCGAGGTGGCGCAGCGCGTGGCCGTCGCGGATCAGCGCCTGCGCCAGCTCGCGCAACAGCCGGAAGGCGTTGCGGAAGGGCTCGAGCTCGGTGATCTGGCTGCCGATGTGCATATGGATGCCAGCGACCTCGATGCCCGGCAGCGTGCGCGCTTCCGCGTAAAGGCGCGGCGCTTGCGCGAAGGGAATGCCGAACTTGTTCTCGGCCTTGCCGGTGGAGATCTTGGCGTGCGTCTTGGCATCGACGTCGGGGTTGACGCGCAGCGCGATGCGCGCGGTGCGGCCCGTCCGCACGGCCTCCTCGCTCAGGACCTTCAGCTCCGGCTCGCTCTCGACGTTGAAGCCGAGGATGTCGTGCGCGAGCGCGAAGGCGATCTCGGCCCGCGACTTGCCGACGCCGGCGAAGATGATCCTCGATGGGGGCACGCCGGCGGCGAGAGCGCGCCGCAGCTCGCCTTCTGAGACCACATCCATGCCCGCGCCGAGCCGGCCAAGCGTGCGCAGCACCGCCTGGTTGGAGTTGGCTTTGACCGCATAGCAGATGAGGGCCTTCTGGCCCGCGAAGGCCTCGGCCAGCACGCGGTAATGGCGTTCGAGCGTCGCCGTCGAATAGCAGTAGAACGGCGTGCCGACCTCGGCGGCGATGCGCGCGATGGGCACATCCTCGGCGTGGAGGACCCCGCCTCTGTAGTGGAAGTGGTGCATTGGAAGGCTTCTAGCGCGAGTCCCGCACTACCGCAGCAGCGGATCGAGAATGAAGCCCTCGTGCGGCTTGGGCGGCGCAGCCGAGTCGGGCTGCGTGCCGGCGGACTCTGCCGACTTCGCCGTGCCGCTGGCCTTGGCGTCGGGCGGCGGATCGAGCGAGCCGCGCACGCCGCAGGCGGCCAGCCCAAGCGACAGGGCCGCCACGGCAATGCCAACGCCGATCCCCTTTGCGGTGAACCTCACCAGCACATCCTCGCTATTCCACAACGCGAAGCCGGAAGGGCAGCTGCGCCCCAGGGGTGCAGGTGCCACCGACAGGCCCATTTTACCGCTTGCGCGGCCCCTTTTCCAACCGCTTCCGCCAGCTTTGCGCCATTTTGCGCACGTTCTGTGGCGCGGTTCCCCCATAGCTTTTCCGGCTGGAAACCGACTTTTCCGGGCTCAGAACGGTGAAAACGTCGTCCGTTATGCGCGGCTCGACCGCCTGCATGACGGCCAGGGGGACCTTCTCGAGCGGCAGATTTTCGGCTTCCGCCGCTGCCACGATGCGGCCGGTGACGTGGTGGGCCTCCCGGAACGGCAGCTTGAGGGTCCTCACCAGCCAGTCGGCGAGGTCGGTCGCGGTCGCATAGCCGCTTCCTGCCGCCGCCCGCATGGCCCCTGCGTCGGGCTCCATGTCCTCGACCATGCCCGTGGTCGCGGCAACCGCCAGCGCGAGGCTGTCCAAGGCATCGAAGGAGAGCTCCTTATCCTCCTGCATGTCCTTGGCGTAGGCGAGCGGCAGGCCCTTGATGACCATCAACAGGCTCTGGAACGCCGCGGCGATGCGCCCGACCTTAGCGCGCGTCAGCTCGGCGGCATCCGGGTTGCGCTTCTGCGGCATGATCGAGGAGCCGGTGGTGAACTTGTCGGAAAGCTTGATGAAGCCGAACTGCGGCGTGGTCCACAGCACGACCTCCTCGGCGAAGCGCGACAGGTGCACCGCCGTGATCGCCGCAGCGCTCAAGGTCTCGAGCACGAAGTCGCGGTCGGAGACGGCGTCGAGCGAGTTGGCGGCGGGCCTGTCGAAGCCGAGCGCCTCCGCCGTCTTGTGCCGGTCGATGGGGAACGAGGTGCCGGCGAGCGCGGCAGCACCGAGCGGGCACTCATTGAGCCGGCAGCGGGCGTCCGCGAAACGGCCGCGGTCGCGCCCGAGCATCTCCACGTAGGCGAGCAGATGATGGCCGAAGGTCACGGGCTGCGCCGGCTGCAGGTGGGTGAAGCCCGGCATCACGGTCCCTGCATGCGCCTCGGCCTTGCTCAAGAGCGCCAACTGCAGCCGCGCGAGCGCTTCGTCCAGCGCATCGATGCGATCGCGCACGTAGAGCCGGAAGTCGGTCGCCACCTGGTCGTTGCGCGAGCGCGCGGTGTGCAACCGCCCGGCCGCCGCCCCGATCAGCTCCTTCAAGCGGCTCTCGACGTTCATATGCACGTCCTCGAGCGCGCGCTTGAACTCCATTCCGCCGGATTCGATCTCGGAGAGCACCGCGTCGAGGCCCTTCACGATCTCGCGCGCATCCGCCTTGCTGATGATGCCCTGCTCGCCGAGCATCAGCGCGTGCGCCTTGGAGGCCAGGATGTCCTGCGGGGCCAGCCGCTTGTCGAAGCCGATGGAGGCGTTTATCTCCTCCATGATCTCGGCAGGCGAGGCCGCGAAACGGCCGCCCCACATGCGGTTTGCGGGCTTGTCGGTCACCGGAATCGGCTCCGTCTGCGATGAAACTTGGCGAAAGAGACGTCGTAAATAGACATCATGAGCGACAGCACACCAAAACCCGCAAACCCACTCACCAAGCAGCTTTGGATCGCGGCGCTGTCGGCGCTTGCGGCGTTCGCGGCGGTATACGTCATCGCAGGGCGGCCTGACAACGAAGGAGGCGCGGATTTAAGCCCGCCCAAGAGCGAGTCGGGCGCCCCCGCCTCCGGGGGCAACAAGCTCTCGACCGGGGCCATGACGACTTTCGTATTCAAGGAGCCGCCGGCGCCGCTGCCCGAGGTCCAATTCGTTAACGCAGACGGAAAGCCGGTGAGCTTGAAGGATTGGCGCGGCAAGGTCGTGCTCCTCAACCTGTGGGCAACCTGGTGCGCCCCGTGCCGCGGGGAGATGCCGGCGCTCGATCGCCTGCAGAGTGCGCTCGGCTCCGACAAGTTCGAGGTCGTGGCCCTCGCCATCGACAAATCCGGCCTCGCGGGCGCGCGCAAGTTTCTCGACGAGACCAAGGCGCAAATGCTCAAGCTCTACGCCGACCCGACCGCGCGCCTCGGCAACGAGTTCAAGGTCGTCGGCATGCCGACCTCGATCCTCATCGACAAAGAGGGCCGCGAGGTCGGCCGCCTCATCGGGCCCGCGGAATGGGACACCCCCGAGGCCAAGCGCCTGATCCAGTCGCTGCTCTAAGCGGCCACTAGAGAAGGTGCGCCGCGAGCGCAGCGATGGCCACGGCCGCGACCGCAACGAACAAGATGGTCGAACGTCGGATAGTGTTCTCGGCGCGCTCGACGAGCGCCTGCACGGCGCTGAGCTCTGAAAGCTTCTTGTCAATCGCCTCGAACGACTTGTAGGTGAGCCCGACGAAGGTGCTCTTCTCGCCTTCGATCGCGTCGAGGCGGCCTTTCAAATCGTGCACGCCACGCTGCAGGATCGCGAGCTTGTTGTCGCGCGCGTTCTTGAGCGTGTCCTCGAAGCTCTGGAACCGGCGCGTGCGGTTCGCCTCCTCGGAGATCTCAGCCAGGCTCTGGCGCGTCTTCTCGAGGTCGCGCTCGAGCCGCGCGATCGAAGCCTGCACCCTGTCGAATTGAACCGCCGTCTCGGCGACGAAACCGTCGCGGCCGAGCCATGGACCTTGCGTGACCACGGCAACCCTATCGCCCTGAAGCACTACGCAACCCTTCCGACGCAACTAGACCAACGCCCGTCCGCCTTTCGCCGAGTATGGATAGCGGGGTTTAACGGCACGTATCCAAATGAGGCGGGGGCCAAAATTTGCTCGCCCGTTGACACCCTTGGGCGATGCGCGCGACAAGGCCGCGAGCCTCACCAATGCCCGAAGGGACCGAGATGTCTTTGAAACCCGCTACCACCGAGTTGCAGAGCGCGATCGAGGCTATTTGGGAGGAGCGCCAAGGCATCAACCAGGGCACGACCGGCGTCGTCCGCGACACGGTCGAGGCCGCCCTCGACCTCCTCGACAACGGCGAGGTCCGCGTTGCCGAACGCACAGGTTCCGGCGCTTGGGCCGTCAATCAGTGGCTCAAAAAGGCAGTCCTGCTGTCGTTCCGGCTCAACGACACGGTCGCCATCTCGGGCGCCCCCGGCGGGGCCACGTGGTGGGACAAGGTGCCGTCCAAGTTTGCCGGCATGACGCCCGACGATTTCCGCCGCGCCGGCTTCCGCGCGGTCCCCGGGGCCATCGTGCGCCGCTCGGCCTACATCGCGCCGAACGTCGTGCTCATGCCCTCGTTCGTCAATCTCGGCGCCTACGTCGATGAAGGCACCATGGTCGACACCTGGGCGACCGTCGGCTCCTGCGCGCAGATCGGCAAAAATTGCCATATCTCGGGCGGCGCCGGCATCGGGGGCGTCTTGGAGCCGCTGCAAGCCGGCCCGGTGGTCATCGAGGACAACTGCTTCATCGGAGCGCGCGCGGAGGTGGCCGAGGGCGTGCTCGTCGGCGAGGGCTCGGTGTTGTCGATGGGGGTTTACCTCGGCGCCTCCACCACCATCATCGACCGCGCGACGGGGGAGAAGCACTTCGGCAAAGTGCCCCCCTACTCGGTCGTCGTATCGGGAACGATGCCGGGCAAGCCGCTCCCCGATGGCTCGCCGGGGCCCAATCTCTATTGCGCCATAATCGTCAAGCGCGTCGACGAGAAGACACGCTCAAAGACTAGTATCAACGAGCTCTTGCGCGACTGACTCGGTGTTGAATGAGCTCCCATCGCAACAAATCCTATCGCAGCCTCAACATCGGCGACATCGTCTCGACGCTGCACCAGCTCTCGGCGCGCATCGGCGAGCGCTTCCCTAACAGCGGTCTCCACCGCGTCTGCCTGGAGCTCGAGCGGATGGCGCGTGAGACCTCCGCCCGCGCCACGAGCATCTCGCGGCCCAAGCTGTGGCTGCGCGCGCTGCTCACCGTCCTCGCCGTCGGCGGGCTGATCGGCGCCTTCTTCATCGGCCGCTGGATGCTGGGTCTGCGCTCCTCCGACGAGCTCGCCGGCACCATGCAGGGCCTCGAGGCCGCTGTGAACCTCGTCATCATCATCGGCGCCGCCGGTGTCTTCCTCGTCACCCTCGAAACCCGCTGGAAGCGCCAGCTCGCCCTCTCGGCGCTGAATGAGTTCCGCTCTGTCGCGCACGTGATCGACATGCACCAGCTCACCAAAGACCCGAGCGCGCTCGGGGGCCCGCGCACCAGCTCCTCGCCCAACCGGGTCATGACGCGCTACGAGCTCGTGCGCTACCTCAGCTACTGCTCGGAGATGCTGTCGCTGGCGAGCAAGGCGGCGGCCGTTTATGCCGACAACGCTCATGACACGGCCGTTATCGATGCCGTCGGCGATATCGAGCGGCTCACGACCAACTTGAGCCAGAAGATCTGGCAGAAGATCACGCTGGTCGAGACCGATATCGAGGACGAGCGCGGTGCGAAGGCGATCTCCGCGGGTGAGCTGTCGCAGCTTCCGCACGAGCCGGTGAAGTCATGAGCGGGTCTGCATCCGAGCCTTCCACGATCGTCGTACCCGATCCCGTCGCGCTCGCCCAGGCGCTCATCCGCTGCGAGAGCATCACGCCCACCGAGGCCGGTGCATTGACCCTGCTGCAGGAGACGCTTGAAGCCGCGGGCTTTAAGTGCCAGCGCATGACCTTCGCGGAGCCCGGCACCGCGGACGTGGACAACCTCTACGCCCGCTTCGGATCGGAGGGGCCGAACTTGTGCTTCGCCGGGCACACGGACGTCGTCCCGCCGGGGGACGAGGCGGCCTGGACCGTGCCGCCGTTCGCGGCCGAGGTCCGCGATGGCGTGCTCTACGGACGCGGCGCCGCCGACATGAAGGGCGCGGTCGCCTGCTACGTCGCCGCCGCCCTCCAGTACATTGCTGGCCGCGCCGTCAAGACGAACGGCTCACTCTCCTTCCTCATCACCGGGGATGAGGAGGGCGCCTCCGTCAACGGCACGATCAAGGTGCTCGACTGGCTGAAAGCGCGGGGAGAGAAGCTCGACGCCTGCGTCGTCGGCGAGCCCTCGAGCCAATCCGCCGTCGGCGACGAGATCAAGATCGGGCGCCGCGGCTCGCTCAACGGCGAGCTCATCGTCAAGGGCAGGCAGGGTCACGCCGCCTACCCGCATGTTGCCGACAACCCGGTGCCCAAGCTCGCACGCATGATCGACCGGCTCGCAAGCCTGCGGCTCGACGCCGGCACCGAGAACTTCGAGCCCTCGCACATCGCGTTTACGATCGTCTCGGTGCCGAACACCGCGACCAACGTAATCCCGGGACAGGCGCGCGCAGCCTTCAACATCCGCTACAACGACGCGCATACGCGGGCAAAGATCGAGCAGCGCATCGCGGAGTGCTGCAAGGCCGCGGCTGCAGAGGTCGGCGCGCAATATACGCTGAGCTTCTCCGGCACGGGTGACGTGTTCCTGACCAAGCCGGGGCCGCTGGTGGAGGCCATGGCCAACGCTGCGCGCGAGGTCACGGGCCGCTCCGCGAAGCTAACCACGACCGGCGGTACCTCCGATGCCCGCTTCATCAAGGACTACTGCCCCGTGGTGGAGCTCGGTCTCGTCAACGCCACGATCCATCAGGTCGACGAGCGCGTGCCGGTCGCGGACCTTCGGACGCTGACGCAGATCTACGCGCGCTTCATCGAGCGCTTCTTCGCGACCGCCTGAGAGCGATCGCGCAGGGCTGGCGTCAGACGAGCACGGCGATACCGCCAATCACGAGCACGACAATGATTACAGTCCAGGCGAGCGTATAGCGGTCGTGTGGCGGGCGCGGGGGCACCCAGAATACCCAGAACAGGAAGGCGGCCAGGAGGAAGCTCAGGGCGGCCGTCAGTATCGGGGTATTTGCATAGCTGTCCCAGATGGCGACGACGCATACCGCCACAAACAGCGATAAGGCCACCGCGAAGGACAGCGTTCGCCAGATCGACTTGGATTGCTGCTGTTCCATGCGGCTTCCCCCCTCCCATTAACCGAGTGTTGCTATACGCCGAATGCCCTTGTTGTCGCGCCGCAGCCTTTTTAGACTCGTATGCGAAGGTGCCGGAAGGCGAGTCGCATGACAGAAGAGCCCTTCGATTTCGCTTCGCTGATCCGCCACGGCGTCAAATTCCGCCGCTGCGATGCCGGCGAGCGCATCTTCCTCGAGCACGACACCGGTGACTGCCTCTATGTGGTTCACACCGGGCGGGTCGACGTCATCACCTTCGGCACGGTGCTGGAGAGCGTGGGGCCTAACGGCATTTTCGGTGAGATGGCCATGATCGACGACGGCCCGCGCAGTGCGGCGGCCTTGACCAGCGAACCCACCGAGCTCGCCGTCGTCGACAAGACCACATTCCTGACGCTGGTGCGCGAGGAGCCGGAGTTCGCGCTGCGGGTCATGCGCGTGCTAGCCCAACGCATCAGGCGCATGGGCACCGCGCGCCAAAGCGCGCGGTCGTGAGGCAAACGCGCAGCTAGTTGCGCTGCGCGAGCTTCTCGCGCACGACGCGCTCGCGCGTAACACGCCGATTGCCGGTGTAATAGACGGCGGCGCCGTGCGCGATGATGCCGATGCCCCATCCGATCAGCGGCCAGTAGAACCAGAGCGTATTGGGCGTCGTCAGCAGGTTGATCGCAATCAGGAGGAGGTTGACGAGCACATAGGCCGCGAAGTGGATCTTGAATCCTGTGTCTTCGAAAAGCTGCTTCATCAGCGTGGTCCTTCGATTCTTCGGCCGCCCTCACCCGGTGCCGAGCTTCTAACACGACCGACGAAACATCCCAAGCGGCGGTGCCACCCGGATTGAGCCAAGTCAAACAGCGGGTAAAAAAGAAGCGGCACTGGCCCCTTACTCCTTGCGCGGCTCGACGCTTTCGGCATCGATCGAGTAGCCGGTATCGGCTAGGCCCGTGAAGGCCGGCTCCGTCTTGATCGTGCCCGTCACGGTTACAGGATCGAACTGGCCCGCGACCTCGAAGCCCTTTTCCGCCTTGACGTAGATGATCTGGTTCGCCGGCGGCGGCGGCACGTGAATGCAGGCGCCTACGAACGGCACCAGCAGGAACTCCTTCACCGTGGTCGACTCGAAGTCGAGCGGCACCACATAGCCGCCGATGCGCACGTGCTTGCCGTTGAGCTCGGTCACCACCGGCGGCGGCAGGTCGGCGCCCGGCTGGCGCCGCTTGATCGACATCCATTGGCCCTCGGGCAGCGGCGGCGGTGGCGGCCCGCCGTCGGTGCTGGTCGTCGAGCCGGAGAAGAACGTCTTCGGCTTCAAGGGCGACACCGCCTGCGCGGGCGGCATGAGCTGCGCCCATTTGAGCTCCATCGGCGGATCGGCGGCGCCTGCGCCGGTTGCAGGTGCCAGCAGGACCAGCGCGACGGCCGCGCTCATTGCAGCAGGTCTCATCATCATGGTCGATCTCCGTTCAATCATGTGCGCACCGTCATGCCGTCGGCAAGCGACAGCCGGTAGGCGCGCAAAGCAGGAAGCAGTCCCGCCAGGAAGCCGGCGAGCACGATGGTGCCGAGCGTCAGCCACTCGCGGGCGGTGGGGGGATCAATCGTGAGGCTGAGCCCGTACATCCGATCGATGACCGGGCGCAGCAGCGCAAGCGCCGCGTAGAGGAACCCGGTGCCGAGCACGACACCCGCGAGGGTGAGCATGCCGGCCTCGGTGGCGAGCAGGCCGAGGATCGTCGCCGGGCGCGCGCCGACCGAGCGCAGGATCGCCATCTCGCGCCGGCGCTCGTTGAGCGTGGTGAGAACCATGGTCACCATGCCGAGCAGCGCGGTGGCGACGACCATGGCGGAGACGATGGACAGCGCCGTCTCCGCGGTGCCGACGAGGGCCCACAGCTCTTGCAACGCCGCGCCGGGAATGATCGCCGACAGCGGCTCCTCGGCATACTCGTTGATCGCGCGCTGCAGCTTGAAGGTCGCGAGCTTCGATTTGAGGCCGAGGAACGCCGCGGTTATCGCCTTCGGCTCGAGGTGCATCTTGCGTACCTCATCCGCCGAGATGCTCTGCCCCGGCATGGGAATGCCGTTCTGCCAGTCGATGTGGATCGCCTCGATCGCCTCGAGGCTCACGTGCACCGTGCGGTCGACCGGCGTGCCGGTCTTGGCCAGGATGCCGGAGACGCGGAACGGCTTGTCCTTGTGCTCGACAAAGGAGATCGAGCCGACGCCGTGCGCCACCACGATCTCATCGCCCACCTTGTAGCCCAGCGCCTGCGCCACGTCGGCGCCGATGACGGCGTCGAAGAGATCGCTGAACGGCTTGCCCTCGGCAAAAGCGAGCGATTGCCCGTGCCGGTACTTGTAGCGGGCAAAGTAGTCGGGCGTGGTGCCGAGCACGCGGAAGCCGTGGTGGCTGTCGCCGAGCGAGATCGGCACGATCCATTCGACCTCCGGGCGCTTGGCGATATCGGAATAGCTCTGCCAGGTGACGTTGTTGGTCGCATTCCCGATGCGGAACACCGAGTAGAGCAGGAGCTGAATGGCGCCGCTGCGCGCCCCGACGATGAGGTCGGTGCCCGAGATGGTGTCGGCGAAGCTCTGGCGCGCGCCGGTGCGCACCTTCTCCACGCCGAGCAGCAGCATGACGCTGAACGCGATCGCCAGCACGGTGAGCGAGGCGGTGAGTGCGCGGTTGCGCAAGGATTGCAGGGCGAGACGAGGCACGATCATGCTGCGGCCCTCCGTTCGCTCGTCGCGATCTCGTCCAAGCGCACAACGCGGTCGAAGCGCTTGCCGAGCTCCTCCTCGTGGCTGACCATGATGAGGGACGCACCCGCCGCGGCGACGTCGGCGAAGAGCAAATCGAGGAAGGCCTGCTGCCGGTTGCGGTCGAGCGCGGACGTCGGCTCGTCCGCGACGATCAGCTCGGGCGCCCCAATGAGGGCGCGCGCCGCGGCGACGCGCTGCTGCTGACCGACGCTCAAGCTTGCCGCCGAGAGGCCCTCGACCTCTTTGGGGTCAAGACCGAGGCTCGCCAGGAGACGCTCCGCCTCCTTCTCGGCACTCCCAGTCCGCGTCGCGCGCTCGCGCCGTTTCGGTGCGAAGCTCAACGGCAGCAGCACGTTGTCGAGCACGCTTCCGTAGGGGAGCAGGTTGAACATCTGGAAGATGATGCCGAAGTGCTCGGCCCGGAAGCGGTCCCGTGCCGAGCTCGACAGCTTCGTCATGTCGGTGCCCAACACTTCGAGCCGCCCCTCGGACGGCGTGACGATGCCGCACAAGAGGCTCAGGAACGTCGACTTTCCTGCGCCCGAAGGGCCGACCAGCAGCACCCGCTCGCTCGCGCGCAGCGCAAAGCTGTCGATCGCCAGGGCGAACGCCCGCGGGCCCCGCCAGCGGAAACGGACACCCGACATCGACACGACGTCGGGGGTCCGCGTTTCGGGTAGAGGGCGCTGCATCACATGATGCCGGCAAGATCGAGCGACGGCGCGTCGCGCGTCACGTTGTAGGTGTTCTGCGCCTTGGCCGTCACGACGTTGACGGTCAAGTCGTGCGCGCCGGCGAACAGCTTGAAGTAGTCGAAGTCGATGGCGGTGATGCTCGCGGGCTCGGCGCAGTCGAGCGCGTAGGTCACGTGAAACTCCTTGTGCCCTTCGTGCGCGTCATGGTCGTGGTCCTCGCTAGTGGCCTTGTCGTGATCGTGGTCATGGTCGTCGTCGGCATCGCCGTCGTGATGATGCTCGGCCTCGACCGCCACCTTGGCGTCGGCGACGGTGCACCCCGCGGCAGCCGGCAGCTTGAACACAGAAAGCGGCTGCGCAAGCCGCGTCTTCGCCTTTTCCATGGCCGCCTTCTGGTCGTCGGTCGTGGCGTCATGCTCGAAGCCGACGATGTCCATGCCGGGCACCTCGAGCTCCATGGAGACGCGCTTGTCCTCTACCGCGATGTTGAGATTGCCGTGGCCGTGCACGTGGGGCCCGAGCTCGCGATGCTCTTCGGCAACGGCGAGCGCCGAGGCCGTCGCTGCGAGAGCGAGCGCGGCGAGTGCCGCAATTCCGTTGACCTGCATGTCGTTCTCCTGATCGGTGGCGAGTGGGCAAGGCGCGCGGCACATTGGCCGGGCCTGCTCCGTTTCTTGCGCATGGATAAGGACCGATCCTTGCGCCTCGCGTGCACGGCGCCTTACGCCTGTGCGGGTTCGCGAAGCCTTGGTCCCTCAGGAGAGAGCGGGAGGAGCGCGTGCCTGGAAGTGAACTCGTTCGGCGACGGCGACGGCGGAAGGAGCGTGCACCAGCTCCGGCGCAGCGAAGCGCTCGGGCGGCATGGGGATAGCCGGCGGCTGCTGCAGGATCGCCGCGGTCGCGAGATTGACCGACCAGCAAATAGGACAGTTGCCTTGGTCATCGTGCGGGACGGACGGTGGACACGAGCGCTCGGCGCGTACGGCACAGGCGCCGTAGGTGATCGCGCGCGTCGTGAGCTTGCCAGCAACGACCGCCGAATGAGCATGCGTGTGCGTGTTGGCAAAGGCCATCACCGCCTGCATCGCAACGGCGAGCAGCGCGAGGAAACCGAGGCTGGAGCGGCGCCTGAAGACCCGCATGCTTCCTCCGGTGGCCGGCAACCATAGCGTTGCGAATGGGGCAAGCGAAAGACAGCGCCCCCGTACGGCCCAGCGACGCAGCGGATAATATCCGCTTTGGTGCCGCCGGCGGTCAAGCCCGAGAGGCGTGGAAACCTTTGGTCACAGGGCTCAAGGTCACCTCAGCCCTCGCGACATCTTGTTGCGGATCCGCAACTCGAGGCGCTTCCTGAAGCGGGACCAATGCCTTCCGATCGAACCCGATTAGTCAACGCTATCGGGCGAGGGCTTGAGCGGTGCCGGCGGGTGGCTCGGGGGACCATGCAGGTACGTCATCGACGCGTAGGCGCCGATCCAGGAGCCGACCGCCGCGAAGAGCACGTACACCCAGTTGTTGGTGTAGCTGATCACCGCGAACGAGGAGAGCAGGTACCAGACGCTGCTCCAGGAGGCGGCCGCGATGCGCCGGCGCGCGATGACCGATGAGGTGAACATCACGTAGACGGCGTCCGTCGCGGCGGTGGCGGCGACCACGCCCAACGCGAGCAAAAGGTCAATTTTCCACAAGGCTTGCATGGCGGCCCCAAGCGGCATGCGCCCGAGCGGCGCCCCCCGACGCTAGCGCCCGACCGTTAAGGAAGCTCGTAGGATCGGCCTACTTGAAGTGCTTGGACAGCTTGAGCCCCTGCGCCTGGTAGTGCGAGGAAAGCCCCCGGCCGTAGACGAGCTTCGGCGTCTCGGTGAGCCGCTCGTAGATCAGCCGCCCGATGGTCTGCCCATCTTCCAGGATGAACGGCACCTTGTGCGAGCGCACCTCGAGCACGGCCTTGGCACCCTCCCCGCCCGCCGCCGCATGGCCAAAGCCAGGGTCAAAGAAGCCCGCATAGTGCACGCGGAACTCGCCCACCAAGGGATTGAACGGCACCATCTCAGCGGCCTGCGTGGGGGGGACGTGCACGGCCTCCTTGGAGGCGAGGATGTAGAACTCATCGGGGTCGAGTACGAGGCGCTTCTTCTCGCGCACGTAGATCGGCTCCCAGTAGTCGAGCACCGGGCAGCCTCCGACCACGTCCACGTCGACTAGTCCGGTGTGGCGCTTGGCGCGATAGCCGACGAGCCCGTGCGCGTCGCCGATGAGGTCAACCGAGAGCGCGATGTCGTCGACGGGTTCGGCCTCGCCGCCGCCGGCGCGGAAACGGATCTGCGACAGCCGCGAGCCTTTGCGCACGACCACGGGAAACGTCTGCGGGCAGATCTCGGCGAAGAGCTGGCCGGAATAGCCGGCCGGGATCTGGTCGAATGCGGACACGCCGTCGGCGATAACGCGGGTGAACACGTCGAGGCGCCCGGTCGAGCTTTTCGGATTCGTCGCAGCCGAGAGGTCGTCTGGCAGGGCCACGCTTTCCAAGAGCGGAGCGACGTAGACGCAGCCGGTCTCCAGCACGGCCCCCTGGGACAGGGATATCGTGTGCAGCTGCAGGTCATCGAGCTTGGCCGCAATCTTCTCGCCGCGGCCGGGGAGGAAGCTCGCGCGCACGCGATAAGCGATGGTGCCGAGCCGCAAGTCGAGGCTCGCCGGCTGCAGCTGCTTTTCCAAAAGCGGCTCGACGAGCTTCACGTAGCCCTCAGCGATCAGACCCTCGATCGCCTGCGAGGGCAGGATGCCCGCTGCTCCCCGTTTGGGAACGGCACGCGCCGTCTTCGCCTGCACCTTTGTCATCGCTCGCGCCTATCGCGTGATCGTCAGTCCGGCAACTTCACTTTTGCCGCTCTAATGCAACCGGCACTTGACGCCAAGCGCCGTCGAGGAGTAATCCCCGCAACACCCCGTGGTCATTTGGCCGGCCGGCTTGCAGCCACGTAAAATAAGTCGCTAAAAGGGCCGTGCGCACCCCCGGATTTCGCTGGCGCCGGCTTCTCCCCTGCGGCGATGCGAGCCGGGTTTTTGCTGGGCGAATGCCCATCGAGGAAGCGCATGGCAGGCAACGACGACGATCGCGCGGCAGACCCGAAATGGGCGCCCGAAACCCAGCTCGTGCACGGGGGCGTGCTGCGCTCGCAGTTCGGCGAGACCTCCGAAGCACTCTTTCTCACCCAGGGCTTCGTCTACACGAGCGCGGAGCAGGCAGAAGCCCGCTTCAAGAACGAGGACCCGGGCTTTCAATATAGCCGCTTCGGCAATCCCACGGTGGCCATGTTCGAGGAGCGCATCCGCTTGCTCGAGGGTGCGGAGGAGGCGCGCGCGACCGCGACCGGCATGGCGGCCGTCAGCGCCGCGCTCCTGTCCTACCTCAAGGCCGGCGACCACGTCGTCTCCGCCCGCGCGCTGTTCGGTGCCTGCCGCTACATCGTTGAGACCCTGTGCCCGCGCTTCGGCATCGCGTCCACCCTCATCGACGGCACCGACCTCGATGCCTGGCGCAAGGCGATGCGCCCCAACACCAAGATGGTCTTCTTCGAGACGCCGTCGAACCCGACGCTGGAGCTCGTCGACATCGCTGCGGTGTCGAAGATCGCGCATGCGGCCGGGGCGCTGGTCGTCGTCGACAACGTGTTCGCGACACCGATGCTGCAGCGGCCGCTGCGTCACGGCGGCGACATCGTCGTCTACTCGGCGACGAAGCACGTCGACGGCCAGGGCCGCTGTCTCGGCGGCGCAGTCTTGGGCAGCAAGGAGTTCGTGACGAACCACCTGCAGGAGTTCCTGCGCCAGACCGGACCGACCATGAGCCCGTTCAACGCCTGGGTGATGCTGAAGGGGCTCGAGACCATGCCCGTGCGCGTCAAGGCGCAGGCGGAGACAGCCTCTCGCATCGCCGACCACCTCGCCGGACGCCCCGGCATCGGCCGCGTGCTCTACTGCGGGCGCCCCGACCATCCGCAGGCGGACATCGCGCGCCGGCAGATGACGGGCGGCGGCCAGATGGTGGCGTTCGAGGTCGAGGGCGGCAAAGCCGGCGCCTTCCGCTTCCAGAACGCGCTTCGCCTCATCTGCATCTCCAACAACCTCGGCGACGCCAAGAGCCTCATCACGCACCCGGCCACGACCACCCACCACCGCATCGGGCCGCAGGCGCGCGCCGAGCTCGGCATCACGGACGGCATGCTGCGGCTTTCCGTCGGGCTCGAGGCCTTCGCGGACCTTGCCGCCGACATCGAGGGCGCCCTAAAGGTCGCACGAAAAGGCTGAGCGTTGCCGCCTTGCGCAATTGACCCCGGCCGGGGACGGCTTAGAGTCGTGCCCAGGAATGGTGTTCCCGCAGGGATCCTACCGGCATGTACGAAGCTGTGACCCGCGGCATCCGCATTCGCGTCACCCCGCACTACCTCGAGGAGCAGTCGACGCCGGAGGAGAGCGAATTCTTCTGGGCCTACACCATCGACATCGCCAACGAGAGCAACGAGACCGTGCAGCTACGCTCGCGCGTCTGGCGCATCACCGACGGCCACGGCCAGACGGAGGAGGTGCGTGGCCCGGGCGTCGTCGGCGAGACGCCAACCATCCAGCCCGGCAAGTCGTTCACCTACACCTCCGGGTGCCCGCTGCGCACCCCGTCGGGGATCATGGTCGGCAGCTATCAAATGGTCGATGCCAAGGGCCAGCTGTTCGACGTGGCGATCCCCGCCTTCTCGCTCGACAGCCCGTTTGCCGTGCGGAGCGTGAACTAGTGGCGGCCCCTCGCGCATGAACGGGCCCAGCTACTCCGCGGCCGAGCTCCTATCTCGCCTCGTGCACTTCGACACGACGAGCCACAGGTCGAATCTGGGCCTCGTCTCCTTCGTGGAGGACTACCTCGCGCAGCACGGCGTCGAGAGCCACCTCGTGCCCAATGCCGAGGCCACCAAGGCGAGCCTCTATGCCTCGATCGGCCCCAGCGGGGTGCCGGGCGTAGCGTTGTCGGGGCACACCGATGTGGTGCCGGTCGAAGGGCAAACCTGGTCGAGCGATCCGTTCGTCTTGACCGAGCGCGACGGGCGTTTGTACGGCCGCGGCTCTGCCGACATGAAGGGATTTCTCGCCTGCGTGCTGGCGGCGGTCCCGGATTTCGTGAAGCGCAAGCTCGCGGTGCCGATCCATCTCGTCTTTTCCTACGACGAGGAGGTGGGGTGCCTCGGCGTGCGCCCGCTCATCGCCGATATCCGGCGCCGCTCTACGCCGCCGCGCATGGTCATCGTCGGCGAGCCGACATCGATGAGCGTCGTCGATGCGCACAAGGGGCCCGTGCGCTGGCACATCGAGGTCAAAGGACGAGCGGCCCACTCGAGCATGGCGCCGCTCGGCGTCAACGCCATCGGGATCGCCGGCAAGCTCTTGCAGGAGCTTGCCCGCATCGAACGGGAGCTCAAGCTCGCCCCCCGCGCCGAGCGTTTCGATCCGCCTTACGCGACGCTGCAGGTCACGCGCATCAACGGCGGCACCGCCACCAATATCGTGCCCGTCTACTGCCGCTTCGATTTCGACGTGCGCGCGTTGCCGGGCGTCGACGTCGGCGCCATCGACCGCCGCATTCGCAGTTTCGCCGAGCGCGAGTGCCTGCCCGAGATGCGGCGGGTGGCGCCCGAATCCGGTGTCGACATCAGGATCGCGAACCAGGTGCCCCCGTTCGCCGCGGGAGCAAAGTCGGAGGCGGTGGCGCTTGCGCTGCACCTCGCAGGCTCCAACGAGACCCACGCGGTCTCCTACGCGACCGAAGCCGGTCTGTTCCAGGAGGCGGGGTCGGCGGCCGTCGTCATCGGCCCGGGCGACATCGCGCAGGCGCACGCAGCGGACGAGTTCATCGCCAAGGACCAGCTCGATCGGTGCATGGCATTCCTCGATCGCCTCGGCGCCTGGGCGGAACGCGGGGCACCGCCGGGTTAGTCTCTACTCCTCACAGCAAAATTCCGTTTCCGGAACTATTGCTGCCGTGCGACGTTTCCTTCGCCGAGGAGAAACGCCAGCGGAGAGGTCTTGCCATGACACATATCGCATCCGCGCAGCTCGTAGGGTCCGCGCTGGCGCTGCTGGCGATGATCGCCATGGCGCGTGCCGGCGATCCTCAGATGGTCTACAACAACGCGTGCCGGACCTGCCATTCCATGAAGGAGGGCGACAACCGCTTGGGCCCCAGCCTTGCCGGCGTCGTCGGCCGCAAAGCGGGCGAGCTGCCCGGCTACGCGTACTCGTCTTCCATGCAGAACTCCGGCGTCACCTGGGACGAGGCCACGCTGGATAAGTTCATTGCCAACCCCGAAGCGGTCGTGGGCGGCAACAAGATGAAGCCGTTCACCGGCATCGCCGACGAAGGGCAGCGCAAGGAGATCGTCACCTTCCTGAAGTCGATCAGCGGCAAGTAGGCGTCACGCGATCTCGCCCGGCTCGAAGCGATAGCTCGCGGTGCAGAACTCGCACGTTACCTTGATGCTGCCGTCAGGCTCGCGCATGTCGGCGAGGCCCTCCTCCCCGAACGAGCGCAGAAACGCCTCGACCCGCTCGCGCGAGCAGCGGCAGTAGGCCTCGACCGGCGCCGGCGGCAAAGCGCGCACGCCCTCCTCGTGAAACAGCCGATAGAGCAGCCGCTGCGGGGACAGCGTCGGATCGAGCAGCTCGTGATCCTCGACCGTCGCGGCGAGGATCTTGGCGCGCTGCCAGTCCTCCGCTTGCTCCTCGTGCAGCTCGCCGTCGTCGGTACCCTCTCTCCGCGGCGTCTGCGAACCGCCGGCTTTCGCGAGGCTTTGGATCATCAAGCCGCCTGCACGCCAGTGCCAGCTGCCCGCACCCGCCCGATAGTGGCGCGCGACCGCCAGGTGCAGAAACGTCGGCAATTGCTCGGACTGGCGGAAGTAGGCGAGCGCTGCCTGCGCCAAGCTCTCCCCCTCGAGCGCGACGATGCCCTGGTAGCGGTCCATGTCGCCGCCTTGGTCGATGGTGATGGCCAGATGTCCGCGCCCCAAGAGCGCGCCCTGCTCGATTGGCGCTCCGCTGGCCGCGAGCTCGGCGAAGCGCCGCTTGTCGTAGCGCGCATATCCGCGCACGTGGCCGCCCGCCTCGAAGTTCACGACGAGGAAATCGATGATGCCGTCCGTCTTGGTCTGCACGATGAGCTTGCCGGCGAATTTCAGCGCCGCGCCGAGCATCGTCGTCAGCGCGACGGCCTCGCCCAACGCCTGCGCCACCGGAACCGGCATGTCGTGGCGCGAGAGGATGGTGTCGATGGCGGGGCCGAGGCGCACGAGCCGGCCGATGACGCCGGAGCGCAGGGTGCGGAACGGCAGTACGATGTCGTCGCCGAGATCGTCCCCGATCTGCGGCGCCGCGGCAGCTTCAGTCATCTACTGGGCCCCCAAGCACCAGGCGAGGATCGCCTTCTGCACATGCAGGCGGTTCTCGGCCTCGTCGAACACGACGGACTGCGGCCCGTCGATGACGTCGGCCGTCACCTCGCGCCCACGGTAGGCGGGAAGGCAGTGCATGAAAATGGCGCCCGGCGCCGCTTGCCGCATGAGCTTGCCGTCAACGCCGAACGGCTCGAGCATCTTCTTGCGGCGCGCGCCGTCGGTCTGGCCCATCGACACCCAGGTGTCGGTGACGACGCAATCGGCGCCGCGCACCGCTTGCGCCGCATCGCTGCCGATCGATACCGCGCCCTTCTCGCGCTTGACCCAGTCGATCACCGGCTGCTCCGGGCGCAGCGCGTCGGGGCAGGCGATCCTCAGCTCGAAGCCAAAGCGCACGGCGGCGTGCATCCACGAGGCGGCGACGTTGTTGCCGTCGCCGACCCAGGCGATGGTATGGCCCTTGATGGGGCCCTTGTGCTCCTCGAAGGTCATGATGTCGGCCATGACCTGGCACGGGTGGCTCTTGTCCGTCAGGCCGTTGATCACGGGGATGGTGGCGCAGCGCGCAAGCTCGAGCAGCGTGGCGTGCTCGTTGGCGCGGATCATGATGGCGTCGACGTAGCGCGAGAGCACGCGCGCGGTGTCCGCGATCGACTCACCGCGGCCGAGCTGCAGGTCCGTGTGGTTGAGCGAAATCGTCTGGCCGCCGAGCTGGCGCATGGCGACATCGAAGGAGATGCGCGTGCGCGTCGAAGGCTTCTCGAACACGGTGACCAGCACGGCATCCTCGATGCCGCGCGGGCGCATCTTGGCCGGCACGCGCTTGCCGGCGCGCTTCATGGCATGCGCCATGTCGATGATGCGCCGCAGCGTCTTTGTGTCGAGCCCATCGAGATCGAGGAAGTGCCTCGGCGCGGGCGTGATCTTGATTTTGGGGGCCATGACGCTCCGCCCGCCTAGCGCGGGGGCACCTCTCACGAGCTTCTAGTTGCGATGCGCGAAAGGGCGCGCGACAGCCGGCCGGCGGCCTCCGCGATCTCCTCGTCGGAGACATTGAGCGGCGGCAACAGCCGCACGACGTCGCCGCCCGCTCCGGCCAGCAGCAGCTTCTCGGCAATGGCCGCCTTGACGAGATCGGCCGTTGGCACCTTGAGCTTGATGCCCATCAGGAGCCCCTTGCCGCGCACGTCCTCGATGAGATCGGGCTGCTCGTCGTGCACGGCGGCAAGCGCCTGCTTCAAGCGCAGCGCCTTCTTGCGCACGCCATCGAGGAAGCCCGGCTCGAGCACGGTGTCGAGCACGGCGTTGCCGACGGCGGTCGCCAGCGGATTGCCGCCGAACGTCGAGCCATGCGTGCCGGCCGTCATGCCCTTGGCCGCCTCCGCGGTGGCGAGCAGCGCACCCAGCGGAAAGCCGCCGCCGATACCCTTGGCGATCGCCATCAGATCGGGCGTGATGTCGGCCCACTCGTACGCGAACAGAGCGCCGGTACGGCCCATGCCGCACTGCACCTCGTCGAGCACCAGCAAGAGGCCGTGGCGGTCGCACAGCGCACGCAAGCCGCGCATGAACTCCAACGGCGCTACGTTGACGCCGCCCTCGCCCTGCACCGGCTCGATCAGGATCGCGGCCGTCTCCGGCCCGATCGCCCGCTCCACCGCGGCAAGATCGGCAAACGGCACGTGATCGAAGCCTTCGACGGGAGGCCCGAAGCCCTCGAGGTACTTCTCGTTGCCGCCGGCCGAGATGGTCGCCAGCGTACGGCCGTGGAATGCGCCCTCGAAGGTGATGACGCGCCAGCGCTCGGGACGCCTGCTGACGTAATGATAACGCCGCACCGCCTTGATCGCGGCTTCGCAGGCTTCCGCCCCCGAATTACAGAAGAAGATGCGGTCGGCGAACGTCGCCCCCACCAGGCGCTCGGCGAGCTTCTCCTGACCGGCGACGCGATAGAGGTTGGAGGTGTGCCACAGCTTCTCGGCCTGTGCCGAAAGGGCCGCCACGAGCTTGGGGTGGGCGTGGCCGAGGGCGTTCACAGCGACGCCCGAGGCGAAGTCGAGATAGCGCTCGCCGTTGGCCGCGACGAGCCAGGTGCCTTCTCCGCGCTCGAAGACCAGGTCGTGGCGTGCGTAGGTCGCCATCACCGCCGGTGACGCGCCGGTTGTATGGGCTACGGCCTTGGTCTTGTGGTCCGAGGCCGCCACGGATGCGGACATCGGGGCCCGTCCCATTGCAGCGATCATTCGCTAGAAAATCAAAAAAGCCGCCTTCCGCGGCGGCCCTTCAGCGATTGTAGATACGCGCGCTCCTCAAGCCTGTCAACGAAACCGCACACGCAGTTTTGGCTTAATCGTGCGCGGAGCGCGGCCTGTGGAGCACTCAGTTCCTCTTTGTGCCGCAGCAACTTAGAGCCACTGGTGCATAGTTGCATGTGGCGAATATACCACCTTCCCAGAGCCGCGGCCCCCCTCTTGCAGACGCCGATCTTGAACCTCGGATTCGCCTTGTTGTAGGTTGCGGCCATCGGATCTTGGGGCCTCGCCGCCGTTGGCGCGAAGCCTCCTCAAAGAGTAGCCGATGCGTGCCCTGGCGAGGCTCGTTGTGCTCGCCGCGTAGGGCAGGCCGATAGTCCAAGCGTCATCCCAGTAAGCGTCAAAGCCGGTCGGGCCCGTGGCTCTTCGCGGTGGTCGCAGCGTCTTTGCGCTAGGCCTCCGCGCGTCCTCGTCCCGTGCCGAACGTCAACGGGTGTGTGCCCCCGGGCGCCCGCCCCTGAAGGCTCAGGGAGCGATCTATGGCTTGGACGGACGAGCGCGTGGAGCTGTTGAAGAAGCTCTGGGCGGAAGGGTTGAGCGCTAGCCAGATCGCAGGGCGCCTCGGCAGCGTCACCCGCAACGCCGTCATCGGCAAAGTGCACCGGCTGGGCCTTTCCGGCCGCGCCACCACCTCGCGCATGAAGAGCCACCGTCCGCGCCAGCGCATGGCCGCCAAGCGCATGGCGAAGACGCGCTTCTCGCCTCTGGGCAACCCCGCATTCCGCGCGCTCTATCAGGCCGAGGCCGATCCCTTCACCCCGCCGGTGGAGGAGCTCGTCATTCCCATGAACGAGCGCAAGTACATCCAGACGCTGACTGAATGCAGCTGCCGCTGGCCGATCGGCGACCCGCAGGCTGCCGACTTCCACTTCTGCGGCAAGAACAAGGTGCCAGGCCTGCCCTACTGCGAGTTCCACGCACGCCGCGCCTTCCAGCCGCCGCAGACGCGCCGCCGCGAGCGCGAGCTCGTCGAGCCGGTCACCGCGACCGCCGCGGATGCCGCCGCGCCGCGCAAGGAGCAGGTCTGAGCGGGAGTGGCTAGCCTGCCAATTTAAGCGTCGGCGCAGTCGCCGAATACGTAGCCGGCCGAGCGCACGGTGCGGATCAGGTCGCGCTCGTTGCCGCGGATGAGCGCCTTGCGCAGGCGTCCGATGTGCACATCGACGATGCGCTCATCGGTCAGCATGATGATCGGCACGTTGCGTGAATCCGTTTTCGAGCGCAGGCGCCGGCACAGCTCAATGCCCGACACGCCGGGCAGCATCCAGTCCAACACCACGAGGTCGGGATGCAGTGCAGCGAAAGCCGCTCACCGCCTTACAAGCTTCGGTAGAGGCGCTCAGCCGCCCGCGCCGAGCTCCTCGAAGCTCGCGGTGAAGGTCGAGCCGATACCGAGCTTGGAGGCAATCTTCAGCTCGCCGCGGTGGCGGTTCAGAATGTGCTTCACGATGGCGAGACCGAGCCCGGTGCCGCCCTTCTCGCGGCTCGAGGCCACGTTGACGCGATAGAAGCGCTCGGTGAGGCGCGGCAAATGCACGGGCGCGATGCCGGGGCCGTCGTCCGCCACGCTGACCCAGACGCGGGCGCTGCCGGAGCCGCGTGGGGCATCGCGCCCGACGCGCACCTCGATGTGGCCCCCCTCGCGCCCGTACTTGATCGCGTTCTGGATCAGGTTCTGCAGTACCTGCACGATCTCCTCGCGATCGCCGCGGATGCGCGCGGGAACGCCGTCGCGGATGAACGTCAGATGCGTCTTGGCGCTTTCCGCCACCGGCTCGAGTGACTGGCAGACGTAAGCCGCCGTCTCGTTGAGCTCGACGATGCCGCGCGGGGGCAGGTGCACGCGCATCTCCACCCGGCTCAACGACAAGAGATCGTCGATGAGCCGCGTCATGCGCTCCGCCTGGCTCGCCATCAGCTTCAAGAACCGCTCGCGCGCGGCCGCGTCCTCACGCGCAGGCCCCTGCAGCGTCTCCACGAAGGCACGTAAGGACGCGAGCGGGGTCCTGAGCTCATGGCTGGCGTTGGCGATGAAGTCGGCGCGCATTTGCGCGAGCCTGTCCTGCTCGGTCAAGTCACGGAAGGTGACCAAGAGGTGCGGTGAGGACGGCTCGGCCGAGGGTGACAGCCGCGATACGGTCGCTGCGATGCGGCGCTCGACCGGCACGCGCTCGGTGAGCTCGACGTCGATGCGCTCCTCGGAGGCCAGCGCCGCGTCGACCGCAGCGATGAGATCGGGGTTGCGCGTGACCTGGCTCAGCGGCCGGCCATTCTCGATCTTGGGAAACAGCTCGGCGACGAGGCGATTGTGGTGCACGACGGTCCCCGCAGCGTCGAGCGCCACCGCGGCAGTGGGAATCGCGTCGACGACGGCGCGCCAGCCCTTGCGGTCGAGCCCGCGCGCACCGTCGGTCCGCGCCGTACGCCCGCCGCCCAGCGCCTCGATCAAAACGGTCGAGTCGAGCGGCCAGAAGGCGGCGGCGACGAAGAGGACGGCGATGCTCGCGAGCGCGGGGAGCGTGCCGAGCTTGCCAACCAGCACCAGGACGGCGAAGAGGGCGGTCGCGGCCGCGAGCGGCATCCAGCGCGCCGCCACGCGCCGCTTGGCGCCGAGCCAAACGAGCGCGCTCCAGGCCTCAAGCTCGCCCTTGCGCTCCGTCCAGCGACCGCTCAGCTCCGGACCTATCGACATTTGTCAGCACTTTGCCTCGAGCCGCCTCGACCGGCGGCAGACGTGCTAGATAATGGGCTTTGCTCAGCCTTTCAAACACGCACGAAAGCTGCGCGAAGGCAACCTCCGCGAAACGCTTGACAGCAAGAAGACGGAACCCTGCCATGAACGACGCTAAGAGCAAGGGCAGCAAACGCATTGCCTTTGACATCGACGATCCCAAGCTGCCGGCGGAGGTCGAGCAGAAGGCCTTGGGCTCGGGCGGATTTCCCTACAAGGAGAAGTTGAAGAAGAAGGACTACGAGGAGGACCTGCTGGCGCTGCAGCTCGAGCTCATCAAGCTGCAGGACCACATCCAGAATCACGGCGAGCGGCTCGTCGTGCTGTTCGAGGGTCGCGACGCCTCCGGCAAGGGCAGCTGCATCAGCCGCTTCCTCGGCCGCCTCAACCCGCGGCACGCGCGCTCGGTCGCGCTGTCGAAGCCGACCGACACCGAGCGCGGCCAGTGGTACTTCCAGCGCTACGCCTGCCACCTGCCGACCGCAGGCGACATCGTGCTGTTCGACCGCTCCTGGTACAACCGCGCCGGCGTCGAGCGCGTCATGGGCTTCTGCACCGAAGAGCAGACCGCCGAATTCCTGCGCGACGCGCCCGACTTCGAGGCGCTGCTGGTGCGCGACGGCATCCGTTTCTTCAAGCTGTTCTTGGTCATCGGCCGCGAGATGCAGTTGCAGCGCTTCCACGAGCGCCGGCATGACCCGTTCAAGAAATGGAAGATCACCGACATCGATCTCGCGGCCATCAAGAAGTGGGACGACTACTCCGAGGCGCAGCACGACATCTTCCGTTTCACGCACACGACGATTGCGCCGTGGACGGTCATCCGCGCCAACGACCAGCGGCGCGCGCGGCTCGAGGCGATCCGCGTGGTGCTTTCTGCCATTCCCTACGATGGCAAGGACGAGCAGGCGGTCGGCAAGCCGGACCCGAAAATTGCTGGATCGGGGCCGGAGTTCTTCCAGGCGGACTAGCCGAGAGCACGTGTCTTCCGGCGCTCACAAGAACCTTAACGGCAAAGAGTCGCGGTGATGGCACCTTTGGCCAACGTTCGTGTAAGGTGATCTCCGACAAGCTTCAAAACCTACAGGGGAACGACCGGGAGCACGCCAAATGACGTACCTCTCATACGAATCGATCGAACGGACGCCGCTGCAAAGGGCCCCCTTTGAATACATCGTGGTGCCCAATTGCGTGAGCTCTGCCGATCTCCAGAAGATCGGCGCGGATTTCCCTCCTGTGCTGGGCGCCGGATCGCATCCTCCGAGCGAACTCGACATTCATGGACACTTCGCCGGTCTTCTTAAGGAGCTCGATGGACCGGCCTTTCGCCAAGCGGTGGAAAAAAAGTTTGGCATCGACCTTGCGGGCCGGCCGACCATGTGCACCGTGCGCGGGCACGTGCAGAAGAAGGACGGCGGGATTCACACCGACAGCAAGACCAAGATCATCACCGTCCTCCTTTATCTCAACGAAGGCTGGGACAACGACGGGGGTCGGCTGCGGCTTCTACGCAACGGTACAGACCTCGAGGATTATGCTGCCGAGGTGCCGCCGACCAATGGAACGCTTCTCATCTTCCGGCGCTCGGACAACTCCTGGCACGGGCACAAGCCCTTCGAGGGGCCGCGCCGCGCCATTCAGTTCAATTGGGTGACGAGCGAGGACGTGGTCAAGAAGGAGCAGGCGCGCCACCGGCTCTCGACACGCGTCAAGTGGCTCAAAAACCTGCTCTCGGGCACCGCGGGCGTCAGCCCTCACGGCGAAGGAGCCGCTCAGTAAAGGCGGTGGCGAGCGAGCGAGCGCGGAACCCGAGCGCGACCTCGTCGGGATCATAGCGGCTCTCGATCCACGCGCGAAAGCTCAAGCTGCCCGCGCCGCGATCGCGGCGATAGGCTTCGATCACGCGCCGGAGAATGCCCGCGCGCGAGGAGCGAAGATGGCCGAAGCGCAGCGATAGCTGGTCCAAGCCCTCGTCCACCGGACGGCCCTCGACGGCGATGAGGTAGACGGCGGCGACGAAGCCGGTGCGGTCGGCTCCCGACTTGCAGTGGATCAGCGCAGGGTAGGTCAGCGAGGCGAGTAGATCGATCAGATCGAGCAGGTCCTGCTTGCGGGGTGCTTGCCGCGCGCGGATGGCGACCTTGTGCAGATCGAGGTGCATCCGCTCGCAGGCCTCCTTCTCGAGCGGCCATGACCCGAACGCGCGTCCGCCGCGCACGCAGATTACGCTTCTGAGGCCCTTCTCCTGCAGGCTCTTCAGGTCGCCGGGCGTCGGCTGCGCCGAGCGCCACAGGCGTTCGGTGACGCGATGGCGATTGCGGTAGAACAGGCGCAGGATCCCGTGATCGAACAACAGGAGGTCGAGCCAGGCATGCGCGCGCCCCAGCGGAGTTAGACCCGCCTCCCAGGATTCGGCCCGGCGTGCGAGCCGCTCCTCGCGCCTTTCGAATTTGAGCATCCTCTGCCTTCGATCTGCCTGTCCGCCGCGGACGCCTGCCTACTCTTGTTCCTTACGTCAGTTCTGGCGCAAAGGCAGTCCTATTTGCCGCTACGGTTGAATTCTCAGGACCAATTCACTGGCCACGGCATTACCGTGTAAGGCCCGCGTAATCTCGGCGCCCTATGTCGCGCTGTCGCGTGGGGGGATGCCTTCATGACAACTGGGCTCATAGTGCTCCTCGCATTTGTCGGGGGAGGCATCGTCTCCTTTCTCGTCATATTGAGCATGTGGCTTGACGGCTGAGGCCGAGCCCGGCGCTTTCCGCGCGGTCCTCCGCCCGGCTTCGTCGAAGCACCACGGCCAAGCCTACTCGGAGAGGTCGCCCGCCACCTTGAGCACGGCCACCGGGCCGATGGGCGGCTTCCACCTCTTCAACTGATGCGCGAGTTGAATGAGTGCCTGCTGTTGCTCGCCCCAGCTGCGTCCGCCGGCAACGGCGGCAACGATGGGCCGGTCATCGACCTCATTGAGGCATGCGCCTGCGACGGCGAGCGAGTAGAACTCCGTGCCGTGGTGGTGGGCGCCCTTTCCTTCGACCTCGATGAGCTTGGCCAAGTGGCCGGCGCCCTTCAGCTCGTTGATGAACTGCGCCTGGTATTTGTAGGGCACGACCGTATCGTTCCGGTCGGCGAGCGCGAAGATGCGCCGGTCCCAGCGCGTCGCGATCGAGCCCAAGTGATCGGACGGATCGTACATGGCACGGTGGAGGACATTTCTGTTCGGGTGGTACCCAATCCTCGTCAGATAGTCGTATTGGACCTCGGTGAGCTCCGTTGCTCCCGACCCCAAGACATCGCAATGCACGTCCGTCCTGCCGAGCGTCAGGAGCGCCGCGGCGATGGTCGCACCGCCGGACTGGCCGGCGAGCGCGATGTCATCGATCCCGAGCCTCTCTTTCAGGGCGTCGACGACGGCGTTCATGACGAACGTCTCCTTCGGGAGCCTGCGCTCGCCGTGATTGCCGGAGGACCCCTGCAGCCCGACGCGCGAGACATAGACGTAACGCACCCGCATCTTGTCCGCCCAGGCCTGCAATAGCTTCTTCATCATCACGAGCTCGGATTCGAGCTTGCCGGGTGTGCCGAACTGCTCGGGGGAAGCGTCGCCGCCGAAGAAGAGAACGGCCTGGCGGCGCGGCTCAAAGCCCTTGGTGACGAAGTAGGCGACGCACTCGGTTCCTAGCTTCGTCTCGATGAACACGCGTCCGTCGAGGGATTCGCACTTTGCTTTCGAGGTACTTTCCTCGATCAGCACGCGATGAAACTTCACGGCGCCGGGCGCGAACGTGTCGGCGAAGGCGACCCTCACCGCAACCGATGCCACGAAGGCCAGGATTGTGCCCGCCGTGACGCAAAAACTGCGTTTCGCCTCCGAGGTCATTGGACCCTCCAATCTCGGCTCCGCGCGAACTTGCGGTGCAAGATTGCTAGGTCCGGAGGCCTTCACGCGCTGTTCTCTGGGGAACAGCAGCGGTGGGGCTAGCGCACCACGAGCAGAGGGCAGGGGAGCGCGGCGGCGAGCGAGCGCGGCGCGTCCTCGCCCGAGACGACGAGGCCGCCGTACTGCGCCAGCACGAGACCCGCCTTGTGACGGCGCACGGCGGCCGCGATCGCGTTGACGTCGCCGCGCGCCGCAAGCACGGCCTCGAGCGCCGGGCCGCCGCTTTCGGCGAACAAGAGCCGCGCGCGCCCCTCGAGCTCGGACAAGTCGCTCGGGCGGTTGCCGACGAGCATGAGCCGGACCCCGGACTGGGCCGCGCGCGCCAGCCGTTCGGCCGCTTTCAACAGCGGCTCGAGCCGCTCGAAGTGCTCGACTGCTGCGACCACCGGGCCGCTCGAGCCGCGCGCCGCCGTGCCGGCGACGAGAACGCCGGTGGTATCGCCGACGTGCGCAAAGACCTCGCGTAGACGCCGGTCGTCGGCCGCTGCGAACGGCTCCGCGATAGCGACGACGTTCCACGGCCCCTTCTCAGCGCAAGCGCTCGCCAGAGCACTTAAGGGATCGCCGCGCATGGTGCGCGCGCGGCAAGGGATGGCCGAGCGCTTGGCGGCCTCCGCCACCTGGCGCTGCAGGGCCGCCCCCACGAAGCGCAGCTCGTGCTCGAGATCGGGCGCGGCGATCGATCGCCAGCCCTCGCCGGACGCAAGCTGACGCGCGAACGGGAACTGCGCGAGATCGAAGAGTTGCTTGTCCTCGACATAGAGGCTTTCGACCTCGGAGCCGAAGGCATGGGCGAGCTGCATCGCCGCCTCGATCGCGGGAGAGCTCGTGCGCCCCGCAGTCGGCAGCCAGACGACGACGCGGCCGCGCTCCTCGCCGGCGGCAGCGACGTGGGCGATCATGACAGCGCGCCTAGGCCGCGCGCACCGGAACGCCCTTTGCGCTCCTCCAGCGCGCGCTTGACGTCGTCGATGGAGGTCACCTTGCGCCCTTCGCGGCCGGCCCAATGGTCGGCCTCACGGCAGATGTCGGCGATGTGGGAAACCTCGAGCGAGAGCTTGCCGTTGCCGCCGGCCTTGCGCGCGGCCTCGTCGATGAGCATGGCGACGCCGCCGGCGTCGACCGGCTTCAAGGAGTTCTGCGCCACGATGCCAGCGATGAGGCGCGCGTAGGCGGTGATGATCTCGTCCGAGCGCTCGACCGAATCCTCGAACTCGGCTTCCACCTTGAACAGCCGCATGAGGCGCGGGCAGCCCTTGGCGAGCGCGCGCTGATCGGCGGCGTCTCCCAGAACGACGAGCTTCGCGCTCAATGGAATAGGCTCCAAGTCTGGGATTTCGCTCGACCCCAGCGCAACCGGCTCGGAGGGCGGATCAAAGCGGATCTCGCCTGCTTCAAGGGCACGCGCGAGCGCTTCAGCCGTGGCACGGGGAGCCGAGAGCAGCTCGCGCGCCTCGAGCAGCAGGAAACCGCCGTTGGCGCGATGCAGCGCCCCCGGCTTGATGCGGGAAACCTGGACAGGCTGCCCTTCGCCGCCGCCCGCCGCGGATTCGACGCGGCCGAAGATGTTGGCATAGGTCGGGTTCGCCTCGGCGACCACGGGTGCACCAGGCGTGGCGCCGCTCGCCGCCATCACGTGCACGCGGTAGCGCATGAAGCGCGGGTCCCCGATAGTGCCGACCGGAACCTTGACGCTCTCGTGCCCGCCCGATCCTAAGAACAGCGCCGCATTGCGGATGAGATCGCGCCCCGCGGCCTTGATGAAGCTCTCCACGCCGGAGGCATCGCCGAACTGGATCTTCAGTTCATCGAGCACGGCGCGCACCTGGCGCCCTGCCACCTGCTCGTTCAGCGCGTTGAGCCGCTCGCGCCGTGCCTTCTCCGCGCCCGGGCGCTCGGCCAGCAGCGCCTCGATCTCCGATTCGAGCGCGGCGATCTTGGTCTCCACCTCGCGCCGCAGCTCCTCCGGCACCGAGTTGAACACGTCCGTCTTCACTACCTTGCCTTCGAGGATCGGCGCCACGGCGATGCCGGCAGGGGTGCGCAGAAGCGCGATGTTTTGCGCCTCGGCCTCGCGCCGCAGCGTCTCCAGCGCGTCCTCGCGGCTGAAGCGGAACTCCTCCTCGATGGTGCGGCGTTTGAGTTCATAGTCGTCGGCTGCGAAAGCCGCGGGCAGCGCGTCGGCGAGACGGTCGATGACCTGCGCCATGCCGTCGGCGAACGCCTTTGCCGTGCCGGCCGGGAGCTTCAGCGCGCGAAAGCCGCCTGCGGCATCGAAGGAGCTGACGTAGACCCAATCCGATGGCTTCTCCGTGGTGCGGGCGATCGCCTGCAGCTCAGAGCGCACGGTCGCGGCATAGCCCGAGCCTTCGGTCCCGGTGACGAGAATGTTGTAGCCCGGGCCCTTCATGCCGGCGCCGAAGGTGAGCGCATTGAGCGCCCGCGCCTGGCCGACGGCGCCACTCGCGGGCTCGATGTCGGCGGTCGTCTCGAAGCCGAGCGTCTTGGGGTCGAGCCCGCCGGCGTCGAGGTTCGGCAGCGACGGAGCCGAGCCATTGGCGCCCGCGTGCGTTTCGGATGAAGGAGCGGGCGCCGGTGCCGCCGATTCGGGCTCGGCGGACTTGCTCTTGCCTTGCTTGGCGCGTTTGAAGAACATGCGGTCCAGGCGCTCGTCTTGCGGATGAGTTGCCACAACGCCAAGAACAGGTCCGAGCGCGCCGGCGAGCCGGCACGCGCGGCGGGGAAATCATCAACGGAATTGTGCGCTCCCCCGGATCGTCCCGTGCCACCAGCTTGCGGCGGATCAATGACGGCAGAGCAGGATAAAGCCGGGGATATCGGCATCGATGTGGCGGACGCCGGCCGCGACGCCGCCGAGCAGGTGCTGCGCCGCGATGCGGTGACGCGCGAGGTTTGCCGCGGCGTCTGCCGGCTGTTGCGCGACCTCGGGCACGCCTGCATCGCAGAGCTGCCCCTGCCCAACGGGCGGCGCGCCGACGTGGTCGGGCTTTCCCAGAGCGGCGACCTCTGGATCGTCGAGGTCAAATCCGGCGTCGAGGACTTCCGCACCGATCACAAGTGGCCGGAATACCGGGATTTTTCGGACGCGCTCTTCTTCGCGGTGGCGCCCGGCTTCCCCTTGGAGCTCATCCCCGCCGACACCGGCTTGATCCTCGCCGACCGCTACGGCGGGGAAATCGTGCGGCAGGCACCGGAAACGCGCCTCGCACCGGCCCGCCGCAAGGCCATGACGCTGCGCTTTGCGCACTGCGCGGCCCTCTCCCTGCAGGCCGCACTCGACCCGGCTTTGAAGATTTCCTGATTACGCGTCTCAACTGCAGGCGTATAACCACCAGCGGGGAATGGATTTATTCCGCGCGAGGTTTCACGCTCATGGGCAAGAAAAAGCATCAGGATGACGACGAGGAAGAGCTCGCCGACGACCCGGAGGCGTACTTGGATGTGCCAAAGCCGCGCCCGCAAGCCTATGAGCCGCCGCCGCGGCGCGGCCTGTTGCCAGCCCTCAGCGTCGGCGACCTCATCGCTCTCCTTGCCCTGATCGTCGTTTCGGCAGCCCTCCTGCTCGAGGGCTACAACAAGGATTTCAAGGACTATTCCAAGGAGATAGTGGCGCTGTTCGCCATTGTCGTCGGCTTCCTTCTCGGCCGCAAAGCGTGAAGGAGCCGCGTGACCGCTGCCTAGTCTGAACGGCGCTTACTTCGGCGCGCGCTTGGCGAGAATGCGCTGCAGCGTGCGCCGGTGCATGTTGAGCCGGCGCGCGGTCTCCGAGACATTGCGGTTGCACAGCTCGTAGACGCGCTGGATGTGCTCCCAGCGCACGCGATCGGCCGACATGGGGTTCTCGGGCGGGGGCGCCTTGTCGTTGGCGGGCGCCAGCAGCGCATCCGTCACGTCGTCGGCGTCGGCGGGCTTAGCCAGATAGTCGACGGCGCCGAGCTTAACGGCGGTCACTGCGGTGGCGATGTTGCCATAGCCGGTCAGCACGATGGCACGCGAGTCAGGGCGTGCGCGCGACAGCTCCGCGATGACGTCGAGGCCGTTGCCGTCCTCGAGCCGCATGTCCACCACGGCGAACGCCGGGGGCCGCGTGCGGATGAGCTCGATGCCCTCCGCAACCGAATGTCCGCCGCGCACCTCGAACCCGCGCAGCTCCATCGCGCGCACGAGCCGCTGCAGAAAGGCGCGGTCGTCGTCGACGATCACGAGCGAGCGATCCTCGGGGAGCTCGTCCTGCCGGAACGAGAGATCCTCTGCCGTTACGTTAGGCGTATCCGCCACGTCGTCAGCCGACACGGGAGACCTCCTTACGAATTCTGGTCTGCGCGCGGCCCGATCACGCCGCTCAAAAGGCATTGGACGCATGCGCTCAGCGCATACGTAGGTTGTCGCGCGCCAAACTGCCACCTTGCAGAAGTCCTGTCAGCCTGATGGCGCGGTTTTTGTCAACGCTCCATTAGGGTAGCCCGCGCCCGACCCAAATGGCCGAAATTTGAAATTGCCACGTAACTGCAATCGGTTAGCGATTAAGGATGAACGTCCGCGGCCAGCTCACGCGCACGATGGCGCCCGTGCGGGGCCCAGCCCGGTTGGCGAGGCTGACGGTGGCACCCGAGCGCTCGAGCAGCGTCTTGGCGATGAAGAACCCGAGCCCGAGGCCGGACGCCTCCTCCACCGCGTCGCGGTCGTCGTCCTCGAAGCCTTCGGCCGGGCGCGTGGTGACGTAGGGCTCGCCGATGTTGTCCATGACCTCATCCGGGAAGCCCGGCCCGTCGTCGGTGATCGTCACCACGAGGTCGGATGCGCTCCACTCGCCGCTGATATCGACCCTCGATTTAGCGAAGTCGGTGGCGTTCTCGATGATGTTGCCGAGCCCGTAGATCACGCCCGGCCGGCGCTCGACGACCGCCTCGCCGACGGGTGGTCCGGTATGCTCGACCGACGGCCCCGCGGTAATCGAGATCACCACGCGCCCAGACCGGTAGGGCTCGGCCGCCTCCTCCAGCATGGCGCGTACACTCACCCGCGCGTACAGCGGGTCCGGCTCGCCGGGGCTGCGCGTGAGCTTCTGCAGGATCTCGCGGCAACGCAGCGCCTGGCTGCGCAACAAGCTGATGTCGTCGCGCAGGGGACTGTCGGCAGGAACCGCGTGCTCGAGCTCCTTGGTGACGACGGAGATCGTCGACAACGGCGTGCCGAGCTCGTGCGCAGCAGCGGCGGCGAGCCCATCGAGCGCATGCAGCTTCTGCTCGCGGGCAAGCACGAGATCGGTCGCGGTCAAAGCGGCCGACATCTGCCGCGACTCCTTGGTGAGGCGCCAGGCGTAGAGCGCGAGAAACGTCGTTGACGCGCACACGGCGGCGAAGGTGCCGAACTTGTAGATCAGCGGCAGCTCGAAGGAGAGGCCGCGATACCAGGGCAGCGGCTCGTGCGCGACCACGAGGAGGCCGGTCGCGGCGAGCGCCATCAAGCCGAGCGCGACCGTGTTGCGCAAGGGCAGCGTCGCCGCCGAGACCGTGATCGGCGCCGCCATGAGCATGGTGAAAGGATTGTCGATGCCGCCCGTCAGATAGAGCAGCACGGCGAGCTGCACGATGTCGTAGGCGAGAAGCAGGGTGGCGAACCACACGCTCAAGCGGTGCCGGGACGGGTACCAGACCGCGAGAAAGACGTTGAGCCACGCCGAGAGAGCGATGGCGATGAGGCACATGCCGATCGGCAGCGAAAAACCGAGCCCGAAGGAGACGACCAGGATCGCCACCAGCTGGCCGAGCACGGCGATCCAGCGCAAGCGCACGATGGTATGGATACGCAGGCGGCTGTCGACCGTGTCGGCGAGGATGCGGCCATCCCTGCCCGTGCGAAAGAGCTGCTGCACCACTTCCTACCCTTAACCAATGCCGGCGGCGCCAGGTTAGCATGCGGCGCCTGAAAATGCGTTGCCGGGACCTTATCGCGACCGCGATAAGGCGCGACAATAGGGCACCGCCGTGGGACGTTGCGGGCCCCCGCCCCCGGCTTTAACTGGCGCATCCGAGCTTGAGAGAGAGCCATGGCTGCAAGATCGATCATCATCGGCATCGCCGGCGCGGCGTTGGGCCTTGCCGCTGCGGTCGCCCTGCTTCCACAGGTGCGCGAGCGGCTCTTTCCGTCCGTCGAGCGGCAAGTGAGCGGCAAGGCGCTCATCGGCGGCGCCTTCACGCTCACGGACAGCACAGGCAAGCGCGTCACCGAGCAGAGCTTCCGCGGGAAGTACATGCTTCTGTTTTTCGGCTACACCTCGTGCCCCGACATTTGCCCGGCCGGGCTGCAGCTCATGGCGGGGGCGCTCGAGAAGCTCGGGCCCAAGGCCGAGCGCATCACGCCGGTGTTCATCAGCGTCGATCCCGAGCGCGACACGCCGGAAAAGCTCGCAGGCTACGTGAAGAATTTCGATCCACGCCTCGTTGGCCTCACCGGCACGCCCGAGGAGATCGCCGCGGTTGCCAAGGCCTACAAGGTCTACTACGCCAAGACGCCGAGCAAGGAGCATCCCGACGACTACACGATGGATCACACGTCGATCATCTACGTGATGGACCCGAACGGCGAGTTCGTCACCCACTTCACGCCGGCGACGAGCGTCGACGAGATGGCGGCCAAGCTCGGCAAAATCCTCTAACTCCCGAAAAAATCAGGCACGCTGGGTTGCGCGGCACGTCCGCCACACAGTGTGGCAGATTCGGTTGCTCCGCTTCCGTTGCGGCTGGTGAGATGGCCGAATTTGCTCTAGTTGTGAGGAGACCCTCACGGTGACCAGAGTGTTGCACGTTGGCTTCGGCGACAGCTCGGGCCATGCGGTTCTGCTTCCACACGAGGGACGGCCATGCGGCGCATGAGAGCGCTCGAGGAGCAAGTATTGAAGCGTCCCCGTATCGAGGAGCTCGGCTGCGAGGTCGAGGTTCGCCGTCACCCTGGTGCCCGCCGTCTGACACTGCGCGTGAGCCGCACGAGGCGCGCAGTCATCGTCACGCTCCCCGTGCAGTGCGATCTCGGCGAGGCGGGGCACTTCCTCAACCGCAATCTCGAATGGGTGCGCGAGCGCCTCGACAGCCTGCCGCGGCCCGTGCCCTTCTCGGACGGCGCGCTCATGCCGCTGCGCGGCGACTTCCACCGCCTCGCGTTCTCGGGCAAGCGCACCGCTTGCGGCGTCGTGCAGCGGCTGACCACAGGCATAGCGGTGCCGGAGCTGCACGTATCCGGGCGCGCCGAGCACGCCCCGCGCCGCCTGCGCGACTGGCTGTTCGAGGAAGCGCGCCGCGATCTCGACGCGCGCGTCCTCCATCACGCCCGCACCCTCGGCGTGGCGCCGAAGCGCATCGCCGTGCGCGACCAAGCGAGCCGCTGGGGCTCCTGCTCGACCACCGGTGTGCTCTCCTTCTCGTGGCGGCTCATCCTCGCGCCTGCGCGCATCCTCGACTACGTCGCCGCGCACGAGGTCGCCCATTTGAAGGAGATGAACCACGGACCGCGTTTCTGGGCCCTCGTCGAGCGCACCATGCCGGCGATGAAGGAGGCCAAGAGCTGGTTGCAGCTCTACGGGCTCGACCTGCACCGCTACGGGCCGCCCGGGCCCGCCTGAGACGGCACGCCTAATCCCCGAAACGCCCAAGCGACATGCGGCCGTCCGGCGGCTCGCGCAATTCCGCGCGCGAGCCCGTCGCCCCGGCTGGAGCTTCGGAGCCCTGCAGCGCGCGGGCAATGAAATCGTCCCCGATGGCTTCCTGGGGATGCATCGCCGCCCCCGGGGACAGAGGCGCAGCGGCTGGCGGCAGGCTCGAGGTCACCACGCCCTGCAGCGGCGGCGGTTCCCGCCCCTGGTGCGCGGCCAGCATCACCTCGTGCCAGATGTCCGCCGGCAGACTGCCGCCGACCACGCGGTTCATGGCCGTGCCGTCGTCGTTGCCGACCCACACGCCCGTCGTCACGTCCGCCGAGTAGCCAACGAACCAAGCGTCGCGGAAGCCTTGCGAGGTGCCCGTCTTGGCCGCGGCCGCGTAGGGCAGCGCCGCGCGGCGGCCGGTGCCGGAGGTGAGGGTGGCGTTGAGCATGTCGGTCATGGCGGCGACCTGCGCCGGCGCGACCGCCTGCACCGGCGGCTGCGGCTGGTGCGCGTAAAGCACCATGCCTGAGCGCGTCACGATGCGGCGCAGCACATAGGGCTCGACCGCGCGGCCGCCGTTGGCGAACACGTCGTAGGCGCCGGCGAGCTCCAATAACGTCACCTCGGAGGTGCCGAGCGCCAGCGACGCGTCCGTACGCAACGGAGACTGAATGCCGAGCCGCCGAGCCGCCGCAGCGACGCGCGCGGGCCCGAGCTTCAACGCGAGCCGTACGGCGACCGCATTGACCGAGCGCGACAACGCCGCGCGCATGGTCATGGTGCCCTGGTACTCGCCGTTGTCGTTGCGCGGCGCCCAGCCGGAGACGCTCACGGGCAGGTCCTCGACCATGCTGTCGGGCGTGTAGCCGGCCTCGAGCGCGGCAAGATAGACGAACGGCTTGAAGGCGGAGCCCGGCTGCCGCCGCGCCCTGACCGCGCGGTCGAACTGGCTCTCCTGATAGGAGCGGCCGCCGACGAGGGCGCGAATGGCCCCGTCGGTGCCGAGCACGATGAGCGCCGCCTGGCTCGCCTGCAACTCGGCCCCGCGCGCCGCGATGTTGCGTGACAGGATCTCGGAGGCGCGCACCTGCAGAGGCTTGTCGAGCGTCGTCTCCACGACGACGTCCTCGCCGCCCGAGCGCGCTTCCAGCGGCAAAGCGTCGAGCACGTAGTCGATGGCGTACTCCGCGCCGGCGTCCGGCGTCCGGCTCGCTTGCGGCATGCCGGCCATCTGGGCGCCGGCCTCGCGCTCCTCCTCCGCCGTGATGAAGCCGGCTGAGCGCATTTGCGCCAGCACGATGCGCCCGCGCGAGCGCGCGTACTCGGCGTTGGAGACGGGAGAATACTTCGACGGCGCCTTCAACAGGCCCGCGACGAGCGCCGCCTCGGCGAGCGTCAGATTGCGCGCGGGCTTGCCGAAATAGCGCCGCGCCGCCGCGTCGACGCCGTAGGCGCCGCCGCCGAGGTACATGCGGTTGAGATAGAGCTCGAGGATGTCCGATTTGGAGAGCCGCGACTCGAGCCAGAGCGCGAGCGAGAACTCCTGCAGCTTGCGCGCGAACGTGCGGTCGGAGGAGAGGTAGAGGTTCTTGGCGAGCTGCTGCGTCAGTGTCGAGCCGCCCTGCACGAAGTGCCCGGCGCGCGCGTTCGCGATGGCGGCGCGCAAGAGGCCCAGCGGGTCGATGCCGTGGTGCTCGAAGAAGCGCCGGTCCTCGGTCGCGATGACCGCGTTCACCATCGTCCGGGGCATGAGATCGAGCGGAACGTAGTCGTCGACGCCGCCGCGCTCGCCGATGAGGGAGCCGTCGCGGGCCAGCACCCGGATCGACGGCTCGCGCGCGTGCGTGCGCATGGTCAGAGGGTCGGAATAGAGGACCTGGTTGCGCACCTGCATGGTGCCGAGCGCGGCCCCGCCGGCGACCGCGATATAGAGCGGCCACACGAGAAACAGCTTCGTCGCAAGCGAGGAGCGCTTCTTTGTGCGCCCCTTGGGCGCAACCGATATCGGAGCCGGCTTCTTGCCCGAAAACAATCCCACGTGTCCCCCGAGCTCTGATTCGCGTCGCGATGGCCGCGAGCGAACGCACACTCGGGGCGCAAGGCGACCCTAGCGGCGCCCTGCTAAGAGCCGGTTAACCATGCGCTAGCTGAGGCGGCGGTGAAGCGCGAAGAACGGCCACGCGATGAGCGCGAGCAGAATACGCGCGAGCACGATGAAGAACATGAACACCAGCTGGCGGTCGTCGAGCAGGAACTCGATCCACACGTTGTACTTGGGGTTGAGCGGCGTGCCGGTGATGATCTCCTTTACGTCGTGCGCCCACCGCAGCGAGGCCGACAGCGCTTCCGGCCAGTGCACGCCGACGAAGACGAGAAGCACCGCACCGAGGATGAGCGAAAGGACGATGTTGCCGACGGAGAAGAGCGCACGCAGCACGTCAGGAAAATCCCGCAAAGAGCCAGCGCCTCTCGCGCCTCGAGCTCCAAGCTACCCCGGGCTTGGGCGTCATGAAAGAACCTTAACGCTGTGTGGAGATGCGTACCCATATGGAGCGGCGGGCTGGCTTGTCGCGGTTCCCGCCTACGGGTGCGCTCGCCAAAGCCTGGAGCAGCGCGCGATTTTATCGGAGCCTTCCAATGGCCTACGCCGCCTATAGCCGCCCAACCATCGAGCGCCTAGAGCACGAGGCGGTCGAGGCCGCCATGGCCCGCGCCGCTCTCGTCGCGCGCGTCATGGATGGGCTGTTCGTCATTCCCGGCACGGGCATCCGGCTCGGCTTCGATGCCATCTTAGGCCTCGTACCCGTCGCCGGCGATCTCATCGCGCAGGCGATCGCGACCTACATCATCTGGGAGGCGCACCAGCTCGGAGTGGGCAAGGTCACGCTCCTGCGCATGTTCGGCAACACGCTGATCGATACCGTCGTCGGCTCGATCCCGATTGCGGGCGACGCCTTCGACGTCGCCTTCCGCGCCAACCTGAAGAACCTGCGCCTCCTGCAGCGGCATTTGGAAAGGCAGGGCTATCGACCCGCAGGCAAAGGCCCTGTCATCGACGGCGACTTCCGCCGCGTGGCGTAATCGCTAGCGGCGCTCATTGTCATCCTCGGGCTTGTCCCGAGGATCCATCCCTCAGCTGCGGATCGATTGAGGTCAAACGTCGAGGTTGGCGACGGTGAGCGCGTTGTCCTGGATGAACTCGCGCCGCGGCTCGACCACGTCGCCCATCAGCTTGGCGAAGATCTCGTCCGCCTCCTGCAGGTCCCCGATCTTGACCTGTAGAAGCGTGCGCACGTCGCGGTCGAGCGTCGTCTCCCACAGCTGCTCGGGGTTCATCTCGCCCAAGCCTTTGTAACGCTGCATGGAGATGCCCTTGCGCCCGGCCTCGTAGATGGCGTCGAGCAGCGTGCGCGGGCCCCAGACGGGGATCGTCTCGCTCTTGCGCCGCAGCTTCGCCGGCGCGCCATACACCTCGGCGAGGTGCTTGTGGCGCTCGTTCAAGCGGCGAGCGTCGAGCGAGCCAAGGAGCGCGAGGTCGAGCGTGTGCGCCTCGGTTACGCCGCGCACCTCGCGCTTGAAGCGGAAGCCGTCGTTGCCGTAGCGGCCCTGCCAGCCCTTCTCGGTCTCCTCGGCGATGGCGTCGAGGCGCTCGGCGATCACGTCGGCGATGCCGTTGGCCTGCTCGGCCGAGCGCAAAAGCTTCGCCTCGAAGGCGCCCGCAATCGCGGCCTGCTCGGCGACGGTGCGCGAATAGCGCGAGTGCAGACTATCGAGCAGCGAGACGATGCCGCGCGCCTGGTCGACGATTGCGCGCAGATCCTTGCCTGCGCGCTCCTCTCCACCGCCCGTCACCAGCACCGTCTCTTCCAGACCCTGCTCGATCAGGTAGTCTTCGAGCGCGCGCTGGTCCTTCAGGTAGGTCTCCGACTTGCCGCGTGCCACCTTGTAGAGCGGCGGCTGCGCGATGAAGACGTGCCCCTTATCGACGAGATCCGGCATCTGCCGGTAGAAGAAGGTCAAAAGCAGCGTGCGGATGTGGGCGCCGTCGACGTCGGCGTCCGTCATGATGATGATCTTGTGGTAGCGCAGCTTCGATAGATCGAAATCGTCGCGGATGCCGGTGCCGAGCGCGCCGATGATGTTGGTCACCTGCTCGGACGACAGCATCTTGTCGAGGCGCGCGCGCTCGACGTTGAGGATCTTGCCGCGGATCGGCAGCACCGCCTGGTACTCGCGCTTACGGCCCTGCTTGGCCGAGCCGCCGGCCGAGTCGCCCTCGACGATGAACAGCTCCGTGTTGGCGGGATCGCGGTCCTGGCACTCGGCAAGGCCGCCCGGCAGGCGAAGTGAGTCGAGCGCGCCCTTGCGCCGCGTCAGCTCGCGCGCCTTGCGCGCCGCCTCACGCGCGAGCGCAGCTTCGACGATCTTGCCGACGATGTGCTTCGCTTCCTTCGGGTGCTCCTCGAACCAGGCGCCGAGCTGCTCGCCGACAATGCCTTCAACCACGGGCTTCACCTCGGAGGAGACGAGCTTGTCCTTGGTCTGGCTGGAAAACTTCGGGTCCGGCACCTTGACCGAGAGCACGCAGGTCAGCCCCTCGCGCGCGTCCTCGCCGGAGAGGTCGACCTTTTCCTTCTTCGCGAGTCCGCTCTCGCCTGCATACTTGTTGATGACGCGGGTGAGCGCGGCGCGGAAGCCGGCGAGGTGGGTGCCGCCATCGCGCTGCGGGATATTGTTCGTAAATAGCAGCACGTTCTCGTGGTAGCTGTCGTTCCACCACAGCGCGACCTCGACGAGGACGCCGTCGCGCTCGCCGCGCAGCATGATCGGCTCGGGGATCAGCGACTGCTTGGAGCGGTCGAGGTAGCGCACGAAGGCGGAGGTGCCGCCGTCGTACTGCATCTCCTCGTGCTTGCGGTCGGCGTGGCGCGCGTCGGTGAGCACGATCTTGGCGCCGGAGTTCAGAAACGCGAGCTCGCGCAGCCGGTGCTCGAGCGTGGTGAAGTCAAACTCGGTCAGCGAGAAGGTCTTTGGGCTCGGCAGGAACGATACCTCGGTGCCGCGCTGGCCCTTGGCGTCGCCGACCACCTTCAAAGGCGCTACCGGCACGCCGTCGCGGAACTCGATGACGTGCTCCTTGCCCTCGCGCCAGATGCGGGCCTTGAGCCAGGACGACAGCGCGTTGACGACAGAGACGCCGACGCCGTGCAAGCCGCCCGACACCTTGTAGGCGTTCTGGTCGAACTTGCCGCCGGCGTGCAGCTCGGTGAACACGATCTCGGCGGCCGAGCGCTTGGGGCTATGGTCGTCGTCCTGCTTGATGCCGGTGGGGATGCCGCGGCCGTCATCGCGCACGGTGCACGAGCCGTCGGGGTTGAGCGTGACGGCGCATTCGTGCGCGTGCCCCGCGAGCACCTCGTCGACGGCGTTGTCGACGACCTCGTAGATCATGTGGTGCAGGCCCGAGCCGTCATCGGTGTCGCCGATGTACATGCCGGGCCGCTTGCGGACGGCGTCGAGGCCCTTCAGCATCTTGATGGACTCGGCGCCGTAGTCCTCGGCGCCCGTGCTTTTTTTCGCGGGCAAAGCGCTCATCTACCGGGTTGTCCTTGGGGTCTTTCTGGCCTCGAAATTCTTATACCACAAACGGGGCAAAAAGGGGTGCGAAAAAGCGCCCTTCAAGCTCCGTAAACCATGCCAAATGCGACATCTATTTCAATGGGTTATATAGGCACCCGCGCGGCTTAGGCGGATGCGGCAAAGAGGTCCGTCACGACCCCTTCCTCAACCCTGCGGAATCGGGCCTTTCCAGTGAGCGCCGAGAAGGCTTGGGCATCGGTTCCCGTCATCCAGGCTTGGGCCCCCAGACGCAGGACCTCGCCAAACAGCGCGGCCCGGCGCACCTCGTCGAGATGGGCCGTTACCTCGTCCAGAAGCAGCAACGGCGCGACCCCGTGGTGGCGCCGCGCGACGAGCTCCGCGTGCGCCAATACGAGCCCCAGGAGCAGGCCCTTCTGCTCGCCCGAGGAGCACAGCCGCGCCGGCATTGCCTTGTCGAGGTGCGACACGAGCAGGTCTGAGCGGTGCGGTCCATCGAGCGTGCGCCCGGCCGCGCGGTCGCGCTCGCGCGCCTCGCGCAGGATCATTGCGTAGGACTCCTCCACCTCGACGGCGGCCATGCGCTCGAGATCGGCTTCGAGCGTGCCCTCGATGGCAAGCCCGGCGGCGGGAAACGGCGAAGAAGGGTCGCGCACGCGCCGCTCCGCCGCGATGACGGCCAGCGCCGCGACGGCCTCGGCGCGCGCGGCCGCGATTGCGGTGCCGGTCTCGGCCATCACCAGCTCGAGCCCTTCGAAGCGGGCGTTGTCGCGCACGCCGTCGGCGAGCAGCCGGTTCCTCTGCTGCATGGCGCGCTCGAATTGGCCGACACGCGTGCGGTAGCCGGCGTCGAAGCAAAGGATCAGGCGATCGAGAAAACGGCGGCGCTCGGAGGCGGGACCGGTGAAGAGGGTGTCGAGCGCCGGCGTGACCCAGACGAGCTCCACGTACTCGGCGAGCTTGCCCGAGCCGCCCGCGGGCGCGCCGTTGATGCGCACGATGCGGGAGCCGCGCTCGCTCTCGGCCGCTGCCGCGGTGAGCCCGGTGCCGATGTCGACCGGGCCATGGGCCGTGTGCACGCGCGCGGCAACCGCCCAGCCGCCATCGCCAGCCGCACGCGCAAGCTCGGGATAGGTGGCGCGGCGCAGGCCGTGACCCGGCGCCAGCAGGGACACGGCCTCGAGCAGGTTCGTCTTGCCGGCCCCGTTGGCGCCGATCAGCAGCTGCGGCTCGGGCCCGGCGCTGAGCGTCAGGTGCGCATAGTTGCGGAAGTTGGTGAGCGTCAGCCGCTCGACCCAGAGTGCGGCCGCTGTATCTCTCTGCGCCTTGGAAACTGGCCCCCGGGCCGTCGCTGCCACGCTAGACCCGCATCGGCATCAGGACGTAGAGCGCGCTCTCGTCGCTCGGGTCGTTGACCATGGTCGGCGAGCCGGGGTCGGCGAGCTTGAAGCAGGCCTCCTCGCCCTCGAGCTGGCCGGCGATGTCGAGGAGATAGCGGGCGTTAAAGCCGATCTCGAGCGGGCTGGCCCCATACTCGACGCCGATCTCCTCGGTAGCGCTGCCGCCCTCCGGGTTGTTGACCGAGAGCACGAGCTTGTCCGGCTTGATGTTGAGCTTCACCGCGCGCCCGCGCTCGCTCGCGATCGTCGACACGCGGTCGACCGCACCCATGAACTCCGCGTTGGAGACCTTCATCTCCTTGTCGTTCGATTGCGGAATGACGCGGCCGTAGTCGGGGAAGGTGCCGTCGATCAGCTTGGAGGTGAGCGTCACGCTGCCGATCTCGAAGCGCACCTTGGCCGGGCTCACGCCGACCTTGACGGTGGCCTGGCTGTCCTCGATCAGCCGGTGCAGCTCGTGCACCGTCTTGCGCGGGATGATGATGCCGGGCATGCCCTGGGCGCCCTTCGGCAGCGGCAGCTCCACCTGCGCGAGCCGGTGCCCGTCGGTCGCCACCGCGCGCAGCGTCGCTTTCTTGTTCGACTGCGCGGTGTGCAGGTAGATGCCGTTCAGGTAGTAGCGCGTCTCCTCGGTCGAGATGGCAAAGCGCGTCTTGTCGATGAGGCGCTTCAAGTCCTGCGCCGACAGCTCGAACTCCTGGCTCATCTCGCCGGAGCCGATGTCGGGGAAGTCCTCGGCGGGAAGCGTCTGCAGCGCGAAGCGCGCCTGGCCCGAGGTGAGGGTCAAGCGCTCCTTGTCGCCGTCCTTGCGGATGTCGACCTGCGAGCCGTCGGGCAGCTTGCGCACAATGTCGTGCAGCATGTGGGCGGGCACGGTTACCGCGCCCGGCGCGCTGATGTCGCCCGGCACGCCCTCGACCACCTCGCGCTCCAGGTCCGTCGCCTTGAACTCGAGCTTGGAGTCGCGCGCGCGCAGCAGCACGTTGGAGAGGATCGGGATCGTCGTACGCCGCTCGACCACGCTCGTGACGTGGCCGAGCGCCCGCAAGAGTTCACCACGTTCAATCACAAGCCGCATGGCTATTTCCTCGGCGCGTTTTTTGAGGGGGCCCGCCTCGCTGCGGGCGAATGGGGCCACCGGCCCCCATGGCGGTGGAGCGCGGGCTGGGACCGGGAACTGGCGTGTTTATGGATTCGCGCCCCGTGCAACTTGACCCGATGCCGCTGCCTTTTTCAAGGGCGGGTTTTCGGGGGACGGGCCAATCCTTAGCCGGAGCGGCGTAAGGAGCGGCGCCAAAAGCGCCGCCCCTCCCCGCTTAGACCCGCCGTGCACGCCCAGCGCGGCGGCCCTATGTCCGGTCGAGCCCTAGTGGCTCAACAGCTTTTTCAGCTCCTCGAGCTCGTCCTTGAGCCGCGGATTGTCCACGAGCTCGCCCTCGATCTTGCGAATCGCGTGCAACACCGTGGTGTGGTCGCGATTGCCGAACCGGCGCCCGATCTCGGGCAGCGAGCGCGCAGTCAGCTGCTTGGCGAGGTACATTCCGACCTGCCGCGGCCACACCACCGAGCGGTGGCGCCGCTGCGAGAGCAGGTCGCCCTTCGACACGCCGAAGTGCCGTGAGATGATGCGCAGGATGTCCTCGATCTTGATGCGGCGCGGCTCGAGCCCCTGCACCAGATCGCGGATCACCGTCTCGGCGATGTCGGGCGTGATCGCGGTGCGCATGTACTGCCACGTCGCGTAGAGGCGGGTCACCGCACCCTCGAGCTCGCGTCCGCTCTCGGTCAGGCGCTCGGCCAACAGCTCGAGGATCTCACGGCCCAGCGTGAAGGAGGGATCGAGCGCGCGCTTCTCGGCGAGCCGCTTCTCCAAGACCTTCAAGCGCAGCTCGTGGTCGAGCGAGCCGATCTCGGTGACGAGCCCGCGCTGCAGCCGCGAGCGCATGCGCTCGTTGAGCCGCTCCACGTGATTGGGCGCGCGCGCGGACGCCACCACCACCTGCCGCCCGCCGTCGAGCAGCGAGTTGATGATGTGGTCGAACTCCTGCTCGGTGCGCTCCCCGTGCATGAACTCGAGGTCGTCGATCAAGAGGATGTTGATGGCGCGGAACTTCTCCTTGAACGCCAGCGGATCCTGGCTGCGCAGCGCCTCCACGAACTGATAGCGGAAGCGTTCCGCGGTCAGATAGAGCACCTGCGCGTTGGGCGCGCGCCGCTTCACCTCCCAGGCGATGGCGTGCAGGAGGTGGGTCTTGCCGAGGCCCACGGCCGAGTGGATGTAGAGCGGATTATAGCCGCGTCCCTCGCTCATCGCCGTATCGGCGACCTGCACGGCGCCCGCATGCGCCATGCGGTTCGACGCGCCCACGACGAAGCTCTCGAAGGTATAGCGCGGATCGAGAGGGGAGCCCTCGAAGCCGCCCACGCTGGTGCGTCCGGCCGCCTGCGCGGCCGCCAGGATGCCGGAGCCTCTGGCCGCCTCGGCACTGCGTGCACCGTTGAGGCCGGTCTCGGACGCGGTGTTCCCCGGTTGACCGTCCTCGCGCACGGCTACGCGCGCGCTCGGCTGGCGCAGGACCACATCGACCTTCTCCGCACCCTTGAACTCGGCGCGGCAGCACGCCAAGAGGTCGTCCGCGTAGTGGGACTGGATCCAAGTCTTCAAGAACTTCACCGGCACCGAGACCCTCACGGTCTTGGTGTCGAAGCCCTCGAACTCGAGCGTATGGAACCAGCTCGTGAAGATGTCGTCGCCGAGCCGCGCCCGCAACATGGCGCGTGTCTTCTCGCCGCGAGGCTCGCCCTTACCGTCTTCCGCCGCCGCTGCCGCCTGCGCTTGAGCCGCACCCGCACGCACGCCGCCTACGACGGTGCGTTCCGCTTTCTCGATCGTTTGCATTGAAACCCCCGCAAAACTTGGTCGACTTGCTCCTCAAAGTCTCCTGAGCAAATTCCAGGTGTCGCCCTCCGCCGCCGCGGCTGCGCATCCGGTCTTCTCTCAGTCTTCCGAAACGGGCGCTAACCTTGCACCCAAGCCAAGCCGGCCGCCTTCCAGCCGGCTAGCTGCCCTCGATGACGGCTGGCATCGAGAGGCCCCTCGAAGCCATCCGCAACATTCCTGCACCGCCGATACCCGATGCCCGCCATGGCTTCCGCTGCCATGCGACTTCGGGCACCCGACCGGCAGATGAAAAACAACTCGGAGTCATTGGTGGCGCCCGCCGCATCGAGCACCTTTGTCAGCCGCTCCGGAAAGCCCGCATCTATTTTGCTGTCCGGAGAGGTTTGCCACTCCACCGTGAGAACGCGCTTGCCGATCTTCTCCAGGTCGGGAAGCCCGACGAAGGTCCACTCGGCCCGCGTGCGCACGTCGATCAGTACTGAGCCGGGATCCTCTTCGAGGTGCGCCCAAACCTCTTCCACAGGCACATCCTGGATGTGGACGGCTTCCATCGACTGCACTTCGTCCTCCACTCGTCCAGACCAGCGCGACTGCGCTTCACGCGGCCCGTCTTACAGTAATTGGTAGGTTCGATAGAACAACGCCTCAACTCGCTGGACGATTTGCCCAGAAAGATACGCAGTTACACCCAGATATGACGATGAGACCAGGGACGAGATACTAAACTTAACCTGGTGTCGTCGTTCGCCGGGACTAGCATTCACATGGCTGGGCTAGTCGGGGCGTGGCGACCATCTAGACCGTAACGCGTTACCTTGCGGGTGGCAAGTGCACCGGCATCTCACAGCCCTGTCCACAGGGCGCGGAAGAATGGCGATACCACAAGTGGACAACCTGTGAGTTGGTTTAAACGCCTGTGGGTAGCGGGCTGGAGAAGTTGAGGATTCGCATGCATGCGGCTGTGGATCATCGAGGCTGAAAATTCGTCCCCCGCCGCGTCAGCAAATCGTCATTTTTCTGTTGGGCCGAGACACGCCGCCGATGCAGCGAGAACGCTCCTGCAAACTTTTGCGCAGCGGGAGCAGCCGGTGAATCCACGACTTATGTGCGTTCACGACTCTCGCTGCGCGGCGCGTCCGCAGACCCTCGATGTGGCGAACATACAGCGTCCGCTTTTTCAGCGCCGGTTAGTCCGCCATCGCCTTAACGCGCGCGCTCAAGCGCGACACCTTGCGGCTCGCTGCCTTCTTGGGGAGCATGCCTTTCTGCGCCGTTCTCGCGAGCACGGGCTCCGCCGACTTCAAGGCGTCCTTGGCGGCGGCCTTGTTTCCCGCCTTGATCGCCTCTTCGACTTGGCGCACGGCGCTGCGGGCGCGCGATGAGCGCGCCTTGTTGATCTCGGTGCGCCGAGTTGCCTGGCGCGCGGCCTTCTTCGCCGACTTGGTGTTGGCCATGTTCTGTCGTCCTAAATCCTTGACCGGTTGGATCAGCTGGGTTGATGCCCGCCAGGAAGCGCAATGCTTCCGACGGCGGAGCCTGAATTCCGAATGTGTTTGCCGCCCGAAACCTAAGGCTTCGAGCGGCAGAACCGGCGATGCTATAGACGGCACTGCAACCAGGGTCAACGCGCAAGCTGCGCCCTAACGGATTGGCGGGGCTCGCAGAACAGTCGCACGCCCAGCCGTTCCGAAATCTGCTAAAGAGGCGCCGGTAGGGGACGCGGGAAACCTTGCGATGATCTCCACTTTCGGCTGGGCCGGCGCGCTTGTGATCGGCGTCGCTGCAAGCGTGCTCGGCGCGGTTGCCGATGCGCCGCGGCTGCACCTGACGCTCACCGCCGCAGCGGCCTTGGGCCTTGTCGCGCTCCCCATCGTGGAGCGCGGCCGCCTCCTTGCCTCCGGCGCAAGCGAGCCTGCACTTGCCGGCGCCACCGCGGGCGCCATGGCGACCGTGTGGGCCTGGGGGGCGCTGAGCCTCCTCATCATCTACGTCCTTGTCTCCACGTGGGGCGAATGGTGGCAATACGTGCTGGGCGCGGGCGCCGTGGCGCTGCTCTGCCTCTTCTTCTCGGCGACGCTTGCGCGCGATGCCGCGGCGGGCCGCGAGGATGCGACCATGCTCAACCTTGCCCGCTACCTGACGATCGGCCAGCTTGCCGGCATGATCATCGCCATGGTCGGGTTGATCGCCGACGGCAAGATGCCGCGCGATGCTGCCAAGCCAGACTGGGCGGCGAGCGCCATCTTCTTCTTCGGCGCAGCCGCGCTCGCGGTCATCAGCGCTGACGCCTTGCGGCGCACGGCATCCTCGCGCCATACGTAAGGCCGCGCGTAACCCCAACAAGTTGCCTGCTACCACACAAACAACGGCGGCCAGGACACCACGATGCCTTTAAGATCGATGCTGCCGGTCATTCTGCTCGCGTTCCTCGTGAGCATCATGGTCGCCGTGCTCGCCGCCGGCCGCGGCTCGGGGTGGACGCTGGCGCTGGCGGTGGCGCTGTTCGCCATCCAGATGCTGTTCGTGGCGTTGCGCCTCAACGCTCCCTTCTGGGGCGAGAGGCTTCCGGCAACTGAAACGCCTCCCGCGGCCGCTTGCGCGCAGAGCAACGCCGTGCTGGCGGGACTCATCTGGACCTGGGGTGCCGTCGCCATGCTGGCGGTCTACTCGCTCACCGCGCTGAAGTGGCAGCATTGGTGGCAATACGGGCTTGCCATGCTGGCGATCGCGGGCGCGATCTTCGTCTATTCGCTCGCCATGACCGGCGGCCGCGCGAGCCATCGCGGTGCGCGCACATTCCGCGTCCTCGTCGGTCTCACGACCGCGCAGGGCGTCGCCGTGGTGGTCGCGATCCTGTGGATCGTCTTCTCCGGCAAGATCTACACGCTGCGGGGCGACTGGGCCGCGAACGAGATCTTCATCGGCGGCGCGGCCGTGCTCGCCATGGTGTCGGCGATCACCGTGCTCACGCTGCGCAAGCTCACGCGCGAAGCGCGGCCGACGTGAGCCACACTCACTGCTGACACTTGGGGCAGTAGAACGTCGAGCGCCCGCCTTGCACGATGCGCTTGACGGTGCCGCAGCGCCCATCGCGCCCGCACGGCTCTCCCTCGCGCCCGTAGACCGCGAACGTATGCTGAAACTCGCCCAGCGCGCCGTCGGCGCGGCGATAATCGCGCAGCGAGGAGCCGCCGGCGGCAATGGCGTCCTTGAGCACGGCTTTGATGGCGGCGACGAGCTTCTCCGCGCGCTCGTTGGGACGGCCGGTCTTGGTAGCGATCGTCGCGGCCTTGCGCTTGGGCGACAGCCCGGCACGGAACAACGCCTCGCATACGTAGATGTTGCCGAGCCCGGCGATGATGCGCTGGTCGGACAGGAACGCCTTCAAGTCGACCTTCTTGCCTGCCGCGCGACGCGCGAGATAGTCGGGCGTCAGCTCGCGCCCGAGCGGCTCCGCGCCGAGCCCGTGCATGAGCGGATGTTCGGCGAGCTCGGCCTCCGGGATCAGCAGCATGAAACCGAAGCGGCGCGCGTCGTTGTAGGTGATCGTCGCGCCGTCCTCCATGTGAAGCACTATGTGGTCGTGTTTCGCGTCAGTTGCTGCCTTGTCAACATACTTTCCGGCGCTCTTGCCGCTTAATGAAGCGCTGTGAACCGTGAACCGGCCCGTCATGCCGAGGTGCATGAGCAGGGCATCCCCGCCCGACAGATGGGCGATGAGGTATTTGGCGCGGCGCTCCAGCCGCTCGACCTTCCTCCCACGCATCCGCTCGGGGAAATCCTTGGGCAGCGGGAAACGCAGGTCCTTGCGGTTCTGCTCGAGCCGCTTAATGCGCTTTCCCTCCAGCACGGGGAGAAGCCCCCGGCGCACGGTCTCGACTTCAGGCAACTCGGGCATGCTTAACCGGGTGGGGCAGAAATTTTCATTGGGCGGCGGGAGCATAGCGTGCGCCTCAGCGCTTCGCTATGCTCCGGCCATGAGCGAAGAAGCGCACGACCCCGCCGAGACGAGCTTCGGCTACCGCAGCGTGCCGGAAGGGGAGCGGCAAACGCTCGTCAACCGGGTGTTCGCCACCGTTGCCGAGCGCTATGACCTCATGAACGACCTCATGTCGGGCGGCCTGCACCGGCTGTGGAAGGACGATCTCATCGCCCAGCTCAACCCGCCGCGCGGCGACAGGCCCTACCGGCTGCTCGACGTGGCCGGCGGCACTGGCGACGTCGCCATCCGCTACGCGCGGGCGAGCGGGCCGCAGGCGACGGCGGTCTTGTGCGACATCAGCCCGGAGATGATCGAGGTCGGCCGGCGCCGGGTCGAGCAGGCCCGCCTCTCGCAAAGCATCACATTCGCGCAGGGCAATGCTGAGGCGCTCCCCTTCCCCGCCCGCTCGTTCGACGCCTACACCATCGCCTTCGGCATTCGCAACGTCACGCACATCGATCAAGCGCTGAGCGAGGCGTTCCGCGTGCTCAGGCTCGGCGGGCATTTCCTGTGTCTCGAGTTTGCGGCGGTCGAGGTGCCGATCCTCGATCGGCTCTACGACTTTCACTCCTTCGAGGTCATCCCGCGTCTCGGGCAACTGATCGCGGGGGAGGAGATGCCCTATCGCTACCTGGTCGAGAGCATCCGCAAGTTCCCGCGCCAGAAACGGTTTGCCGACATGATCCGCGCCGCCGGATTCGAGCGCGTGAGCTATCGCGACTTGAGCGGCGGGATCGCGGCGATCCACTCGGGCTGGAAGATCTGAGCGCGCCTCATCAATTGAACCACCCGGGCGATGTCGCGCTGCCGGCTGCATTCCCGGGAAGATAGGACGTCCCGCTTCCTTCGGTGTTCACGCCACCCGCGGTATCCGCGTAGTAGCGCGGCCCGACGGCGCCGAGCTTGTGGGTTCCCGACTGCGAGCCGGATGTGTTGATCGCCGCGCCTCCGGCCGTCGCCGAAAGCGTAAAGCTGTTCGCATCGACGACGGTTTTGACGTAGTACGTCGTGTTTTTCGCGAGCCCCGTGGGTAGCGTATCGCCGTTGTCGTAGAAGGACACAGGCTCGTTGGCGCTCTTGCCGTGGCCCGTATAGGTCACCACTCCGGGCGAGGCGATCGAGACCGTCACCGACGGGTACGAGAAGGTATTGGCGGCAAACCGCGTGAGGCCGCCCGAGGAGGCAACGCTGAAACCGGAGCCCAAAATGGGGGAGCCCTTTAGGGTGATCGTGTTGAGCACGGACCAGATGAGCCCGTGATAGACGACGTAGGCGTGACCGACGCCGGCGTTGCCGCTGATGGTGTAGTTGGCGCCGATGTTGCTGATGAAGCCGTTGGTGTCGGCATACGTGTGCGCGATACCGCAATAGCCGAAGTCCATGTTGCCGGCGACGTCGATCCTGCCGTTGGAGAATACGCCGAGGCCGTAGTAGTTGGCGTTGGTCAGCTTGAACCCGCCGACGTTCAGCCGCCCGCCGCCGGAGACGCTGATGCAGGCCAAGGTGCCCGAGACGCTGACGACGACGTTGCTCGGCGTCGTCGTGTCTCCGACCAAGGTGACGCTACCGCTTCCGACCCACGGCCCCGAGACGCTGGCCGGAACGGTGTAGGTTCCGGCTCCGACTTGAATGGTGACGCTGTAGGTCGATATGTCGAGCGCAGCCACGGTATCGATCGCCTTCTGGATCGTCAGGAGCGCACCGCCCGAGGTGTTGGCAAGACCGGTGTTGCTGTCGTTGCCGTCGCTGCGCACGTAGTAGGTGCGGTTGGCGGTCAGCACCTCGCGCCGCGGCGTCAACGGGAATGACGCTGCGCCCGTCGTGCGGTTGATGACGATCGCTTCCTTCCACGTCGACCCGTCGGCGCTCACCTTGAAATGGAAGTCGTCGTCGCCGGCGAGCCCCATCTCGGCCCGTCCGGAGAAGCCGTCCTGATAGAGCAGGCTCGCGGTGTCGGCTGCCGAGGCCTTGTTGATCTTGAGCTGATGGCCGGCGCCCGCGTGGTTGAGCAGCGTCGCCGTGGCGGCCAAGGCCAGGCGGTTCGTGGTGTCGGCCGTCGCGTTGATGCCGACGGTCGAGAAGCTCCCCGCGCTGCCGCTACCGGTCGTGAGCGCCGTCCAGGCCGAGCCGTTCCACACGACGGCCGTGTCCTCGTCCGTCACCCAGGCGATGAAGCCCTCCAGCGGATGGTAGAACGCCCAGGCGCCGTCCTGATAGGCGGCGATATCGCCGGCATGACCGGCCCATCCACCGGTGGGGCTCGCCGCCACGATGTAGCGCGCTCCATTGGCCGGCGAGCCCGGCGGCGCCGTCAAGTCGCGGTCGAGCACGCTGAGCTGCACGATGGCATCGAGTGCGCGAATGGCCTCGTTGTGAGTGACGTGCTTCTGCGACTGGGCCGCCACGATGTAGGGCAGGCCGAGGTTGGGCGTCTCGTCCACGCGATCCTCGCAAGACTTGGGTCCTGACGAAGACTAAGCGACGGGCGCCACCCCGGGGATAAGGCGACGGCCGCCTGCGTTTCACGTGAGACGATTAACGCGATCCGGACTCAGGCCGCAGCCTTGCTACGGGCGGCCTTCGCCGCCTCGCGGATGGCGGCGATGTTGGCCGCGTAGGTCTCGCGCGTGCCACCCTTGAACACGGCGGAGCCGGCAACGAGCACGTTCGCTCCGGCCCCGGCGACGAGGGCCGCCGTCTCCGGTCCGATGCCGCCGTCCACCTCGATGTCAATGGGCCGGCTACCGGCCATCGCCTTGACGCGGCGGATCTTGTCGACCACGGCCGGGATGAAGCTCTGGCCGCCGAACCCGGGGTTGACGGTCATCAGGAGGATCAGATCGAGGTGGTGCAGCACGTAGGCGATGGCGTCCTCGGGCGTTCCCGGATTGAGCGAGACGCCCGCTTTCTTGCCCAGCGCCTTGATCGCCTGCAGCGAGCGGTCGAGGTGAGCGCCGGCCTCGGCGTGCACGGTGATGATATCGGCACCCGCCTCTGCGAACGCCTCGATGTAAGGGTCGGCCGGCTCGATCATCAGGTGCACGTCGAACACCTTGGGCGTGGCGCGGCGGATCGCCTTCACCACCGGCGGACCGAACGTGATGTTGGGGACGAAGTGTCCGTCCATCACGTCGAGATGGATCCAATCGGCGCCGGCCGCGTCGACCGCCGCGATCTCCTCGTTCAAGCGGCCGAAATCGGCCGACAGGATGGACGGAGCGATGATGATCGGGCGGGCCATGAGCTCAGGCTCCCATCGAGTGCCGGCCGGCAACGCGCAATGCGCTTACCGAGCTGTCCTAGCGCCGGCGGCTTTCCGAAAGCGTAACGAAAGGCCGCCCCGGCCTCTCAAGAGGCCCTACGCCGCCGCTCCACCAAGGTCAATATCAGCGGCGTGAGGATGAGTTGCATGGCAAGGTCGAGCATGCCGCCGGGGATGACGATCGAGTTGGCGCGCGACATGAAGCTCATCTGGATCATCGATAGAAGGTAGGGAAAGTCGATGCCGCGGGGGTCCTTGAAGCGGATCACGACCATGGATTCGTCGGGCGTCGGTATCCAGCGGGCGATGAACGGGTTCGAGGTGTCGACCGTCGGTATGCGCTGGAAGTTGATGTCGGTCTCCGTGAACTGCGGGCAGATATATTTCACGTAGTCCGGCATGCGGGTCAGGATGGCGTCGATCGCCGCCTCGTGCGTGTAGCCGCGGGCCGACTTGTCGCGCGTGAGCTTCTGGATCCACTCCAAGTTGATCACGGGGACGACACCGATCTTGAGATCGGCGTGCTGCGCCACGTTGATGTCTTTGGTCACCAACGCCCCGTGCAGTCCTTCATAGAAGAGCAGATCGGTGTCGCGCGGAAAGTCCACCCACGGCGTGAAGGTGCCGACGGGCGCGCCTTGGTGCTCCGCCTCGCGCTCGTCGTGAACGTAATGGCGCGTGCGCCCCATGCCGTGCTCGCCATAGCTGCGGAACACCTCCTCGACCTCTTTGAGCAGATTGGCCTCGAGCCCGAAGTGGCTGAAATGATTGTTGCCGCGCCTCTTCGCCTCCGCCATCGCACGCTCCATCTCGGCGCGGTCGTAGCGATGGAAGGCGTCGCCCTCGATGAAGGCGGCTGTGATGTGCTCGCGGCGGAAGATCGTCTCGAAGGTCTGCTTGACCGACGTCGTGCCTGCGCCGGAGGAGCCCGTGACCGAGATTATGGGGTGTCTTACCGACATGCGCTCTCGCAGAAGCCTCGCTCAACCGATGGAAAATGCCCTAGAAACGTAAGAGCCCGCGGCGGCTGAAGAGCGGCGAGCGCTCGCCGCGGATCTGCAGCCCGTCGTGCAGGCGCGCAGCGTGCTCGACCTCCGCGCGCGAGCCGGCGATCAGTGGCACCCGCTGGTGCAATGACTTCGGCACGATCTCGAGCACGCGCTCGCGCCCCGTGCTGGCGGCGCCGCCGGCCTGCTCGACAACCCACGCGATGGGGTTGGCCTCGTAGATGAGGCGCAGGCGCCCGCTGCGGAACTCGCGGCGCTTGTCGCCGGGATAGAGGTAGATGCCGCCGCGCGAGAGGATGCGGTAGATGTCGGCCACCGGCGTGCCGGTCCAACGCATGTTGAAATCGCGGCCCCGCGGGCCTTCCTTGCCGCGGATGCAATCGTCGACATAGGTGCGGACGGGATCATCCCAATGGCGCGCGTTGGACCCGTTGATCGCGTACTCGCTGGTGCGCGGCGGGATCTCGACCTTAGGGTGCGTCAGCACGAACTTTCCCGCCTTGCGGTCGAGTGTGAAGATTTGCGTCCCCGCGCCGACGCTCACTACCAGCACGATCTGCGGGCCGTAGACGAAAAATCCGCCCGCGAGTTGGTTGACTCCCGGCTGCAGGAAGGCGGAGGGATCGTCGTTGTGCTCGAGCGCCGGCAGCACGGTGAACACCGTCCCGATGGAGGCGTTCGCGTCAGCGTTGGAGGAGCCGTCGAGGGGGTCGAT
>DATIZL010000085.1:0-5467 GCA_035517115.1 Hyphomicrobium sp.
AGCGCGCGATGCAGCCTTCGACGGCAAGTTCTTCACCGCGGTGGCAACGACCGGCATCTATTGCCGCCCCTCCTGCCCGGCGCGGCACCCCTTGCGCGAGAACGTTCGCTTCTACGCGACGGGCGCGGACGCGGAGGCTGCTGGCTTCCGCCCCTGCAAGCGCTGCAAGCCGGATGCTTTATCGCTGCGTGATGAGCACGCGGAAAAGATCGCTGCAGCGTGCCGGCTGATCGAGGACGCGACGGAGCCGCCCAAGCTCGACGAGCTGGCGGCCGCGGCCGGCCTCAGCCCCTACCACTTCCACCGCATCTTCAAGGCCGCAACCGGCCTGACGCCGAAGGCCTACGCCACCGCACGGCGGAACAAGGCCGTGCGCGATACTCTGCAGAGGAGCAATTCCGTGACGGATGCCATCTACGAGGCGGGCTTCAACTCGAGCGGCCGCTTCTATGCCAACTCCACCGAGGTGCTCGGCATGACGCCCACCAAGTTCCGCAAGGGAGGCGCGAACGAGGATATTCGCTATGCCTTTGGCCACTCTTCGCTGGGCAGCGTGCTCGTCGCCGCGAGCGAAAAAGGCGTGTGCGCAATTCTGATCGGCGACGACCCCCATGCGCTTGCCGCAGAGTTGCGCGATCGCTTCCCGCGCGCGCAGCTGACTGCGGCCGGCCCCGGTTTCAAGAAGACCATCGCCAAGGCCATTCGGCTTGTGGAGGCGCCGGCATCGAGCGTGGACCTCCCGCTCGATGTGCGCGGCACGGCGTTTCAGCACCGCGTATGGAAGGCGCTGCGGGACATTCCGGCGGGCTCGACCGCGACCTACACGGAGATCGCGCGGCGCATCGGCGAGCCCAAGTCGGTGCGCGCGGTGGCGGGCGCCTGCGCGGCAAATCCCGTCGCCATAGCCGTCCCCTGCCATCGCGTGGTCAGGAGGGATGGAGATCTCGCCGGCTACCGCTGGGGCGTCGAGCGCAAGCGTGAGCTGTTGCGCCGCGAGGGCAAGGCAAAGTGAAAAGAGGTGCGGCGGCTGAAGCGTGCCGCCGCAGATCTAGGCTTACTTCTTGTTCCAGGCCGGCTGTGCGTCGAGCTGGTCCTCGGTGAGCTCGGTGATGATATCGCCATCCTTGAGCTTCAACCGATCGAGCGTGATGATCGAGTCCTTCGAGCCGAAGCCGAGGAAGCCGCCGTGCACTACGGCGACGCCTTTGACCTCTCCCTTCTTGTCCTGCAGAACCGCATCGACCTCGCCGATCTTCTTGCCGTTCTTGTCGTAGACGTCCATCTCCGCCACGCGATCGGCGGGGATCGCCCACGGCTGCACGAGCTTCTTGCCGTCATCGACCGCGGTGAGCTCGGTGATGACGACCTCGGCAGGGACCTCCGCCTGCTGCTGCGGCGCAGCAGCAGGCGCGGGAGTGGCCGCCTCCTTCGTCGGCTGGGACGCGGGCGTCGCCGCGTCCTTCATGGGCGCGGGGACCGGTGCCGGCTCGGCGGCTGCCGGCGGGGGAGCCGGAAGACCGGGATCGGATTTCGGCGTCATCGCGTCCTCGGCCAAGGCTTGGCCGGCAAAAAGAAACGCAGACGCCACAAGGCACAGTTTAGCTTTCATGGACACCTCCTGTTTTTTGAAAGCAGAACTCACTCCTTGGAAAACTCCTGCATCGGAAGCTCATGGTGATGGCGTGGCCGGGCGCTCGGGCGCCTCGTAGGCGATGTAGCGGATGATCCTCCAGGCGCCGTCCGGCTCCTTGCGGAACACGTCCAAGCCGGGCTCGATGGAGACGACCTGCTGGCCGTTCGGCAGCGTGACGGTGAGCTTCCACACGAGCCGCACCACCGCGATGTCGCCGGAGACGAGGATCTCGCGCACCTCGAGGTCGTAGGAGTAGCTCTTGCTCTTGTCGCCGAGCGAGCGCTGCATGCGATCGCAGATGTCGCGATAGTCGCGCTCGGGATAGCCGCGGAAGTCGTAGCGCAGGTCGGGCGCGAAGAGCGCGCAGGCCTTTTCCGCGTTGCCGCCGTTGAAGTCCTGCGTCCAGTGCGCGAGCGCGGAACGGATGGCCGCTTCGGCGCTGTCCTCGGCAAGCGCCTTCAGCGGCATCGCCGCGATGAGCGCCAGCAGCGCGAAACCGAGCACATTGCCATTTGAGACACTGACGTCCAGCATGTTGCGTTCCAGCCTTGCGCCTCATGTCGGCGGCGCGAGCACCTGCTTGCGTGTGCGCCGCAAGATCTCGGCCACCGTTTGCTTGTAGCGGGCCTCCACCGCCTCCTTCTCGCCGTCGGCGTCGGTCCAGTTGAGCGTGAGGCAGAAGGTGACCGGCGTCGCCGCCACGATCATCTGCCCGGCAACTGCCAAGCAGTGGAATCCGTTCCAATCGATGCTGCCGCCCTTCAGGTAGGCGGGGGTGTCCTGCGGGACGACGAGCGCGATCGCATCGGCCATGGCCTGGATGCGCTTGAACTCGACGAGCGTCTCCTTCTTCGCGAAGAAGACGCCGGCGAGCGCACGCTTGTAATAGGAGACGAACTCGGAGGCCGGGCACACCATCGTCTCCTCGCCGTTGAGGGGATCGCGCGGCGCGCCCTGCGTTTTGCCGGCTTGCATCTCCTCGATGCCCTTCCAACCCATGTCCACGCCGGCGGGATAGCCGTCGATGTAGGAGAAGAAGCGCCGCGTTGAGTCGGGAATGCGGGCCTGGCTGAGGCCGGCCTCGCTGATGAAGGCGCCCACCTTGCCGGGGCCGAGGCGAAGGAGCGCAACGTCGGTCGCCGTGTTGTCGCTATGCGCGATCATCGCCTCGAGCACGATGCGGGCTTGGGTGGTGCCGGTGAGGTGCTCGAAGACGCCGCCGCCGACCGAGCGGACGCTGTCGTCGATGGCAAGTTGCTCGGACTCCGAAAGCCGCCCCTCCTCGACCTCCTTGAGGTAGGTCGCAAGCACAAACGTCTTGAAGGCGCTGCCGCAAAACAGCGGCGCATCGGGGTCGTGGGTGACGCGCCAGGGATCAGTGACGGCATCGACATCGAGCTGCGCGCTCTTTCGTCCGGGCAACGCGAGAAAGTCGTCGAGCAGCCCGGGGATGCCGCTGCCGGTGGGCGCGGCCCCGGCGCACGTCTGCCCCACTGCCGCCATGCCGGCCGTCACGCTGGCGAGCATCAGAAACTCACGCCGCCGAATGTCGGGCCTCAGCAATGCCAGCTCCGATCAGCCTCACGTCATGGGCCGCCACAGAATTGGCAGAGCAATAATGACCGGGCGGTTACCGAAGTTGCATCGGCGCGCTTAAAGACGCGTTTCGCGCCGCGCTCCCGCCGCCTAGAATTGCTAATGCTCAGATCCGCCTTGCAGAGCTTCGGCACCTTGCATGCACACCCGCCGCTCGCCCTTCCCGGCCAGCGCATCGGGTTGATGGGGGGGTCCTTCAACCCCCCGCATGAGGGCCACGTCGTCATCGCCGAAACGGCGCTGCGGCGGCTGAAGCTCGACCAGCTCTGGTGGATCGTCACCCCAGGCAACCCGCTCAAGTCGGCGGCCGGGCTGCCGGGCCTCGAGCGGCGCATGGCTGCGAGCCGCGCGCTCGCCTCCAACCCCGCCATCAAGGTCGCAGGCTTCGAAGCCGAGCTCGGCAGCCCCTACACCTACGCCACCGTCCGCTACCTGCGGCGGCGGTTTCCAGGCACGCGATTCGTCTGGGTTATGGGGGCCGACAACCTCGCCACCTTCGACCGCTGGCAGCACTGGCGCGAGATCGCCCGGCTGGTGCCGATCGCCGTGGTCGACCGGCCGGGCTGGCACCTCAAGGCGCTGGCCTCCCCCGCCGCGCGGGCCTTCGCCGGCCGGCGGCTGCCGGAACCGGCGGCGGCGCTGCTGGCGTTCCGCAAACCGCCTACCTGGGTCTTTTTGAGCACGCGCCTCTCGAAGACTTCCTCGACCGCGCTCCGGGCAATGGCCAGTTAACTAAATGAAATTGCTTATGTTTATCTGGGGCCGTGCAATCTCTGCATCGAGACCACAAAGCGAAGCCTATTGCTGCCCCCCGGCCCGAACGCTTATCTATTGCTTCGGCGGGAGCGTTGAGGCCCGCTGACAAGCGCCGGAGTGCTCGGGAGGCAGAACGGCACGCGCGGCGTCAGCCCTTCAAGGGTGGATGAGGAAAGGACAACCAGCAAACGATGCGAACCGCAACTGAGGGTGCCCGCAAGGGTACGCCTCACGCTGAGCTTTTGTCCCACGGGCACAAGCCGGCTCTTCTGGTGAAGGACATCGTCCGTTGGCTCGACGAGGCCAAGGGCGAGGAGGCCGTGACGATCGACCTCAAGGGGAAATCTTCCATCGGCGACTACATGGTGATCGTGAGCGGCCGCTCGGACCGGCACGTGGGAGCGATCGCCGAGCAACTGCAGCGCAAGCTGAAGGAGAAGGGCCTCGGCCGGGTTCGCGTTGAAGGCCTTGAAGCCTGCGACTGGGTTCTGCTCGATACCGGCGACGTCATCGTGCACATCTTCCGGCCCGAGGTGCGCGAGTTCTACAATCTCGAGAAGATGTGGTCGGCCGAGCGTCCGGCCGAGGTTGCGCACTAACAGGGCCTAGAGAGGCCACGGCGCCCTCTGCGGCGTCCCGCCGGCAAAGCGGGAGAAGCGCTGATGCGCCTCATGATAGCGGCGGTCGGGCGCCTGAAGGATGCCGAGCGCGAGCTCGTCGAGCGCTACGTCGAGCGGTTCGACGTGGCGGGGCGCGCCCTGAAGCTCGGGCCTTTGCCGATTTCCGAAATTCCTGAGAGCCGGGCCGCGACGGCAGAGCTGCGCAAGGCGGACGAAGCGCAGCGGCTGTTGAAGGCGGCAGCCGGTGCCGATGTCACCGTCGCGCTCGATGAAGGCGGCCGCGCGCTGTCGAGCGGGACCTTTGCCAGCCTGCTCGCCAAGGAGCGCGACGGCGGCGCGCGCACGATGGCATTCCTCATCGGGGGCCCGGACGGCCATGGCGCCGAGGCGCTAGCGGCGGCCAAGCTGCGGCTCTCGCTCGGAGCCCTGACGCTTCCGCACGGGCTCGCCCGCATCGTGCTCGCCGAGCAGCTCTACCGCGCCGCAACAATCCTCTCAGGCCATCCCTACCACCGCGCTTGAGCTAAAATGCGCTTCAGTGATTCGTCGCTTGTGCGCGGGACAGGGGAACGAACATGATCGTCAACTTCATCATTCTGGTGATCATCGGCGCGGCAGTCGGCTGGGCCATGCTTCACCACGGCAGCACTTGGCTACGGCGGCAGTTCGCAACGACGAGCGGCGAGATCACCTACGGTCTCGTCGGCATCGCCGGGTCGTTCATGGGCAACGCGATCGGCGGGATCTTAGGGATCGGCACGCCGATCCTGCTCTACATCCTGGCTGCCATCGGCGCGGGCCTGACGATCTACCTCTGGCGCGGGCGCTAGGCGCTCTTCGGCTCTCCGCCGAACCACGAACG
>DATIZL010000086.1:0-15919 GCA_035517115.1 Hyphomicrobium sp.
CGCCGCCGGAAACCGGACCCGCTAGGTGTGCGGCAAACGGCCCCGCCGCCGCCTCGTAGCGGTCGCGATCGCTTGGATGAATGACGACCTGGGTGCGGTCGATTTGGGGGTGATGGGCCAGCACGCGGAGCGAGTGGGCCAACACCGGGGCGCCGGCAAGTGGGAGATACTGCTTGGGAATATCGCTCTGGCCGCGCAGGCGCTCGCCCCGGCCGCCCGCCACAATTACCGCTACCGTCGTTGCCATCGCCGCTCGAGCCGAGAAAGGTGCGAGCCTTGCTTAGACGCCCCAGCCGCGCCGGGCAATGTGGGGACGGGCATTGTTCGCGCTTGCGAAATAATTGGCTTACCCCTATTCTGCACAAATCAAGGGCACCTTCTCTTCTTGCCTATTTGATAGGCAGTTCCGGAGATCCCCGTAGGAATGCTCGCTGCCGCCCTCAAGATCGGCCGCCTCTCCGTGCCGAACGCTGCCTTTCTCGCGCCCATGACGGGTGTGACCGACCTACCGTTCCGACGGCTGGCGCACCGGCTTGGCGCAGGACTCGTGGTGTCGGAGATGGTCGCGTGCGAGGACCTCGTGCGCCAGCGCGCCGATGTGGTGCGGCGCGCCTCCGGCTCCGACCTCAAACCGTACGTCATCCAGCTCGTGGGTCGCGAAAGCCGTTGGATGGAGGAGGGGGCCCGCATCGCGGAAGGGCTGGGCGCCGACGTCGTCGACATCAATATGGGCTGCCCGGCGCGCGAGGTGACGGGCAAGCTTTCGGGCAGCGCGCTGATGCGCGACCTCGACCACGCCTTGAGCCTCATCGCCGCGGTGGTGCGCGCCGTGCGCGTTCCCGTGACGCTCAAGATGCGGCTTGGCTGGGACGAGAAGAGCCGCAATGCGCCTGAGCTTGCCAAACGCGCAGAAGGGGCCGGCGTGCAGCTCATCACGGTGCATGGACGCACGCGCTGCCAGTTCTTCAAGGGCCGCGCCGATTGGAGCGCGGTCAAGGAGGTGACCCGCGCCGTCTCCGTCCCGGTCATCGTCAACGGTGACATCGAAACGGCGGAGCACGCGCGGGTTGCACTTGAAGCCTCCGCAGCGTCGGGCGTCATGGTCGGCCGCGGGGCCTACGGCGCACCGTGGCTGCCCGGCCGTATCGCGCACTACCTCGCATCGGGCCGTCTGCCCGCCGCCCCGCCCCACGCGGAGCAGGGCCGCATCGCGCGCGAGCACGTCGACAGCATGCTCTCGCACTACGGCACGAGCCTTGGGCTGCGCAACGCCCGCAAGCATATCGGCTGGTACCTGGAAAAGAGCGGCCGCGCGGGCGACATGGTCAAGTCCTGGCGCAAACGGCTGTGCACCGAGGAGAGCGCGCCGCGCGTGCTGCAGGGGCTTGCCGATTTCTACGCAGAGGCCTGCGAGGCGGCGGCATGAGCAAGACCGCGACAAGCGCCCGACCTCAGACCCCGGCGCGGCGCCCCGTCGAGCACGATCTCCTGCTCGCGGCGTTGCCGCATCCGATCCTCGTGCTCGCGGAGGAGAACCGCATAATCTATGCGAACGCCGCGGCCGAAGCGTTCCTTTCGACCGGCATCGCGCTCCTAAAGCGCGTGCGGCTCGACGATGTGCTGGGCTTCGGCTGCCCGTTGTTGGCGCTTGTCGAGCAGGTGCGCCGCTCGGGCTCCACGCTCAACGAGTACAGCGTCGAGATCTCGACCCCCAAGCTGCCGGGACCGAAGCTCGTCGACGTCTACGGTGGCCCCTTTGCCGATCAGCCGGGCCTCGTGGTGCTCATGCTGCAGCAACGCAACATGGCGCAGATGATCGAGCGCCAGCTCACGCACCGCGCCGCCGCGCGCTCCGCGTCGGGCCTTGCCTCCGTGCTCGCCCACGAGATCAAGAACCCGCTGTCGGGCATTCGCGGCGCCGCCCAGCTGCTCGAGGCGGGCCTATCGGATTCCGATCGCGCGCTGACCCAGCTCATCTGCTCGGAGACGGATCGCATCCGCAACCTGGTCGACCGCATGGAGGTGTTCGGCGACGAGCGCCCGCTGGTGAAGGAGCCGGTCAACATCCACGACGTGCTCGAGCACGTGCGCCGCATCTCGGAGACGGGCTTTGCGCGCGGCATCCGCATCACCGAGGACTACGATCCGTCGCTGCCGCCCGTGCCCGGCAACCGCGACAAGCTGGTGCAGGCCTTCTTGAACCTCACCAAGAACGCGGCGGAAGCGATCGGGGACGACAAGCAGCAGGGCCGCATCGTCATGCAGACCTCGTTTCGGCCGGGTGTCCGCCTGTCGATGCAGGGCGCCGACACCCGCATCAGCCTGCCGCTGATGATCCAGATCGAGGACAACGGGCCCGGCGTTCCCGATCACCTGAAGGAGCACCTGTTCGATCCCTTCGTCACGACCAAGCCCTACGGGACCGGGCTCGGCCTCGCCCTCGTCGCCAAGATCATCAACGACCACGGCGGCATCATCGAGTGCGACAGCGAGCCGTCCCGCACCATCTTTCGCGTCCTCTTGCCCCTGCAAGACCGCGCGCCCGCACCGACCCAACGCTCGAGCCCGAGGTAAGACATGGCCCGTGGCACCGTTCTCATTGCCGACGACGACACCGCGATCCGCACGGTACTCAATCAGGCGCTCGCCCGCGCCGGCTACGCTCCGCGCGCCACCGGCAATGCCACCACGCTGTGGCGCTGGGTGAGCCAGGGCGAGGGCGACGTCGTGCTCACGGACGTGGTGATGCCGGACGAGAACGCGTTCGACCTCATCCCGCGCATCAAGAAGATCCGCCCCGAGCTGCCGATCATCGTGATGAGCGCGCAGAATACGTTGATGACGGCGCTCACGGCGGCCGAGAAGGGCGCCTACGAGTATCTGCCCAAGCCCTTCGATCTCAACGAGGTTGTTGCTGTGGTCGGCCGCGCGCTGACCCAGCCGGGGCGCCGCCTGCAGCGCCCAACCCAGGAGATCGAGAACGAGGAGCTGCCGCTCATCGGGCGCTCCCCGGCGATGCAGGAGATCTACCGCGTGCTGGCGCGGCTCACGCAGACCGATCTCACGGTCATGATCAACGGCGAGAGCGGCACCGGCAAGGAGCTCGTCGCGCGCGTGCTGCACGACTACGGACGCCGCCGGCAGGGCCCCTTCGTGGCGATCAACATGGCGGCGATCCCGCGCGAGCTCGTCGAGAGCGAGCTGTTCGGGCACGAGAAGGGCGCCTTCACCGGCGCGCAGACGCGCACGCAAGGGCGCTTCGAGCAGGCCGAAGGCGGCACGCTGTTCCTGGACGAGATCGGGGACATGCCGCTCGATGCGCAGACACGCCTTTTGCGCGTGCTGCAGGAGGGCGAGTACACCACCGTCGGCGGGCGCACGCCGATCAAGACCAACGTGCGCATCATCGCCGCCACCCACCGCGACCTCAAAGCACAGATCCAGCAGGGGCTCTTCCGCGAGGACCTGTTCTATCGCTTGAACGTGGTGCCGATCCGCATCCCGCCTTTGCGCGAGCGCCTGGAGGACGTCGGCGACCTCGTGCGCCACTTCCTGCGTCAGGCCGCGCGCGAGGGACTGGGCCAGAAGTCGATCGAGGCCGCCGCCATCGATCGGCTCAAGGCGCACCCCTGGCCTGGCAATATCCGCGAGCTCGAGAACTTCGTGCGCCGCGTCGCCGCTCTCTACACCCAGGACACGCTGACCGCCCCGATCATCGAGCAGGAGCTGGCCGAGGCGCTTCCCGAGAAGTCGGGGGACCGCGGTTCGGCCGACGCCAAGGATCTGAGCGAGCAAGTCGAGCGCTACCTGACCGGATACTTCGCCGGCTTCGGCAAGGAGCTGCCTCCACCCGGGCTCTACGAGCGGGTCATCCGCCAGGTGGAGCTGCCGCTGCTCACGGCTGCGCTCGCGGCGACTCGCGGCAACCAGATCCGCGCGGCCGAACTTCTGGGATTAAACCGCAACACGCTGCGCTCCCGCATCCGGGCCCTGGATATTCGCGTATTCCGGACGCCTCAGCCCTAAAATCACAAGGCCAATGCCCTTGATTTACAACGACAAGCGCGCCGCGCTTGCCTCGTCGGGCATCTTGCGTTACCCATCGGACACGTCGCGAAAATGTCACAGTCTGTTGTTTTGGTATGAACCAATCGCCGATGGCCGCGGGAGAATTGCGCCAAGCCCCTGTTGCCGATCCCGGCTGTGACCCCCGACGCGAGACCCTAAGAGACACTTAGTCCGCCCCTGGATTTAAGAGTTTGCAGCATGCCGGACGCCGACGTCGCAGTGCAGCGCCGTCCTGACCTCGGTGACGAGCCCTCCGCCCTCAACCCGGGCGATCGGGCCGTCCGCATCGGCGCGGGAATCGTCCTGCTCTCGCTGACCTCTGCCTTCGCCACCTACCTCATCCTGACCGGGCTGACGCCTATCCCGCCCCGCGGCGAGGTCGTGCTCATCGTGCTTTTCGTCAACGTCGTGCTCATCATCGCGATGATCGCGCTATTGACGTGGCAGGTGATCGGCCTGGCCCGCGCTTGGCGCGAGCGCATTCCTGGTGCCCGTCTGCACATCCGCATCGTGGCGCTGTTCAGCATCATCGCGGCGCTGCCGACCTTGCTGCTCGCCGTCGGCGCCACCGTGACCTTCTCGCGCTCCCTCGACAGCTGGTTCTCCAACCGCACGCGCGAGATCGTGTCGAGCTCGCTCGACGTTGCCGCCGCCTATCTCGACGAGCACGGCCAGGTGATCCGCACCGACATCGTCAACATGGCCCGCGACCTCGACACGGCGGCCGATTCCATCGGCGGAGACGCGAGCAAGCTGCAACGGCTGGTCATGGTGCAGGCAGGCCTGCGCGAGCTGCCCGCCGCTTACGTGATCGAGCGCGACGGCAGCCCCGTCGTCGAAGCGACCGAGAATGCGAAGTTGACCTACAAGGCGCCCCCGGCCGCCGCGATCGAGCAAGCCGAAGCTGGGCAGGTGCCACTCTTGATGCCGACCGCCACGAGCTACCGCGTTGCGGCCTTGACCAAGCTGGAGAGGTACCCGGGCAAGTACCTCTATGTCGCGCGTGGAGTGAGCCCCACGGTGATCAACCACCTGCGGCTCACCGAGCAGAACGTGGATGAGTTCAACCGGCTGCGCAGGGCGCGCGGCGGGCTCAAGGTCGCGCACGCGCTCATGTACCTGATGACCTCGATGACGGCGCTCTTGGCCGCGATCTGGGTCGGCATGTGGTTCGCCGGACGCTTCGTGGCGCCGATCCGCCGCCTCATCGCCGGCGCGCAGGAGGTGTCGAAGGGCAACCTCATGGTTGAGCTGCCGGAGAAGCGCGGCGAGGGCGACCTGCGGCGGCTGTCGAAAACGTTCAACACGATGACGCGCGAGTTGAAACACCAGCGCGACGCGCTCGTGACCGCCAATGAACAGCTCTTGGAGCGGCGTCAGTTCATGGAGGCGGTGCTGTCGGGCGTCTCCGCCGGCGTCATCGGCCTCGACAGCCAGGATCGCATCACCCTTGTCAGCCGCGCGGCGGTCGATCTCCTCGGCCTCGCCGACAGCGATCTCGTCGGCAAGAAGCTCAAGGAGGTGCTGCCCGCCTTCGCCGCGGTGCTCAATAAGATGGAGGAGCACACGCTCAAGATCCGCGCGCAGGAGGAGGTCACCTACCAGCGCCGCGGGGATGAGCGCACGTTCGCCGTGATGGTGACGCGCGAGAGCGCGAGCGGCGGCGACGTCGGCTCGGTCGTGACCTTCGACGACGTGACCGACCTCGTGGTGGCGCAGCGCACCGCCGCCTGGGCGGACGTGGCGCGGCGCATCGCGCACGAGATCAAGAACCCGCTGACGCCGATCCAGCTTTCCGCCGAGCGCCTGCGTAAGAAGTACGCCAAGATCATCACCACCGATCGCGAGACCTTCGACAAGCTGACGACCACCATCGAGCGCCAGGTCGGCGACCTCAAGACCATGGTCGACGAGTTCGCCGAGTTCGCGCGCATGCCCAAGCCCGAGATGGCGCGCCACGATCTGCGCCACGCGGTGCAGGAGCCGATCGTGCTGTTCCGCGAGGGCCACCCCGACATCCAGTACGTGCTGCGCATGCCGGACAAGCCGCTCATCATGTCGTTCGACCGCCGGCTCATTACGCGCGCCGTCACCAACCTCGTGAAGAATGCCAGCGAAGCGGTCGAAGCCGCCAAGGAGAGCCACGCCGAGACCAACGGCTGGCGCGGCCGCATCGAGACGATCGTCACGCCGCAGTCGGACCGCGTGATGATCGAGGTGATCGACAACGGCATCGGGCTGCCCAAGCAGAACCGCGCACGCCTGCTCGAGCCCTACGTCACCACGAAGGGGCACAAGGGCACGGGCCTCGGCCTCGCCATGGTGCAGAAGATCACCGAGCAGCACGGCGGTACGCTCACGCTCGAGGACGCACCCTCCGCGCCGGGCCGCGCGAGCGGCGCCCTCATCCGCATTACGCTGCCTCTGGACGATGCGCACGTCTCCGCGCGAGCGGAGCCGTCACCCCCCCAAAGCCAACAAACCCCGGCCCACCAGGCCTGACCGAATTCGATCGAAGGAGCGACCGATGCCAGCAGATATCCTCATCGTCGATGACGAGGCCGACATTCGCGATCTCGTGGCTGGCATCCTCGAGGACGAGGGCCACAACGCGCGGCTCGCGCGCGACAGCGACGAGGCGCTGCGTGCAATCGAGGAGCGGCGCCCGCATCTCGTCATCCTCGATATCTGGCTGCAGGGAAGCCGTCTCGACGGGCTGGAGGTGCTCTCCTACATCAAGCGCAGCTACCCCGATTTGCCTGTCGTCATCATCTCCGGTCACGGCAACATCGAGACGGCGGTCACCGCCATCAAGCGCGGCGCCTACGACTACATCGAGAAGCCGTTCAAGGCCGACCGGCTGATCCTCGTGACGCTGCGCGCACTCGAAGCTTCCCAGTTGAAGCGCGAGGTCAAGGAGCTGCGCGAGCGCTCCCACGTCAGCGCCGAGATGATCGGCAAGTCGTCCGCCATCAACCAGCTGCGCAACGCCATCGACCGCGTGGCGCCGACCAACAGCCGCATCCTGATCCGCGGCCCCTCGGGCTCGGGCAAGGAGCTCGCGGCCCGCGCCATCCACTTGAAGTCGGCGCGCGCGGAGGCGCCCTTCGTCGTGCTCAACGCGGCCGCCATGGCGCCCGACCGCGTCGAGGAGGAGCTGTTCGGCACGGAGGACCGCTCGGGCGCCCCACGCAAGGTCGGCGCGCTCGAGGAGGCCCACGGCGGCACGCTCTATATCGACGAGATCGCCGACATGCCGATCGAGACGCAGGGCAAGGTCTTGCGCGTGCTGGTCGAGCAGAAGTTCCTGCGCTTGGGCGGGGCGCAGAAAGTGGCGGTCGACGTGCGCATCATCTCCTCCACCAGCCGCGACCTCGAGCGCGAGATCGCCGAGGGCCGCTTCCGCGAGGACCTTTACCACCGCCTGAACGTTGTGCCGCTGCGCGTGCCGGGGCTTGCGGAGCGCCGCGAGGACATCCCCGACCTCATCCAGTATTTCGTCGGCCAGCTCTCGAGCGCCTCCGGCCTTGCTCCCCGCCGTATCGGGGAGGACGCCATCGCCGTGCTGCAGGCGCACGACTGGCCGGGCAACGTGCGCGAGCTCAGGAACAACATCGAGCGGCTAATGATCCTCGCCGGCGGCGATCCCAACACCGTCATCACCGCGGACATGCTGCCCGAGGAGATCGGCTCCAACGTGCCGCTGCCCGTCAACGGCGGCGCCGAGCACCTCATGTCGCTGCCGTTGCGCGAGGCGCGCGAGATCTTCGAACGCGAGTACCTGCTCGCCCAGATCAACCGCTTCGGCGGCAACATCTCGCGCACGGCCGAGTTCGTCGGCATGGAGCGCTCCGCTCTCCATCGCAAGCTCAGGGCGCTGGGCGTCTCCTCCGAGCACCGCACGGCGGAGATGCGCCAGGCGTGAGGCTACAAGTCTAAAAGCGGCCTGCCGCTCCCCGAGGGATTCGTGACCCGCATCGTCTACGTCAACGGCCGCTACCTCCCCTATGCCAAGGCCGCGGTCCACGTTGAGGACCGCGGCTTCCAGTTCGGCGATGCCGTCTACGAGGTGTGCGAGGTGCGCGACGGCCATCTCGTCGACGAGCCGCGGCACATGGCGCGGCTTGCGCGCTCACTGGCTGCGCTCAAGATCGAGGCCCCCATGAGCGCAGCGGCGCTCGCCCACGTCATGCGCGAAACGATCCGCCGCAATCGTGTCCGCAACGGCCTCGTCTACCTGCAGGTGACGCGCGGAGAGGGGCCGCGCGAGTTCGCGTTCCCGGCTTCCGATGTGCCGCGCACGGTCGTGTGCCTGGCGCGTCCGCTCGCCACGCTGTCTCAGGCGGCGCTCGCGGAGACGGGCATTGCGGTCAAGACGATGCCAGACATCCGCTGGCGGCGCTCGGACATCAAGACGGTGATGCTGCTTCCCGCCGTGCTTGCCAAGGAGGCGGCGCGCGCCGAGGGCGCGCGCGAGGCCTGGTTCGTCGATGCCGAGGGCTTCATCACCGAGGGTGCCTCGAGCAACGCCTGGATCGTCACCAAGGACAAGGTTGTCATCACCCGGCAACTCGACCCGTATATCCTTGCAGGCGTGACGCGGGCCACCCTGATCGACACGCTGAAGGAGGAAAATGTCGACCTCCGCGAGCACCCGTTTCGTTTGGAGGAGGCCTTGCAGGCGCGCGAGGCGTTCATTACCTCCGCTACCAACACGGTGATGCCGGTCGTACGCATCGACGGAAGGGTGGTGGGGGATGGAAAACCAGGGCCGATCAGCCGGCGGCTGCGCTCGAAATTTCACCAGTTTGCCGACATTTCGAGCGTGTGAACGGCTTCTTTTTACAGGAGAAATTGGTATACGTTTTAAGGTGCACTGCGGCAAAATGTTATTATATTGCGCCGCAGACGATCGCTCGGTCGAGCGGACGAAAGACCCCATGCAGACCTAGAACAGGCGGATAAGAACAATGGGTGCAGATCGAGTCCAGAACCTTCAGGACACCTTCCTGAACCACGTGCGCAAGAACAAGACGCCGCTGACCATCTTCCTCATCAATGGCGTCAAGCTCCAAGGGATCGTGAGCTGGTTCGACAACTTTTGCGTCCTCCTCAGACGCGACGGGCATTCGCAGCTCGTGTATAAGCATGCGATCTCGACCATCATGCCCGGCCAGCCCGTCCACCTCATGGAGACGGAGACGACCGAGGCCTAACCTGGACGGCCAAGGCCATCGACGAGCGCGTTGACATAGGAGCAGCGGAACGGAGGGAAGGGCAGGCGCGGCTGAGAGACGGCGTGCGCACCCTCGTGCTGGTCCCTGAGCTCAAACGCCACCCCCGTCCGCGCCGCGAGCAAGCCGGTGCGCCAAGCCGCCCTGCCGCGCCCCAGCATTCTGCCAAAGACCGGCTGAGCGAGGCGGCGGGCCTCGCCGAGGCGATCGACCTCGCGGTCATCGACAAGCAGCTCGTTCCCGTTTCCGCCCCGCGTCCGGCAACGCTGTTTGGCAGCGGCAAGGTCGAGGAGCTCAAGGCGCTCATCGCCGCAGAAGAGATTGCGCTCGTCGTCATCGATCACCCGGTCTCGGCGATCCAGCAGCGCAACCTCGAGCGCGCGTGGAGCACGAAGGTGCTCGATCGCACCGGCCTGATCCTGGAGATCTTCGGGCGCCGCGCGCGCACGCGCGAGGGGCGGCTACAAGTCGAGCTTGCGCATCTCTCCTACCAGAAGAGCCGGCTCGTGCGCACGTGGACGCACTTGGAGCGCCAGCGCGGCGGCTACGGCTTCCTCGGCGGCCCCGGCGAGGCGCAGATCGAGCTCGACCGCCGCATGATCGACGAGCGCATCACGGCGATCAGCAGGGAGCTCGAGGTCGTGGTCAGAACGCGCGAGCTGCACCGCGCGGGACGCCGCCGCGTGCCCTACCCGGTCGTCGCCATCGTCGGCTATACCAACGCGGGAAAATCGACGCTGTTCAACCGCATCACCGGTGCGGACGTGCTCGCCAAGCAGCAGGTGTTCGCTACGCTCGATCCCACCATGCGCGAGGTGCGCTTGAAGAGCGGGCGCCGCATCATCCTGTCCGATACCGTCGGTTTCATCTCGGATTTGCCGACGACACTCGTCGCGGCCTTCCGCGCCACGCTCGAGGAGGTGATCGAGGCCGATCTCGTCCTGCACGTGCGCGACATCGCGCACGAGGAGACGGACAACCAGGCGCGCGACGTCGAGGCCGTGCTCGCCGAGCTCGGCATCGATACGCTCCCCGCCGACAGCCCCATCCTCGAGGTATGGAACAAGATCGATCTCTTGAGCCCGGTGACGCGCGCGGAAGCTGATAGCGCGGCGCAGTGGGTCGAACGCAGGCCGGTGCTCGTCTCAGCGGCGACGGGGGAGGGGATCGACGCGCTGCTCGATGCCATCGATGCGCGCCTCGGCCGCGCGGATGCGATCATCGAGCTTCTGATTCCTGCGCACCAGGGCCGGCTCGTCAACTGGCTCTATGAGGAGAGCGAGGTCTTGGCGCGCGAGGATCTCGACAGCGGGGAGGTCAAGGCGCGGGTACGCATCGCGGCGGAAAAGAAAGAGCGGCTCAACGCGCAAGCGCGCCGGGCGGGCGCTGCGCTCACGGCGCTCTAGCGCGGAGCTTTTGGCTCCGCGCCGCGGGCGTGACAGGCCAAGCGCTCTTCCGTTACTTCAGCAGCTTCACCAGCTCTTTGCCGGCCTTGGAGTCGAGCTCCTTGGCGTCGAGCTTGCCGTCGTTGTCGGGATCGGCGGCTTTGAAGCGCGTCTCGACGAGGGCCAGGTACTCGTCCTTGGTGAGCGTGCCGTCCTTGTCCGGATCGGCGGCCTCCAGATCCTTCTTGGAAAGGTGGCCTTTGAGCTCCTTTGCATCGAGCGTGTTGTCGCTGTCCTTGTTGAGCTTGTCGAACAGCTCGCCCGCCGCCTTCTTCGCCTCGGCGAGATCGACGGTGCCGTCGTTGTCGGAGTCGATCAGCTTCAGCGTCTTGTTCTCCTTCGCCAGAGCGGGAGTACCAGCCAACGCGATGGCCATTCCCATGGCGCCAATCAGTGCAATAAACCGACCTGTCATCTTGAACCTCCGCGATGCGTGTCAGATGCTTAAGACTTAGACACGGAGAAACTTGCGAGCCTTGGCCTCGTGCTCGTGGGCGCAGTGACTTGGGGCGCCGTGATCTGCCGACTCGCCCGCCCAAGACAGCTCGTCTGCCCCTGCAAGGCAAGCCAGCAAAGTGTAGCACGCGCGGACGCTACCGCTTTCCGCCTTAAGAACGAGGGTTGCGCAGGATGCGGTCCGCGCCGGCAAGCACAGCACTTATCTCACGAAGTCATTGGCCTAGCCGGGGGCTCCCGGCAGCTTGGGCCTTTAAGGAAACGGTTGAGCGCGTCCTTGTTTGTGCACAAGCGGTGACGGCTTGAAGCCCGTCAAAGACCCTTGCTCTTGGCGTCGTCCCACAGCGCGTCCATCTCCGCGAGATCGGACTGGGCGGGCGTGCGGCCGCGCTCGTCGAGCTGCGCCTCGATGTAGCGGAAGCGGCGGATGAACTTCTCATTGGCGGCCCTCAACGCACCTTCGGGATCGATCTTGAGGTGGCGGGCCACGTTGGCGATGACGAACAGGAGATCGCCGAACTCCTCCTCGATCGCCGGCGATGCCGCGGCGCCTTTGGGATGCGATGCGATCTCGGCCTCGAGCTCGGCGAGCTCCTCCGTGAGCTTGGCGAGGACGGGCGCGAGCGACGGCCAGTCGAAGCCAACTTTGGCTGCCTTGTTCTGCAACTTGACGGCGCGCGTCAGCGAGGGGAGCGAGACGGGGACGCCATCGAGCACGCCCGCATCCTTCTCCGCTTGCTCGGAGGCCTTGGCGCGGTCCCAGAAGCCGGGCGCCGCGCCCGCCGCGCGCTCCTCGGGGCTGCCGAATACGTGCGGGTGGCGGCGGATTATCTTGCGTGTGATGGCCTCGACCACGTCGCCGAAGGCGAACGCTTGGCGCTCCTCGGCCATGCGCGCGTGATAGACAACTTGAAGCAGCAGGTCGCCGAGCTCGTCCTTCAAGTCGTCGAGATCGCCGCGCGCGATGGCATCGGCGACCTCGTAGGCCTCCTCGATGGTATAGGGCGCAATGGTCGCGAAGCTCTGCTTCAGGTCCCACGGGCAGCCGCTTGTAGGATCGCGCAGCGCGGCCATGATCTCGATGAGGCGGGAGATGTCCTTGGATGGCGTCATGCGCCGCAAGCTAGTCGAAGCGGCGCTGAGAGGCGAGGGTGCTTCTTCAGGCGCGCGCTGAGGACAGGCGCGGCGGGAACATCCATACGGCGGCGAGCGGCACCATCCAGCCGGCCCAGGCGACGGAGCCGTAGATCGGATCGAAGGGCAGATGGCAGGTGGTGGCGACCGTCGTGCCGAGGCGCACCCACAGAGCGCCGGAGGCGACCGCGGCCATGGCCAGCATCAGCCGCTGGTGCGTCGCGATCTGCTTGCGGCGGACGGCGATGACGCCCAGCGCGATGAGCGTCAGCCACACGACCCCTTGCGCGAAGAAGCCGGCGCGCGCCACGGCGACGGAGTGGCTGGCGGCCGCTACGGGCAGCGAGGAGAGCGCGCCGAGCACGACGGCTACCGCGGTAATGCGCCCGAGTGGCTTGTGCCACGCGCGATCCCGGCGCGCGGCGATCACCAGCGGGATCAGCAGCAACGCAGCGCCGGAGGCCAGCATGTGCAGCTTGAAGATGCCGGGCAGGCGCTGATCGACGAGGAACAGATTGAAGGGCAGCGGCAGCAGCGCTGCGCCTTCGGCGACGGCGACGATCCCGGTCGGCACCGCAAGCAGCAAGACCAAGAGAATGACCGCAAGTCGCGGAGTTTGTGCGGTAAGTCGGTGGAGGCGGGACACAAATTCGCCCGCGGGTATTGCTGTGGTCGTGGCGTCGAGCATGGGTCAGAAAGGCTTGAGGCAAACGATGAAGCGTATGTTGAGGGTCATTTGTGTTTTCGTGGCGGCAGCGCCGCTCGCCGCCAATGCCATGGCCGCAGACCTTAAAGCCGCCGACATCGCCGGGCGCTGGCAGGGCACGACCTGGGCGCGCGAGGCGGGCGGCAATCTCACGCTCGACGTCGTCGCCTGCGGCGCAGGCTGGTGCGGGATTAAGGTCGCGGCCGACGAAAGTTGCGGCGGTACCGCGCTCAAGCTCGACGGCGGCGCCGCCGAAGGCGACAACATCGTGTTCAAGGGTACGCTGGAGCTGGCGCCCGGCACCGCGCCCTACGTCGTGCAGACCTACCTGATCCCGGCCTCGGAGAACTCCCCGGTGGCGCTGCAGATCGTTGGCGACACGGGTGGTGAGTTCCGCGCCTATCGCCGCTCGTTCCCGTTCGAGGCGCAGATGGCGCGCACGCGCGATCCCGTCTGCCATGCGCCCCAGACGGTGTCCTCGCTGGCACGCTAAAACCGGTTAGGGGCCGCAGATCCATTGTTCGGCCCCACGGCTTCGGGCTAGGCTGGCCCTGGGGAAGGCGTTGCGCAAACGAGAGCCGCGCGGCGCTTCAACGGGCGGCCGATGACCATCCTGCGCATATTCGTCAACGGGCTCATCATGGCCGGCGAGCTCATCGCCGTCGCCGGCATCGCCGCCTTCGCCTTCCACTCTCCCTTCCTGTTTGCGGCCGTCACGGCGGGTCTAAGCTTCCTCTTGGGCCTGCGCCTCGAGGTGGCGCGCCTGCGCTACGAGCTGCCGTTCTACTTCGGGGGCGTCATCAAACGCGGCACCTTCATCACCGCGCTGATCGGCGCCTCCGAGGCGACCTTCAAAGGCGTCGTTGCCGGCATCTCCGCGCTCTTCACCTTCGCCGGCACGAACATGGACCGCCTCTACTGGGTGGCGTTCCTGTTCGGCGTGTGCGTCTACATCGGCGCCAGCGTGTTGCGCCTGCTGTCGATCCGCGCCGAGGCGCTGCCCATGCGCTGGGGCTACTTTCGGCTCGCGCCCGCGCTGGGCCTCTTGTTCTCGGCGGGGCTGGCGCTGCTCGCGGCAGCTCACCTCTTGCCGGCCGTCAGCGTCGCCGACATCGGCTGGGAGATCATCTTCAAGGTGCCAACGCACCCCTCGATCGAGCAGGTGAGCGAGCTCATCTTCCAGATCAAGCAAGCGTTCGACGACTTTATCGTGACGGTATTGAGCGTCGTGCTGGGCGAGGAGCTCGCACACCTCATTGGTATTGTCGTCAGCGTCAACGTGCTGTCGGGGTTCGTGAGTGCGCTTTATGCGGCGCTGATCTCAGCGGGGGTGCGCAAGGCGGAAGACGCGCTGCTGTGACAGCCGCCGCGCCTCTGGACCGGCGAGACCTCACATCATTCGCATAATATATATTATGGAAAATAATAATACTTACCACTTAGCAATCCGGTTGTTAAGTTTCCAAGCGTGAAGCCTATTTCTCGGCGCGCTCGTGCTTGTCGGCGATGAAGCGGTCGAGCAGCCGCACACCCCAGCCCGATCCCCAGCTCGGGTTGATCTCCGATTTGGGGGCATCCATCGCCGTGCCGGCGAGATCGATGTGCGCCCAGGGCGTGTCCTTCACGAAGTACTTGAGGAACGCCGCCGCCGTGCAGGCCCCGGCCCAGCGCCCGCCGATGTTCTTGATGTCGGCGTTCTTGGACTCGATCATCTTGTCGTAGGCTTTGTCGAGAGGCATGCGCCAGACCTTCTCACCCGTCACCGAGGCCGCTTCCAAGAGATCGTGCGCGAGCTTCTCGTCGTTGGCGAAGAGACCAGCATACTCCTTGCCGAGCGCGACCATGATCGCGCCGGTGAGCGTCGCGAGGTCGATGATGAGGCGCGGCTTGAAGCGCTCCTGCGCGTAGGAGATGAGGTCGGCGAGCACCAGCCGCCCCTCCGCGTCCGTGTTGAGGATCTCCACCGTCTGCCCCGAGTAGGCCTTGACGATATCGCCCGGGCGCGTTGCCGATCCCGATGGCATGTTCTCCACGAGCCCGATGAGCCCCACCACGTTCACGTTCGCCTTGCGCTCGGCGAGTGCGCGCATCAGCCCCACCACCGCGGCGGCGCCGCCCATGTCGCCCTTCATGTCCTCCATGCCGGCCGCGGGCTTGATGGAGATGCCGCCGGTGTCGAATACGACCCCCTTGCCGATGAACGCGAGCGGCCTTGCCCGCTTCGATTTCGCGCCGTGCCACTGCAGGACGGCGACGCGCGCAGGCCGCACGCTGCCCTGCGCTACCGCGAGCAGCGCGCCCATCTTGAGCTTCTCGATCTCGGCGGCATCGAGGATTTCGACCTCCACGCCCGCCTTCTCCAGCTCGCGCGCGCGCTCGGCGAACTCGATGGGCCCCAGCACGTTGGCCGGCTCGTTGACGAGGTCGCGCGCGATCGTGATGCCGTTGGCGACCGCCAGATGCCGCGCGAAGGCCGCGCGCGCCTTGTCGGGATCGGCGCAGTGAATGACGAGCTTCTGCAGCGCATCCGGCTCGGCTGGCTCGTCGTCCTGCTTTTGCTTGGTCAGATACTTGCGGAACTCATAGTGGCGCAGGAGCGCACCGAAGCCGATGAGCGCCGCGATCGCCTCGGGGCGGGTGCCGCCGGTGTCGGCGGCCTCGGCGATGATGCTCGCGCTCTTGGTCTTGCGCGCCGAGATCGCTCCCGCCGCCGAGCCGCCGGTGAGCGTCCAGTCGTTCTCCTTGAGATCCGCGCCTTTGCCCGTTCCGAGCAGCACGAGCCGGCTGACCCCGATGCGCGGCGGCGCTAAGAGTTCGACCGTGCTCTTGCGTTTGCCCTTGAACTGCGCGGCCTCGGCCGCCTTGGCGAGTGCACC
>DATIZL010000087.1:0-3701 GCA_035517115.1 Hyphomicrobium sp.
CTTGCCGCCCTACGGGGCGCTGGTGACGCTCAGCGTGCCGAGCGCGATCCTCATCCCGGCGAAGTTCCTCGGCGTCTACCTCTTGGTGACCGGCCACTTCGTGACGGCAATCGCGATCATCATTGCGGCGAAGCTCGCGAGCACGGCGCTCATCGCGCGCATCTTCTTCCTGACCAAGCCGCAGCTGCTGCAGATCGCCTGGTTCCGTTCCTTCTACGAGGCCTTCGTGCCCTGGCAGGAGGCCCTGTTTGCGCGCATCCGCGGCTCGTGGGCGTGGCGCTACGGCCGCGTCCTGCGCTGGAGGGCGAAAGGCTACCTCGGACGCACCTACAGCACGCTGCGGCCCAAGCTCGATGACGCCTGGCGCGAGTTTAAGCCGCGCGCGATCGCGTGGGCACAACGCATGCAGGTTGCGGGGCGCCAAGCCGGCGAGCGCGGCCGTGTTGCCGGCGAGCGGTCGCTGCGGCGGGCGCAGGAGTGGGCGCGCGGCTTGAGCGAGCGGGCGGCGGACAAGGGCGAGCGCTTGCTACGGCGGCTGCAGGGGCCGTAAGGGCCGTCCGAAGGCTCAGGCGACCACAAGCGGCACCTTCTCTACGGTGGTCTCGCCCTCATCGTCGATCCACGTGAGCTCGAGCGTGCCGGGCCCAGGGACCCTCAGGAAGAAGGCGAAGTAGGGGTTAGCCGCGATGCCGGAGCCGAGGGCGACGGAGAACACCTCGCGGCCTTCGAACGTCGCCCTGAAGGTGTGGATGATGTCGCGCGGGATCTTGTTGCCGGCGGCGTCCTTGCGGTTGCCCGTCTCCATGATGTGGGTGGCGAGCGTCTTGATCTCGATGACGTCGCCAGCCTTGATGCCTTCCGGGATCTTGATGCGCGGCGGCTTTTTCATGTCGGGGCTCCGCTTCTCTTAAGTTCCGCAGCCGCCGACCTTCACGTCGACGCTGCGCGTGCTCATGAGGAGCGTGCCGTCGCTCAGCTCGGCAACGGCCACGACCTCTTGCGTCTTGGCGAGCCGCATGACCGTCGTCACCCGCGCTCTCCCGGACAGCGGCGTGAACGTGAAGGTGGCAACGCGCGCCCGCGGATTGGCGGGCGACAACAGGTGGATCGCCCTGACGTAACTCTCAGCCGTCATGGGGCTTTCGACGCCAAGCGCGATGGGCACGTAGTCGCCGTTCTCGACCGCGGCCGGGATGTCCATGCCGACGCCGCCGCTGTTAGGCGTTGCGCCTTTCAAGATCTCGGCGAGCGCCGCCTCGAACTCCTCGCTGCCGGTGACGGCGTTTGCCTTTCGCGTGCCGCCGACGAGGCTCGCCAGCAGCGCTCCCGCGCCGGCGCCCAACACGAAGTCGCGGCGGTCGAGCAGCTTGAAGCAAAACGCGTCCTTCATAAGCAGTCTTTTGTCCATTGCCGCTTCCAATCAGTCCCGCTAACGATATCGGCAACGACAGGCCGGGAACAAGGCATCGCACCATGATAAATCGCAGGGAGTTTACGCGGCTCGCGGGGGGGTGGGCATTACTCGCTGCAACTCCCGCACTTCTCACCAAGGCGGCGATCGCGGCGGGCGGCGGCAAGGTTGTCATCGTCGGCGGAGGAGCGGGGGGCGCCACCGTCGCCCGCGTCTTGAAGAGCGAGGCGCCGCAACTCGAGGTGACCGTCGTCGAGACGCAGCCGATCTACACCACCTGCTTCAACTCCAATCACTACTTCGGCGGCTTCCGCACCTTCGCCTCCCTGCAGCACTCCTACGACGGGCTGCGCAAGCTCGGCATCACGGTCGCCACCGATTGGGCGAGCGACGTGGACACCGCGAAGAAGACGGTGAGCTTGAAGGGCGGCGCGAGCCTGCCCTACGACCGGTTGGTGCTCTCGCCCGGCATCGACTTCAAGTACGAGGCGATCGCCGGCTACTCGCGCGAGGCCGCAGAGATCATGCCGCACGCCTGGAAGGCGGGCGCGCAGACCGAGCTTTTGATGCGTCAGCTTGAGGCCTTGCCCGAGGGCGGCCTCGTCGTGATGGCGGTGCCCGGCAATCCTTACCGCTGCCCGCCCGGCCCCTACGAGCGCGCCTGCATGATCGCCCACTTCCTCAAGACCAAGAAGCCGAAGGCGAAGCTCGTCATCTTCGACGCCAAGAAGACGTTCTCCAAGCAGCCGGCCTTCGAGGAGGCCTTCGCCAAGTACTACGAGGGGGTGCTCGAGCTGAACCTGACGAACGAGATCGACGACTTCCAGGTCGTGCGCGTCGATCCCGCGACCAAAGAGGTGGTCACGAAATCGGGGACGACCCTCAAGGCCGACGTCGCCAATATCATCCCCCCGCAGAAAGCGGGCGAGATCGCCTTCAAGGCCGGCTGCGCGGAAGGCGACTGGTGTCCGGTCAAGCTCGATACGTTTGCATCTGCTAAGGTTAAGGACGTTTACGTGTTGGGCGACTCTGCGATTTCGGCCGAGATGCCGAAGTCTGCGTTCTCGGCGAACAGTCAGGCCAAGGTCGTGGCGGCGGATATTCTCGCCGAGCTCGCGGGCGCGGAGCATTTTCCGGCTCGCTATCGCAATACCTGCTGGTCGCTCGTTGCGGCGGACGACAGCATCAAGATCGGCGCCAACTACGCGCCGGCGGAGAAGGACGGTAAGGCGTTGCTGGCGCCGAGCGAGCCGTTCGTCTCGCAGAAGGGCGAGAGCGCCGAGGAGCGCAAGAAGAACTACGCCGAAGGTCTCGCCTGGTATCACGCGATCATCGCGGATGCCTTCAACGATACGACGGCGGTCATGCCAAAGGGATGAGGTGATCACGACATGCGGGCTTTGAAGACCATTGCACTGATTGCAGCCGTGAGCGCGGGCGGCTTGAGCTGCGCGCACGCCGAGGACATCGACGCGGTCCTTCTCGGCGGCTACTGGTGCGGAACGCAAGACAAGACGAAGACGGAGAACATCCCGCGCAACCGCACCTTCCTGCTCACGCGCCAGATCGAGGCTGCCAACGCCGCTGCGGAGACCACCTTTACCGAGTACTTGGTGGACGTGACCGGCGACATCCGAGGCCAGAGAATTCTGCTGCTGCAGAAGCTCAAGGCGGCGGACGGAACGGCGTGCAAAACCGACTGCCAGCTCGCTCGGCGGATCGTCAGCAGGGACCTGCTCGAGCCGGGCGAGTTGAACGCCACCACCGGGGTGTTCAAGTCGGCCAATCCGCGCGAGTTCATCTACCGCTGCGACAAGTGAGGGCGGCGCGCTCCTAGGCCGTGGGCGTTGTCGTTCGCGTTGCGATGACGCGCGCTCTTCTCCGTCATCCCCGGATTTATTCCGAGGATCCAGCTCTCCGTTGGCGCCCTGCGGGTGACGGTGTGGCGAGCGTCGCAACCTTCACTCCCTGTAGGCAGACCGTTGAGGCGTGGGCCCTCGGGACAAGCCCGAGGGTGACATCTGAGCAAGAGTCCGCCTTCCTCACCCCCACCTGACGCGCTGAAGCTTGCGCTTCACCGCGTCGTCCTCCCCCAACGCTTGGCTTCGCCAAGGCGGGGGAGGAGAAGTGGAGGTGGCATGCTCCCGTTCGTTTTCCCTCCCTCCCCCTCAGAGAGGGGGAGGGCCGGGGTGGGGGTGGAGCTAGCGCGTGGGGTCGACACGGCTTCACGGTCTCGCGGGCATAACCCCTAAGGTTTCAAGGAGCGAGGGAGCGCGGGCGCCGAGCGGCC
>DATIZL010000088.1:0-5017 GCA_035517115.1 Hyphomicrobium sp.
GTCGGCTCGGGCTTGTCATCAGCGCCACGGGCGCTGACTTTGCTGTTCTTGTCTTGAGCCATTCGCCTGTCCCAAGGAAGCCGCTTTGCGCGGTCTTCCGTCCACCCCTTCGACGACGCAATCGGCGCGGCTTTAAGAGCAACTAAAGCCGCACGCGGCCCGGTTCAGGGGCCAAGCTCAAAAGCGCGTCGCAAAACTGCAAATCCACCCGTTAGTCAATGCTTTGGCGGGACTTTGGGGCGAAAGCAAGGTTTGCCTCGGGACCGCCAAGAATCCAAGTTTCCCCGATTCGGCAGAAGGTTAATGCTCGACTTGAGGAAGCGCAATTTACGGGCACTTATATCCTGTGTGTGAGGCTGCGCCACCGGTTTGCCCCCGACCGCCGCCGACCTCCGATTTTCCGTGCGGGGCTATCGCCACTTGGTGTTGCGATGACCGCCGCCGCCAAAGCCCGACGCCCGAAGCCCGCGGGAGCTGCAACTCGGACCGAGCCCGCGCTCGACCTTGCCCATTTGCGCCGCTTCACGCTCGGGGATCAGGCCCTGGAGCAGGAGATTCTTGGCCTCTTCATCGGCCAGGCTCCCACGACACTGGCTGCGCTCAACGAGGCCTGGACCGACAGGGATTGGAAGATCGCGGCGCACACCCTCAAGGGGTCTGCACGGGCCGTGGGGGCCTGGCGCGTCGCCCGGCTGGCGGAGAAGGCCGAGGGGATGAGCCGCCGGCGGGATAGGGAAGGCTGCGCGGCCGCCGTGCGCGAGCTGACGGATGCGCTGAGCGAGGCCGATGCCTACATCGCCGCATTGAATTCTGCGGCTTAGCGGGCTTCTCTCCTGCAACTTTCGCCGCCCTCCCCCGGCCTTGAATTTAGGGCTTGCGCCGAATATTGAATGCCGAACCAACGGCGGGCCGCGGGGGGCCTGCTTTCGCGCGGGCCAAGAGCGCCCGTTTTTCTTGCCCCAGGGAGCCCGTCACGCACGCATGGTCAAGATCACCTTTATTCAGCCTGACAACAGCGAGCAGGTGGTCGAGTGCGAGCCGGGGATGACCCTCATGGAGGCGGCAAAACTCCACAACGTCCCGGGAATCGAGGCCGAATGCGGCGGCGCCTGCGCCTGCGCGACGTGTCACGTGTACGTGGACGATGCTTGGCGCGATAAGACCGGCACGCCCTCGCAGATGGAGGAGGACATGCTGGATTTCGCCTTCGACGTCCGCGAGCAGAGCCGCCTGTCCTGCCAGATCAAGATTAAGCCCGAGCTCGATGGGCTTATTGTGCGCGTTCCGGCAAAGCAGTTCTGATGCGCGCAAGGCAGTAGTGGGGCAACCCGATGAGCACAATGGCGCAGGCCGCCGAGCCGGGCGGCGTCATCGAGACGGATGCCCTCATCATCGGCGGCGGCCCGGTTGGGCTCTTCGCCGTGTTCGAGCTTGGGCTGCTCGACGTCCGGGCGCACGTCGTCGACATCCTCGACAAGCCGGGGGGCCAGTGCGCCGAGCTCTATCCCGATAAGCCGATCTACGACATTCCCGGGCTGCCGATCGTCACCGGGCAGGAGATCACCGACCGGCTCTTGGAGCAGATCAAGCCCTTCAAGCCGACGTTCCACTTCGGCCAGCAAGTGGAGGAGCTAAGGCGGCTCCCCGACGACCGCTTTCACATCAAGACCGACGCGGGCAAGGAGTTCGTGGCCAAGGTCGTCGTCGTCGCGGCCGGCGGCGGCTCGTTCACGCCCAAGCGGCCGCCGCTCGCGGGCATCGAGGCCTACGAGGGAACCTCGGTGTTCTACGCGGTCCGCCGCATGGAGGGCTTCCGCGACAAGAGCGTGCTCATCGTCGGCGGCGGCGATTCAGCGCTCGATTGGACGCTCAACCTGCAGCCGATCGCCAAGAGCCTCACGCTCCTGCATCGCCGCGACGAGTTCCGCGCCGCGCCGCATTCGGTCGAGAAGATGCGCCTGCTCGCGGCCGAGAAGAAGATCCGCCTGCTCATCGGTCAGGTGTCGGCGCTGCACGGCGAGGGCGGGCGGCTCGACGCGGTGACGGTCAAGACCAATACCGGAGAGGAGCGGCTGCCGGTCGAGACGATGCTCGCCTTCTTCGGCTTGACGATGAAGCTTGGTCCCGTCGCCAACTGGGGCCTGGCGCTCACCGATAACCTGATCCGCGTCGACACCGAGAAGTTCGAGACGAGCGAGAAGGGCATCTTCGCCATCGGCGACATCAATACCTATCCCGGCAAGCTGAAGCTCATCCTGTGCGGCTTCCACGAGGCCGCGCTGATGGCGCAGCAGGCGTACAAGTACGTCTACCCGGGCAAGAAGCTCTTGTTCCAGTACACGACCTCCTCCTCGAGCCTGCAGAAGAAGCTCGGCGTCGGCTAGCGGAGCTAACCGGCGTAGCGGTCAGCCACCAGGCGACGCAGCGAGGTCGGCATGGCGTCGAGGGCCGCCTTGAGCGCGGGGCGCGCAAGCCCGAGATAGAGCCGCGCGAACACCCAGCCCCGCGCGGACAGCGGTATCACCCAATCGGTGACCCCCATCGATGCATCGGCCCAGGCGAGCTTGTAGCTGTCCCCGGGCGACAAGAGATCGAACGTGCGCGCGTTCGTGCCGAAGGACTGCGCGAACGTCCGCTCGAGCAGCAGCACGCCGGCACCTGCCTTCTCGTACTTCAGATTGAAGACGATCACGTGCATGAGGATGCGGTCGAGGCAGCGCAGCGTGATCTCGATCGCCGCCGGCTCGCCGCCCGAGGTGAGCGCAGAGACCTCGCAGCCCGCAGGACGAACCGTCCCTTGAGCTACGTCGGCAAAGAAGCTCGCAAAGCGCGGATCGCCGAGCGCCGGCGAGACCAGACCGCGCTCCCTCAGCCATTCGCGCTTCAAATCGACGGCTTTGATTGCCAGCGCGCGCGCACGCGGGCCCTCGCGGCAGCGCTCGAAGGCCACCGGCCCGAGCTCCTGCAGGCGGCGGGAAAGGCGGCGGCGGTTGCGCCGCGACCGCGGCGAGTAGCGCCGCTCGAAGGTGGCAAAGTCGGGCGCGCTGGCGAGGTCGAGGTAAGGGGCTTCATGGCGCTCGGCGGGAAAGGCGTTGAGGTCGCCGAGGAGCGCCGCGATCGCGGCGTCGTCGCGCACCTTGCGCAACCGCAATAGGTCGGGCTTCAGCTCGCGCGTGACGAAGGCCCACGCATTAGCGAGAAACGGTAAGGAGTCCGGCTCGATGAGCACGTCGCCGTACTGGCTGACCGGATCCCCCATCCAGCCGATCTGCGTCAGCCCGGCGACGCGCTCGCTGACGAGCGGCCACACCATGACGAGGCGCCCGTGGCGGCGACCGGTGACGATGGCGAGCGACGGGCCCGTCTCGCCGCTGGCCGCCGCTAGGTAGTGGTTGCACCAATGCCAGTTCCAATTGAAGGTCTGAAAGACCTGGGTGCTGCGCCCGGCCCGCCAGAAGAGGTCGTTCCACTCGGCCTCGAGCGCATCGAAGCCCGCACGCTCCGTCACGAGCGCGAAGGTGCACGCTGCCGGTGCGGGCTCGGCCACGTCGACGGCGCTGTCGCCTACGCCCGGAGCACCGGGCCAAGCGTGCGCGAGACGGTCGGGAAAGGCGGCGGCGGCCGGCATCGGCAACTCCAGGATGCGGACGACATTGGCGGAGCGCATCCCGGTGCAAGCTAAGCACACGGCGTGCCACCGCCCGGCGCGGCCGCTCAGAAGTTCGCTATCTCCAAAACGCACAACAAGATGAGGAGGATGACGAGCGTCCACATCATCGCCCGGCCGCGGGCGGACGCCGGTCCGGCGTCCAGCACAAGCAGCCCCGTCATCATTGAAACCCCAGAAAAGTTAACAAGGACGCAGCCCTGAAGGCCGAGACCGCGGCTGCCGGGCGAGCTGCCTTCAAGGAAGGTGGCGCCCGCGAGCCCGATGAGGAGGGCGCCGAGAAGGCGCGGCCAGAATCCCGTCTCGGTGCGCGGCAGCCCCAAGAGCCTGAGCGTCGGTCCGGGGGCGAGCGCTAGAGGCAGCCCTGCTGAGAGCTTGAGAAGGGTTTCAATCCAGAGAAGCTGCTGCAAGAATTTACCATTCGCGCTGGCCCCCGCGCGACGAAACGGCTCAGTCGCGGTTGTCGGTCGGCAGCTTCACCTTGTACTCCTTGTCGCCCGTGTGGAGGGATTGGAGTTTTCGACGGCGGAGCGCTCCGATGCGTATGCTCATAAATTACTGTTATCGGTCGCCGTCTTTTGCTTTGCACCGGCGCCGCCGGTGCCGTGATCTCCAGCGAAAAAGTCAAAGATGCCGTCACTTTCGGCGACGGCTTCCTTCGGCCGCGCCGGCGGACTGTAGTCGCCGGCGAGGTGGCGGCTGAGATCGGCCTTTATGGCCTTGGTCTTGTCGTCGGTGCAGTAGTCGGACTCGCCGGCAACGGCTTTGGCGACGCCGTTGAAGGAGACGTCGTAGACCTTCTCGATGCCCGCCATGTCGGCGGTGGGCGCGAGCGTGCGCTCGTACGTCAGATAGTTGTTCTTGAGCTTGGCAGGGTCGAAATTGAAGCCGCACTTGATGGCCTTGGCGGACACCGTGCCGACTTGGAAAGCACGGTTGGTCGGATTGTTGATCGAAGCCGGATCTGCGGTAGCCGGCTTGGCAGGACCACCGAGGATCGAACCCGTGGTCAAGCTCGGCAAACTCGAGGCACCCGAGCACCCCGTCAGCGCTGCTGCGACTAGCGCGAGCCAAATGCCTGTGGCCTTCATCGCGAGCCCCTCGTCCCTGCGCACCTTCGCCGTTTTAGCGCCCCTGCGGGCGCCGTCAATCGAGGTGCGGCCTATGCCAACGCACGCTTCAATCGTGGCATAAGCAAGGATTCGCGCCGCGGCATCAACCCCCTAAGGGGCATCATCCCTAGCGCATGAGCTCGGCCGTCGCCGCGTCGAGGCCCTGCAGCGTTAAGGGATACATGCGCCCCTCCAGGAGGCCGCGGACCATGCCGATCGACGGGGTCCAGTCCCAATA
>DATIZL010000089.1:0-12285 GCA_035517115.1 Hyphomicrobium sp.
AAAGGCTTTCGGGAAGAAGGCTTCTGTTCTGGATGAACCAATGAATTATTGCCTCCTCGCCCGAGTGGCCGAAGGGGGGATTCCCAATGTCATGGGCCAAGCAAGCTGCCTGAACAATATTCCCGACGTCGTCGGGGATAATTCCTGCAGGAAGTGTGGGGTTGTATTTTTCTCCAGCGTCCCGAATGAGGGTGTCTGCTAGAGCTTCTCCCAACGTTCGGCCCACCCTTGAGACCTCTAGGCTGTGGGTCAGGCGGGTATGGACGTGATCGTTCGCGGCAAGCGGATGAACCTGTGTCTTCTTCGCCAACCGCCGGAATGAGCTCGAGAACATAATCCGGTCAACATCCGAGTCGAATTCGGTTCTGCCAGGTCGGATTCTGCTAGGCTCGGCCTCCGTGCATAGGCGGGTTTGAGAAAGTAGCTTCGTCCAATCCATTTCATCACCATCTTTTTTATGGAATTGCACTTGAATGCAAAAGAGGCAGATAACATACTCGGCCGCCAGATCGATAGGCGGACCACTGGGAGCGGGTTGACCTCACGGAGCGCTTCTCTTAAAGAGTTCCGCCGCCCCGCCTAGCTCGCCGCTAGTCCCGCGCGCCAGCGCGACCTCCTGCGGGTAGCCGGAGCCCTTATTGAACATGACGACGCCCGACCCAACGCACGCGCCCGCACCCTGGGCCGATGCGCCGTTGACGGCGCGCCTCGTCCTAGCTGATGGCACCGTGATCGCGGGCACCGGTCTCGGCGCCACGGGCTCCGCCGTCGGCGAGGTTTGCTTCAACACGGCGATGACCGGCTACCAGGAGATCCTCACCGATCCCTCCTACGCCGGCCAGATCATCACCTTCACCTTCCCCCACATCGGTAACGTCGGCACCAACGCCGAGGACACCGAAACCTCCAACCTCGCCGCGCGCTCGGGCGTGCGCGGCTGCGTGCTGCGTGCACCGATCGTCGTCGCCTCCAACTACCGCGCGGCCGAACAGTTCGACCGCTGGCTCAAGGCGCGCGGCATCATCGCCATCGCCGGCGTCGATACACGCGCGCTCACCGCGCGCATCCGCGAGCGGGGCATGCCCAACGGCGTCATCGCGCACGAGCCTTCCGGCCTCTTCGACATCGCGAAGCTCAAGGCCGAGGCCAAGGCTTGGCCCGGCCTCGACGGCATGGACCTCGTGCCCGACGTCACCAGCGGCCAGAGCTACACGTGGGATGAGATGAGCTGGGTCTGGGGCAAAGGGTATCCGCGCCAGACCAGTCCCGACCTGCACGTCGTCGCCGTCGACTACGGGTTAAAGCGCAACATCCTGCGCTGCCTCGCCAGCGCCGGCTGCAAGGTGACGGTGGTGCCGGCGACGACGTCGGCCGATGAGATCCTCGAGCGCAAGCCCGACGGGGTGTTCCTCTCCAACGGACCCGGCGACCCGGCCGCCACCGGGCGCTACGCGGTGCCCGAGATAAAGAAGCTCGTTAGCTCCGGCTTGCCGCTGTTCGGCATCTGCCTCGGCCACCAGATGCTGGCGCTGGCGCTCGGGGCGCGCACGCGCAAGATGCACCAAGGTCACCACGGCGCGAACCACCCGGTAAAGGACTTCACGACCGACAAGGTCGAGATCACCTCGATGAACCACGGCTTCACGGTCGACCGCGAGACGCTTCCCCCCGGCGTGGAGGAGACGCACGTCTCCCTGTTCGATGGAACGAACTGCGGCCTCCAGGTGAAGGATAAGCCGGTGTTCTCGGTGCAGTACCACCCCGAGGCCTCGCCCGGACCGCAGGACAGCCACTACCTCTTCGACCGTTTCGTCGCCCTGATGCGCAAGGGGAAGGGCCGCTGACCTGAGCTGCTTTACCCTACGAAACATTAACCCGGACGGGGCTGCCGGCGCCCCCAGGCTTGGTTATAGTGCGGGCCGCCGTGCCCTGGAGGACTTGATGTTGCGTTCCGCCGTCGCTTGCGTGCTGTTTCTCGGCCTGTCCGTCCTCCCTGCCTCAAGTGCCGATCCCTCCTGCAAAGACCAGGTCGCGGCGGCGTTCAACAAACAGCGCTCCTCGCCGGCCTTCAGCATGGTCGCTCATCTCGTGGGTGAGAACGGCCCGGTCGAGATCGACGTCGATTACATCGCCCCCGATCGCATGCGCCAGAAGATCATCGCCCCCAACCAGCAGGAGCTCGAGACAGTTCTCGTCGGCACGCGCGCCTGGAGCCGGCAGGGCACAAACTGGGAAGAGCTGATGCCGGCGATCGCACAGACCATCATCGCCCAGGTGCGCGAGGCGGTCGTCGATCCGCCCAAGGACGTGAGCGAGTTCGACTGCCTCGGCAAGGTGACCCTCGACGGCAAGCCATACCTCGGCTACCGCAGCGTGGAACACGACACCGCGCCGTCCGCGGGCACAAATTCCGCCGCGGCGGTGCACCGCACCGTCTACGTCGACCCCGAGACGGGGCTTCCTGCCGTCAACCTCGTGGCGGAGGAGACGCCGGGCGCCGCCCCGGTGTTCAAGGGCGTCTATACCTATCCGACCGATCTCGTTATCGAGGGCTATCCCGGTGCGCCGTTGGCCAAGGTCCGGTGACGCTGCAGTGTGGGATTTTCCGCGTGCAACCGCGGCGGAGCGTGTGAGTGTGCGTATGAGGAGAGAAACGAAGATGCGCGGAATGCTGACGGCTGTAGCCCTTTTGCTCGCGGCAAGCGGTGCCGCACAAGCCGCGTGCAAGGACGAGGTCGCAGCGGCGCTCGATCGTCAGCGCAAGGCGAGCGGCTTTCGCATGCAGACCATGATGTTGAGCGAGAACGGGCTCGTCAACATGACAGTCGACTACGTGCTGCCGGACCGCATGCACCAGTTTGTCAGCCTCATGCAGGACCCCAAGCCGGTCGAGACGATCCTGATTGGCAAGCAGGCCTGGAGCCGGCAGGGGGATGGCCCCTGGCAACTGCTGCAGCAGGAGACGGCGGACCAGCTCGCGGAGCAGATGAAAGAGACCATAAGCGAGGATGAGGCCAAGCTCGGGGACTTCGAGTGCCTCGGCAAGCAGGCAGTGGCGGGCAAGGACCTCCTCGCCTATCAGGGTGAGAACGAGGATCCGGAGGCGAAGAAGGATCCGGCCGCCAAGAACCTACCGAAGGCGCCCAACCGCCCGATCCGCGTCATCTACGTCGACCCGACAACCGGGCTGCCGATGCGCAGCGTCTTCGGCCGCGCGGACAAACTCGACAAGCCCATCTTTGAGGCCAACTACAGCTACCCGATCGACATCAAGATCGAGGCGCCCAAGCCCGACGGGAAGTAGAACCCTCTCCGACGCCGCACGGCTTAGGCCTTCTGCGAGTGCCCCCAGGACATGGTGCGCGGCGCGCCTGTGCGCGACCGCTGCCGCAATGGCCGCGCCCTATAGCCAAAGCGCCCGATCGGCCATAAAAGGCGGGCTCATGCCGAAACGTACGGATATCAAATCCATCCTGATCATCGGGGCCGGGCCAATCGTCATCGGGCAGGCCTGCGAGTTCGACTATTCGGGGACGCAAGCCTGCAAAGCCCTGCGCGCCGAGGGCTACCGGATCATTCTCGTCAATTCCAATCCGGCGACGATCATGACCGATCCGGGGCTGGCAGACGCCACCTATATCGAACCGATCACGCCCGACATCGTAGCCAAGATCATCGAGAAGGAGCGCCCCGACGCGCTCTTGCCGACGATGGGCGGGCAGACCGCGCTCAACACCGCGCTCGATCTGCACCGCAGCGGCCTCCTGCAGCAGTACGGCGTCGAGATGATCGGCGCGCGCGCCGAGGCCATCGACAAGGCCGAGGACCGGCTCCTGTTCCGCGACGCGATGAAGAAGATCGGTCTCGAGACGCCGCGCTCGATGATGGCGCACGACCGCGTGGAGGCGGCGGCCGCGCTCGAGCTCGTGGGTCTGCCCGCGATCATCCGCCCCTCGTTCACGCTCGGCGGCACCGGCGGCGGCATCGCCTACAATCGCGAGGAGTTCTTCGAGATCATCGAGCGCGGGCTCGATGCCTCCCCGACCCACCAGGTGCTGGTGGAGGAGAGCGTGCTCGGGTGGAAGGAGTTCGAGATGGAGGTCGTCCGCGACAAGGCGGAGAACTGCATCATCATCTGCTCGATCGAGAACGTGGATCCGATGGGCGTGCACACGGGCGATTCCATCACGGTAGCGCCGGCACTCACGCTCACCGACAAGGAATACCAGATCATGCGCAACGCCTCGATCGCGGTGCTGCGCGAGATCGGGGTGGAGACCGGCGGCTCCAACGTGCAGTTCGCCGTCAACCCGGTCGACGGCCGTCTCGTCGTCATCGAGATGAACCCGCGCGTGTCGCGCTCCTCCGCGCTGGCCTCCAAGGCGACCGGATTCCCCATCGCCAAGGTCGCAGCTCGCCTGGCCGTCGGCTACACGCTCGATGAGCTCGCCAACGATATCACCGGAGGGGCGACGCCCGCTTCCTTCGAGCCGACGATCGACTACGTCGTCACCAAAATCCCGCGCTTTGCCTTCGAGAAGTTCCCCGGCTCAGAGCCAATACTCACCACCTCCATGAAATCGGTGGGCGAGGCGATGGCGATCGGGCGCACGTTCGCCGAAAGCCTGCAGAAGGCGCTGCGCTCCATGGAGACGGGGCTCACCGGCCTCGATGACGTGGCGCTCGAAGGCTTGGGGCTAGGCGACGACAAGAACGTGATCCGCGCCGCCGTCTCCACGCCCACACCGGACCGCCTGCTCAAGGTCGCCCAAGCGCTGCGGCTCGGCTTCGACATCGAGCAGGTCTATGAATCCTGCAAGCTCGACCCCTGGTTCCTCGCCCGCATAAAGGAGATCGTGGACGAGGAGGCGCGCGTGAAGGCGCACGGCCTGCCACAGTCGGCGGAGCAGTTCCGCGCCTTGAAGGCGATGGGCTTCTCGGATGCCCGCCTCGCCAAGCTCGCGCGCATCCCGGAGGCCGAGGTGGGGGAGCGGCGCAAGGCCTTGGGCGTAGCCCCCGTATTCAAGCGCATCGACACCTGCGCCGCCGAGTTCGCCGCGCCCACGGCCTACATGTACTCGACCTACGAGCGCCCGCTGGTGGTCTCCGAGGCCGGCAAGGGCGACGGTGCTGCCTGCGAGGCGCGGCCCAGCGCGGCGCAGAAGATCGTCATCCTCGGCGGCGGCCCCAACCGCATCGGGCAGGGGATCGAGTTCGACTACTGCTGCTGCCACGCCTGCTTTGCGCTCACCGCGGCCGGCTACGAGACGATCATGATCAACTGCAACCCGGAGACGGTCTCGACCGACTACGACACCTCCGACCGGCTCTACTTCGAGCCCCTCACGGCGGAGGACGTGCTGGAGATCATCGCCAAGGAGCAGGAGAACGGCACATTAATGGGCGTCATCGTGCAATTCGGCGGCCAGACGCCGCTGAAGCTCGCCGAGCCGCTCGCCGCTGCCGGGGTGCCGATCCTCGGCACCTCGCCCGACGCCATCGACCTCGCCGAGGACCGCGACCGCTTCAAGGCGTTGATCGACAAGCTCGGCCTGCAGCAGCCGAAGAGTGGGATCGCAAAGACGCCGCAGCAGGCGCGCGCGGTCGCCGAATCCATCGGCTATCCGGTCGTGATCCGCCCTTCCTATGTGCTGGGCGGGCGCGCCATGGAGATCGTGCACGACGGCACCGAGATCGACCGCTACGTGGCGCAGCTCTCCGCGACGCTCGACCGCCCCTCCGAGCTCGTCGTCTCGGAGAAGCGCCCGCTGCTGATCGACCGCTACCTGACCGACGCGGTCGAGGTCGACGTCGACTGCCTCGCAGATGGCACCGACACCTTCATCGCCGGCATCATGGAGCACATCGAGGAGGCCGGCATTCACTCGGGCGACAGCGCCTGCTCGCTGCCGCCCTACTCGCTCGAGGCCGCTACGCTCGCCGAGCTCGGGCGGCAGACGCGGGAGCTCGCGCTCGCCCAGCAGGTCGTCGGATTGATGAACGTCCAGTTCGCCATCAAGGACGGCTCCGTCTATGTGCTGGAGGTGAACCCGCGTGCCTCGCGCACGGTGCCGTTCGTCGCCAAGGTGATCGGCAAGCCCGTCGCCGCCATCGCAGCCGAGATCATGGCCGGCAAGCGGCTGCGCGACTTCAAGCTCGAAGCCGCCAAGCTCAGCCATGTCGCCGTCAAGGAGGCCGTGTTTCCGTTCGCGCGCTTCCCGGGCGTCGATCCCATCCTCGGCCCCGAGATGCGCTCGACGGGTGAGGTCATGGGCATCGACCGCGATTTCGAGCTCGCCTTCGGCAAGAGCCAGCTCGGCTCGGGCCAGAGCTTGCCCACCGGCGGAACGGTATTCGTGTCCGTCAAGGAGAGCGACAAGGAGCGCATGGTGGCGCCCGTGCGTCAGCTCGAAGCCATGGGCTTCAAGGTGATCGCCACGCGCGGCACCAAGCGCCACCTCGAAGCCAACGGCATCAAGTGCGAGGTCATCAACAAGGTGTTGGAAGGGCGTCCGCACATTGTCGACGCCATGAAGAACGGCGATGTGGCCTTGGTTTTCAACACGACCGAGGGAGCTAAGGCCCTGGCCGACAGCAAGGACATCCGGCGGACCGCCTTGCTTCATCACATACCCTATTATACAACTTTGGCCGGTGCGGTGGCGGTCACCCGGGCCATCAAGGCCCTCAAAGCGGGCACATTGAGAGTGGCGCCTTTGCAGAGCTACGTGACACACCCATCCTGAGCCGCTGGACCGCCTGCCCGCAGCGGCGCGTTCTGCTCCACACGAGTTGTGAGACAAGTGTGTCTAGCTATGGTCCTGGCAGACCTGCCAGGCCTATGGGAGATGTTAGAGAATGACAATGGAACGGGTGCCGATGACCATTGACGGGTTCCGCAAGCTCGAGAGCGAGCTGCAGCGCCTCAAATCGGAAGAGCGTCCCCGTATCATTGCGCTCATCGCGGAAGCGCGCCAGCACGGCGATCTTTCGGAGAACGCCGAGTATCACGCCGCCAAGGAGGCGCAAGGCTTGAACGAGGCGAAGGTCGCCGAGCTCGAGGACCGCATCAGCCGCGCCGACGTCGTCGATACCGCCAAGCTATCCGGCAATACCGTGAAGTTCGGCGCCACCGTCACTCTCGTCGACGAGGACACCGACGAGAAGGTCAAATACAAGATCGTGGGCGACTTCGAGGCGAGCGTGCGCGAGGGCAAGATCTCCATCTCCTCACCGATCGCGCGCGCGCTCATCGGCAAGACCAAGAACGACACCGCCGAGGTGACGACGCCCAAGGGCGCGCGCTCCTACAAGATCCTCAAGATCGAGTGGAAGTGACGGCGCGCTTTGCGTGTCACTTGAGCGGCACCGAGATCGGGACCCCCGGCTCGCGTTTGGCCCGCCTGATGGTGAGGAAGGTCTTGACGCTCGCCACGTTGGGCGCAGCGGTCAACGCGTTGAGCACGAAGTCTTGGAACGCCGTGAGATCGGGCGCCACGCATTTCAGCATGTAGTCGCTCTCGCCCGACAGCATGTAGGCCTCGCGCACCAGCGGCCAGCTGAGCACGAGGTTCTCAAACGCCCGCAGCTCCGCCTCCGCCTGGTTATGCAGCCCCACCATGGCGAAGGCCGTGAGATTGAACCCCAGCGCCGGCTCGTCCAGCAGCACCGTGTAGCCGGCGATGAGCCCGGCCTCCTCGAGCGCGCGCACGCGGCGCAGGCAGGGGGGCGCGGAGAGGCCGACGCGCGCCGCCAGCGCCACGTTCGTCATGCGCCCGTCCGCCTGCAGCTCCTTCAGGATTCGCCAGTCGAGCGGGTCGAGGCGAATGGGCATCGGATCGTCTCTCCGTGAAAACGCAAGAAGGTCGAGGGGTGCATCCGGTCCTGCGACCGGAAGGGACTCGACTTGGGCGCCCGCAGCGGAGAGAAAGCACCTCATGACGAGCGATGTCCAGATAGACGAGCAGTTGCGCCGCCCGCTCGCGGGAGCGAGGGGCTGGCTCATTACCCCGGACCTCACCGGGATGGATGTGCAGACGCAAGGCGTCGCCGATGCCCTCGGCCTCGAATACGAGATGAAGCACGTCTATCCCAAGGGGATCTGGAAGATCGCCTCACCGTGGGGACCGGTGGCGCCGTCGGAGCGCTTCGGTGAGCCGGGCTCGCAATTTTCTCCGCCCTGGCCCGACATCGTCATCTCGCTCGGCCGCGCCAGTGTTCCCTACATGCGGGCGCTGCGGCGCAGGGCCGGCGCCGCGGCTTTCACGGTGGTGCTGCAGGACCCCAAGACCGGGCTCGGCACGGCCGACGTGATCTGGGTGCCGGAGCACGACCGGCTGCGCGGCGCCAACGTGTTCACGACGCTCACCTCGCCGCACAGCTTCACGGAGCGGCGGCTGGCGGAGCTCAGGCGTGCCATGCCCCCCGCGATTGCGGCACTCCCGCGCCCGCGCGTTGGCGTCATTCTCGGCGGCAAGAACGCCGTCTACAAGTTCCGCGACGAGGACGACGAGCGGCTTGCGCGCTCGCTTTCCTCGCTCGGAGCCCTCGGCGTGAGCTTTCTCATCACCCCCTCGCGGCGCACGCACGAGCGGCTGCGCCGGGTCGTGGACGAAGCCACGCGCGGCTTCCCGCGCATCTTCTGGGGTGGCGAGGGCCCCAACCCCTACGGGGATTTTCTTGCGCACGGCGACCTCTTCGTGGTGACGGCGGACAGCGTCAACATGGTGGGCGAAGCCTGCGCCACGGGGCGGCCTGTTCTCGTGTTCAGCCCGAGCCGCGGCTCGGCGAAATTCCGCCGCTTTCACGCGGCGCTGCAGGCATACGGTGCCACGCGGCCGCTTCCTGAGGTGGTCGATGCGATTCCGAGCTGGAGCTATGCGCCGCTCAACTCGGCGGAGGCCATCGCGCGCGAGATCGAGCGGCGCTGGCAGCTGAGCGGACGGGCGCGGCGGGGGTAGGGACGCATGCCGGCGGCACCGAGCGCAGCGACCGGGGGCGAAGTCTCGCGCGGCACCGAGCTTCCCGATGGAATTCTCTGCGCAGGAGGCACGCTTTTCCTTCGCCCGCCGTCGCTCGCGCGGCGGCTATGGCTGCCGGTGGAGTTGGCGCTGATCTATCTCGGGGTGCCGTTTCTCGTGGAGACGGCGGTGCACGGCTACCGGCTGCCCGTGTTCATTGCGCTCCTGCCCGTGCTCGCGATCGTTGTCATCCTCCTGCTCATCGACCCGGCCTTCTCGTTGCGGCGCGAGCTTACGCGCGGCCTCTCCGCCTTGAACCTTGCATCGATACTGGCGGTGTTCGTGGCCGGCGGCGGCGCTATCGCGGCCTGGGTCGCGCACCACCACCCCGATTGGTACCTCGAGTTTCCGAAGAACCGGCCCGACACCTATTGGACCATCATGCTGCTCTACCCGCTGATGTCGGTGCCGCCGCAAGAGCTCGTCTACCGTACGTTTTTCTTCCACCGCTACGGGGCGCTGTTCGGGCGCGCGTGGGGGCTCGCGATCGCGCTCAACGCCGTCCTGTTCGGGTTCGGGCACATCGTGGTCGGAACCGAGCTCGCCGTCGCCGGCACCGTGGCGACGGGGGCGCTGTTCGCGCTCCGCTACGCGCTGACGCGCTCGTTCTGGGCGGTCTATCTCGAGCACGCGCTGTGGGGCGCGCTCGTGTTCACGGTCGGCCTCGGCCGCTTCTTCTTCACGGGCGTCGCCATCGTCGGCTGGCGCTAGCGCCGATGGTCATCGGATCAGCCTGACGTCGATGTCGAATCCGAGCTTTGTCCATACGCGGTCGGCGGTCAAAACCGGCACCTCAGTGTGCAACGCTAGAGCAATGCAGCAACAGTCGGCTAGGCCGACCCCATGGCCCCGCATATGCTCTCGGATATCGCTCACGATGAGTGCTTGCGGTTGATCGAAGGCGATGACGTTCAGTCCGAGGTTCAGAAGTTTGGGAAGGAGCTCCCGCGATGAGATCTGCTCGACAGCCATCCGGGCAAGAACCTCGGCCATATTGACGGCTGAGATCGCGGCGTCGGGGAGCGCTTCCGCGACCGCCTCGTGACCCGGCTCGCGCAACAGGAGGGCAAGCAAGGCCGAGGCGTCGAGCACAATCATGTCGACTGCCGCTCGAGCGTCCTCACGTAACTCTCAGTCCAACCGGCTTCAGATAGTATGCGCCCGTAATCGCTGCCGAACACCTCTGCAGGTTGTCTCCCGTCGCGGATAACTTCTAAGATCGTCTCGCGGCGACGGTCGCGGATGAGGGTTGCGCTGTCGTTCTTGAACGAACGCGCCTTCTTCCGTCTCGCCTCAATCCAGTCCTGCAGCTCACCGACTGATGCGTGACGGCCGCGCGCGGTACGCTGATTGATGGCTTCAGTGAGAATTGCGCGCGCCTCCGCCTCCATGCTGACGCCGCGCTTGGCGGCGCGCACGCGCAGGCGTTCGCGAATTTTGTCGGGCAGATTGCGGATCGTGAGCGTAGCCATCCGCAAATCGTAAGCGATGCTAGCAATGCAGTCAATGCTAGCACCCGTGCTCCGGCGACGATTGAGCAAATTGCGCCAATCCAGTAGAAGGCGCGCCAGGCTCCCCGCACCGCCAACCCCAAAAGGAGGCCGCTTCCAGTGGCTAACCCGCAATACGTCTTTCACATGTCGAAGCTGTCCAAGACCTATCCGGGGGGCAAGCAGGTCTTGAAGGACATCTCGCTGTCGTTCTTTCCCGGCGCCAAAATCGGCGTTGTCGGCTTGAACGGTGCGGGCAAATCCACGCTGCTCAAGATCATGGCCGGGCAGATCACCGACTTCATCGGCGAGGCCTGGGCCGCGGACGGCATCAGGGTCGGCTACCTGCCGCAGGAGCCGGAGCTCGATCCCGAGAAGGACGTGCTCGGCAACGCCATGGAGGGCGTCGCCGAGAAGAAGGCGCTCGTCGACCGCTACAACGAGCTTGCCGCCAACTACTCCGACGAGACCGCCGAGGAGATGGCCAAGCTGCAGGATGTGATCGACGCGCAGAATTTGTGGGATCTCGACGTGCAGGTCGAGCAGGCGCTCGATGCACTGCGCTGCCCGCCCGGAGGCGCCGACGTGAGCAAGCTGTCGGGCGGCGAGAAACGGCGCGTGGCGCTCACCCGGCTGCTCCTGTCGAAGCCCGACATCCTGCTGCTCGACGAGCCGACCAACCACCTCGACGCCGAGAGCGTCGCCTGGCTCGAGCGCTACCTGAAGGAGTATGCGGGCTGCGTCATCCTCGTCACGCACGACCGCTACTTCCTCGACAACATCACCGAGTGGACGCTCGAATTGGATCGCGGTCAGGGCGTGCCGTACAAGGGCAACTATTCGAGCTGGCTCGAGCAGAAGGCCAAGCGCCTCGAGGTCGAGAAGGGCCAGGAGGAGGCGCGCCAGCGCACGCTGAAGCGCGAGCTGGAGTGGATCCGCTCCTCGCCGAAAGCGCGCCAAGCCAAATCGAAGGCGCGCTACCAGGCCTATGAGAAGCTCGCCGCGGAAGCCGCGCGCGAGGAGGCGGGGAAGGCCACGCTGCAGATCGCGCCGGGTCCGCGCTTGGGCAGCGCCGTGGTCGAGGTGGAGGGCCTGTCGAAGGCGTTCGGCGAGCGGCTGCTGATCGACGATCTGTCCTTCAAGCTGCCCCCCGGCGGCATCGTCGGCGTGATCGGCCCCAACGGCGCCGGCAAGACCACGCTGTTCAAGATGATCACCGGCGCGGAGAAGCCGGACAAGGGAACCATCCGGTTGGGCGACACGGTGAAGCTCTCCTACGTCGACCAGAGCCGCGCGCACCTCGACGACAAGAAGACCGTGTGGGAGGAGATCTCCGGCGGCCTCGACCAGATGCTGCTCGGCGGCAAGAAGGAGATGCCGAGCCGCGCCTACGTCGGCTGGTTCAATTTCAAGGGCCCCGACCAGCAGAAGAAGGTGGGGCTCCTCTCGGGCGGCGAGCGCAACCGCGTGCACCTCGCCAAGATGCTGAAGGAGGGCGGCAATCTGTTGCTGCTCGACGAGCCGACCAACGACCTCGACACCGAGACCTTGGGCGCGCTCGAGGCGGCGCTCGAAGACTTCCCCGGCTGCGCCGTCATCATCAGCCACGACCGCTTCTTCCTGGACCGCATCGCGACGCACATCTTGGCCTTCGAGGGCGACAGCCACGTCGAATGGTTCGAGGGCAACTTCGCCGACTACGAGGAGGACAAGAAGCGGCGCCTGGGGGACGCCGCGGTCGAGCCGCACCGCATAAAGTTCAAGCGCTTCGAGCG
>DATIZL010000090.1:0-10142 GCA_035517115.1 Hyphomicrobium sp.
GCGGTCGGCCCGCGCCAGCATCGCGCAGGCCTCGGACCACATCCAACGGTCGGGAAAATCGTCGTTCATGGGCTTCCCCTTGGCACGGGCCGCTTCGCCGCACGCCCTCAACGGCGGCGGCGCCACGGACGCAAGAAGATAGGGACGAGCCGGAGGAAGTCCAATGCGCCGCATCAATCGTGGTGCGGCCTTGTGCGTGACCTACGGCCTGCTCGAGGCAACCGCGGTTGCCAATGCGCACAACCGCCGGCGCGGCCCCTCGAAAGCCGCGCCGGTTGAATAGCTGCGGTCCACCCCCGCGCGCTGAGCCCTCGCCTTGCCAAGACGGACCGCTCGAAAGTCGTCTCGGTAGCGGTTATCGGCTCGGCTAGTTTTCCCCTCTCCTGCTGGGGCTCTGGCTAACCGCCTGGAATTTCAGGGCTTTGACTAACGGATTGGTAACGACTTGCTTGATATTCCCAGCGCTTGACCCCATATAGCGGCCGATCGCCGGACTCCGCGTTTCCGGTGGAAACTTAGGTCATTTACCGCAAATGCCACCGTTTCCCTGCGAACGTGCCGCGCGGCGGTTTCGTTCCGAGGATGGATTGACGTCCAGCGACTGTTGCGAAGAAGGCGCAAGCCTAAGACTTGAGAGACGACGTTGAGCAGCTTGAAGGAAATGAGCGACCATCTTGCAGACTCCCGGGTGAGCCCCGAGGAGCCGGCCTCGGCTGCGTCCGAGGAGTACGAGGAGTTGCACCGGGCGGGTGAAGAGAAGACCCGCAAGTGCCTCATCTGCAAGACGCCGTTCCAGAGCGCCTGGGCCGGCGAGCGGGTTTGCCGGCGCTGCAAGGCCACCTCGACCTGGCGCAGCACGGGCCTCGACTAAATGCGGGCCGGGGGCGCGTGCCCTCGCGCGCAAGCGTTCCCTAGCCGACCGGGAGCACGTCCACTCCGACCGTCACCGAATGCTCGCTGCCCCCGAGCAGAATGCCGCTGATCGGGCTTACGTCGTCGTAGTCGCGCCCGTAGCCGATGGTGATGTGCTCGTCGCGCGGCATGAGCCCATTGGTCGGGTCGAAATCCACCCAGCCAGCCTCCGGCGACCACACGGAAATCCAGGCGTGCGAAGCGTCCGCGCCCGCCAGCCGCGGCTGCCCCGGCGGCGGGTTCGTCAGGATGTAGCCGCTCACATAGCGGGCGGGTAAGTGCAGCGCGCGCAAGCACGCGAGTGCCAAGTGCGAAAAGTCCTGGCAGACGCCGCGGCGGCGCCGGAGAACGTCGGAGACCGGCGTGGAAATGTCGGTAGCCGTCGGGTCGAACACGAAGTCGTGGTAGATGCGCGTGACGAGATCCCACCCGCAGAGCAGTAGTGCGCGGCCCTGGGCGAATGACCCCCTCGCGTACTCGGCGATCTCCCGCGACGGGCGCGTATGGCGCGAAGCGCAGGCATACCGCACGACCTCCAGTGCAAGCGCACCAGGGCCACTTGCCGGAGCATCTGCGAGGATCTCCCATGGAACGCTTCCCGGCAGATCGACCGGCTCGCGCGCCTCCACCTCGATGGTGCTCTTGGCATGCACGGTCAGCTCCGCGTGCTCCTGCTCGATGTCGAACAACACGACGCGGTTGCCGTAGTAGTCCTCGCGCTCGGCGCGGATCATCGGCGCCGGATCGATGAGCAGCGTGTGCCCCTTCACCCTCTGGCGCTCGACCCGACGCGGCGACATGTGCACAATGTGCTGCGACTGCACGACTGGGGTCGTGTAGCGGTAAACCGTCTTGTGGCTCACGTCGTAGATCATGGCTCGATTACGGTTTCGGCTCGAGCCGCGTGTGCACGCGATGCGGCTGCTCCTCGGTGAGGCTAAAATAACGCCGCTCGACCGCCGTGGTGAGCTGCGGCAACAAGCGGAGCTGCTCGAGCATGGCAGCACGCAGCTCGCGCCGCGTCGGGTCCGCCGCGAAGGCTTCCACATCCGCGAGCCGTACGGCCGTCAACAGCGAAAGGATCACCCTGCGCTCTTCGGTCAGGCTCGCGCCCTGCTTCGACTGCGGAAGAGTCGCGAGGTGCCCAGAGATGCCGGAGAGTTGGTAGGCAAGGCTGCGCGGATTTGATTCATCGAGCAGCAGAAGATCGAGCACGAGCGGCAGCATCGGGTCCAAGCGGTAGCGCGAGCGGTAGGTGATGAAACTGTCCGCAAGCTCGAGCAGGAACAAGAGCCGCCCCGTCTCCTCCTCGCGCTCGAGCGGCTCGCCGAATAGCGACAGGATCGCCTCGCTCAAGTTGAAGGCACGCTCGATACGGCGGCCCATCTCCAAGAACGACCAGCCGTAGTTGCGGGTCATGTTCTCGTGCATCAGGCCGTTGAAGGCCGCGAGCCAGCCGAGCCCGTCTTCGATCTGGTCGAGGATCTCCTCGGTGCCCCCCGTCAGCAGCGCGTTGCGCCAGTCCTCGCCGGGGCGGAAATGGCTCAGCACGCGCCAGCCCTCGAGCGACAGGCGGTCGCGGGTTAGGCTGGAGACGCGGTAGAGCTTGTCGAGCGTGCGGTCGAGGGTGCGCCGGCCGCTGCCTGAGGAGATCAGGAGCCGCACCATGCGTTCGATCGCAGCACGGTTGCTCTCCCCTGCGAGTTCGGCGCCGGGAACCCCGTCGCGCAAGAGCAGCGCCTTGAGGCACATGCGCGCCGCGCCTTGGCCGTCGGAGGGGGCGGTGTCCTCCTGCAATCGCTGCAGCGTGCTGCGCAGCACGCGCATCAGCCAATCGGAACGCTCGCCGTAACGGCCGAGCCAGAACAGGTCGTCGGCGACGCGGCTCTGGATCACGCGCTGCGAGCGCTGCACACGCGCGGTGTCGATGGTCGGCTGCCACAGGCTGCGGTGCGGCGGCAGCTCGCCGTCGGAGATAACCCACACGTCGCGGGTGCGCGCCTCGGGCGCGCTCAAGGATACCGCCAGATCGGGCGCCACCTCCATGGCGAGGCCACCCGGCATCACCGCGTAGCCTTCGGCACCCGCGGCGACGAACAGGCGGACCGCGAACGGCTGCGGACGCAGACCCTCCGGCGTGAACGTCGGCGTGGTGCCAAAGCCCATGCGCTCCTCGGCGACCAGCTCGGCTCCGCGCAGCTCGATCTCCTCCATGAGCGCGGTCCGCTCCTCCTCCGACAGCGCTTCTCCCAGCCGGCCATACTGCGCGCCGCCAGGACGCCCGGTCCCCTCCTGCGCGGGCCGGATCACCATGCCATCGAGGTTTTCCAGAACGTGGCGGCGGTTGGCGATCTCTCCCAGCCATAAGCGCGGCGCGTCTGACACCAGCAGCTTTTCGCCGAGCAGGTGCTCGCAAACCGCCGGCAGGTACGAGCCCAAACCACGGTTTTGCGCGATCGCTGCGCCGAGCGCGTTGCGGACGAGCTCGGGCGCCTTGCGGCAGGCGTGCACCAGCCCCGGCGGCCCGTGATAGCGGTTGGCGTCGAGCTCGAGCGGATCGCATTCGCGCCCGTCGACGCAGCGCACGATGAGATCGATGCGCTTCAGGCCCTCGAGCGTCTTTAAGTAAACGCGGTCGCCGGCGGTGCGCAGGTCGCCGGCTTCGACCAACAGATAGCCGAGGTAGCGCGCGAGATAGGCGTGGCTAAAGTAGTCCTCGTGGTGTGGACCCGGTGTCAGCAGCGCAATGCGCGGATCGCGGCGGCCGCTCAATTGCGTCAACTCCGTCTGCAGGCGCTGGAAGAAGGGGGCGAGCCGCAACGCATTGCACTTCTGGAAGAGGTCGCCGGCAAAATGCGTGTGCACGACGCGGTTCGCCAGCGCATAACCGACGCCGGCCGGTGTCTCCGTGTGGTTGTCGATGACGCGCCAGTCGCCGTTGGCCTCGCGCGCGAGATCGACGGCGTAGAACTGCACATGCCCGGCTGCGGGTTGGATGTCCTGGCAGGCGCTGAGATAGGCCGAGTCGGAAAACACTAGCGCCGGTGGGATCAGACCCTCGCGCATCAGGCGCTGCTCGCCGTAGGTGTCGGCGACAATGGCATTGAGGAGGCGCGCGCGCTGGATCAGCGCCGTCTCGAGCGCGCGCCATTGCTCGCTCGCGAAGATGAGGGGTACGAGATCGACGTCCCAGCGCTTCCCGGGTTGCGTCGGGTCGGCGAAAATGTCGTGCGCGATGCCCATCTCGCGCACACGCCGGTTGAGCCGGTCGGCGCGCTGCGCCTGCTCCTCGGGAGACAATTCTACAAGCGCGCTGAGGAACTTGCGCCATTGCGGGCGCACATCCCCGGCCGCGTCCATCAATTCGTCATAGCCGCCGTTGCGCGCGCTCGCGTAGGCGGCGAGCGGATCCTCGTCGGGACGAAGGGCAACGCGCGCTTCCACGTTCATGGCGCGCTGCGCCCTCCGCCTTCGGGTCGTCTATTGCGCATCGGAGAATCGATCTGCGCCGGTTGCGAGGCCTTGAGGATAGTGCCTCGCCGCGGGGCGTGCCAGCGGGGCCAGGGGCTAGAAAAGGGAATCATTCCTAATGTGACCGCACGGCCCCGGCCCGAATGCCCGCTCGGTTCAGCGGCGCAGGTCGAGCGTGAAGGGATAGTCGGGGTTGATCTCCGCCGGATTGAATCGGGCGCTCCCGGCTGTGTGCCCCATGCGCTCGAAGCGCGCGAGCCGGCGCCCCTCGGCCTCGTAGGAGTTGATGGGCGCGACCTCGAAGTTGCGTCCGCCGGGATGGGTTGTGTGGTAGCGGCACCCCCCGAGCGAGCGCCCCGTCCAGGTGTCCATGATGTCGAAGGTCAAGGGTACGTGGGGCTGGATGGTCGGGTGCAAGCAGGAGTAGGGCAGCCAGGCGCGGAAGCGCACGCCGCACACCTCCTCGCCGAAGGTGCCGGTGGAAGACAGCGGCAGGGCGCGACCGTTGCAGGTGACGACGTAGCGGTCGCCCGTTTGGCCGCGCACGCGCACCTGTAGGCGCTCGAGCGAATCATCGACGTAGCGCGCGGTGCCGCTGGACGTGCCCTCCTCGCCCAGCACATGCCAGGGCTCGAGCGCCTGTCGCAGCTCGAGCTCCACACCCGCCGCCTCGACCGCGCCGATACGCGGAAAGCGGAACTCGAAGTGCGGCAAGAACCAGTCGAGCTCCATCGGCAGCCCTGCCGCCTTGAGGTCGCCGATGACCTTCGTGAAGTCGGCCCACAGGAAGTGCGGCAGCATGAACCTGTCCTGCAGGGCCGTACCCCAGCGCACAGGCGCCTCGCGGTAGGGCTTGTCCCAGAACATGGCGACGAAGGCGCGCATCAGGAGCTGCTGCACGAGACTCATGCGCGCGTGCGGCGGCATTTCGAAGGAGCGGAACTCGATGAGACCAAGCCGCCCCGTGGGACCGTCGGGAGAATAGAGCTTATCGATGCAGATCTCGGCGCGGTGGGTGTTCCCCGTGACGTCGACGAGGAGGTGGCGGAAAATGCGGTCGACGAGCCACGGCGGGATGCTGCCGCTGTTGCGGTCAGGAATCTGCTTCAGCGCGATCTCAAGCTCGTAGACGGTCTCGTGGCGCGCCTCGTCGAGCCGCGGGGCCTGGCTCGTCGGCCCAATGAAAAGCCCCGAGAACAGATAGGACAGCGAGGGGTGGTTCAGCCAATAGGCGACAAAGCTCGCCAACATATCCGGACGGCGCAGGAAGGGGCTGTCGGCCGGCGTAATGCCGCCCATGACGATGTGGTTGCCGCCGCCCGTGCCGCTATGCCGCCCATCGATCAGGAACTTTTCAGTGCCGAGCCGGGCTTTGCGTGCCTCCTCATAGATGGCGGTCGTGATCTCCACCATGTCCCGCCAGCTCGTTGCCGGGTGGATGTTGACCTCGATCACGCCGGGGTCGGGCGTGACCTTGATGACGTTGATGCGCGGATCGGATGGCGGCGCGTAGCCCTCGATGTGCACAGGCAGCGCGACCTTGGCCGCCGCCTCCTCGACCGCCGCAGTAAGCGCCGCGAAATCTTGCGCGTCGCTCAAGGGAGGCAGGAAGATACAAAGGTGTCCGCCGCGCGGCTCGATCGCAAGCGCAGTGCGCACCGAGCCGTAGATCTCGCTGGGGCCGGTCGGCGGTGGAACCGGCGCCGGCTGCACGGCAATGCCGCGGCGCTGCTGCACCAAGATCTCGCGCTCGGGCAGCGGAGGCAGATCGCTGAAGGGATCGCGCGGCAGCACGTGCGGATAATCGATAGCCGGCAACATTGCCATCGACGAGAACGGAAGCCGGAAGCCCGCGGGCGAGTCGCCCGGCACCAAGAACAGCTTGTCGCGGCGGATGCCCCAGCGCTCCGTCACCCAGCGCCGCCCGAGATCGGGAGAATGCCAGACCTGGACCGGCAGCACGTAGCTCGCCGGCGTATCGAGGCCGCGCTCGAACACGCGCGTGACGCGGGCCCGCTCGGCCGGGTCCTGCAACTTGTTGTCGCCCGGCGTGACGTTGATCGGCAGCTTCTGCTCGACGAGCGCGTAGTAGGCGACGTCCTCATAGGCCGGAATGCCACTATCGGGCGCGAGACCGAGCTGCTCGCACAAAGCCTCCATGAGCTTGCCCGCATCCGCGATCGTCGCTTTGGTGACGGTCTCCTCGCGCGCGATGAGAGTGGGATTGGACCACAGCAGTTGGCGGTCGCGGCGCCAGTAGATGGAGAATGCCCAGCGCGGCAGCGCCTCGCCCGGGTACCACTTGCCCTGGCCGTAGTGCAGGAGCGCGCCGGGCGCGAAGCGCTGCTGCAGCCGCCGCACGAGATCCTCGGCGTAGCGGCGCTTGGTCGGGCCGACGGCCGCGGTCTTCCACTCGGCGGCTTCCATGTCGTCGATGGAGACGAACGTCGGTTCGCCGCCCATGCTCAAGCGCACGTCGCCCGCGTTGAGGCGTTCATCCACGGCGTCGCCGGCCGAGAGCACCTTGCTCCACTGCTCCTCGCTGTAAGGCAGCGTCACCCGCGGCGTCTCGCGGATGCGCTCGACCCGCATGTCGAAGGAGAACGCGACCTCGGCCGGCTCGTGCGAGCCACTGATGGGCGCCGCGCTCGACGGCTGCGGCGTCGCGGCGAGTGGAATGTGGCCCTCGCCCGCGAGCAAGCCCGAGGTCGGATCAAGCCCGATCCAACCGGCGCCCGGCACGTAGACCTCGGCCCAGGCGTGCAGGTCGGTGAAATCCACCGAGGCCCCCTCTGGTCCCTCGAGCGGCTTCACGTCGGGGCGGAGCTGGACCAGATAGCCGGACACGAAGCGGGCAGCCAAGCCGATGTTGCGCAGGACCTGCACCAGCAGCCACCCGGAGTCTCGGCATGAGCCGGACGCCTTCTCCAGCGTCTCCTCCGGTGTCTGGATGCCGGGCTCCATGCGGATGCCGTAACGCACGTCCTGCGCGAGCTGGCGGTTCAAGTCGCAGAGAAAATCGATGGTGCTGACCTTCTTGCGGTCGATCGAGGCGAGGAACGCTTTCAAGTGCGGCCCCGCGGGCAGCGGTTCGAGGTAGGGCCCGAGCTCCTGCTTTAGGGCAGGCTCGTAGTCGAAGGGCCATTCGCGCGCTTCCTCGGCGAGGAAAAAGTCGAACGGGTTTATGACGGCCATGTCCGCCACCAGGTCGACCGTCACCACGAAGCGGTCGGTCTTCTCCGGCAGCACCACCCGGGCGCAGTAGTTGGCGAAAGGGTCCTGCTGCCAGTTGATGAAGTGCGTCTTCGGCTCGAGGTTGAGCGAGTAGCTCAAAATCGGCGTGCGGCAATGGGGCGCCGGCCTCAGACGGATGATCTGGGGCGCCATCGAGATTACGCGATCGTAGTGGTAGGCGGTCCGGTGGGTAAGGGCGACGTGCAGGGTCATCAGAGCCTATCGGCAGCCGGGGCCACTTGTGCAATGCAGCGGAGAAAGCATAGATCATCTTTCGTTGCGCACGAAGTTCGAGCATTGCCTGGCAACCGGGCTCATTGCATTAAGTTTGGGCAGAAAAATGCGTCAGGAACGGCCAAATCCTCGCAGCGTTCCTAGCCTCGGTCAGCCCCGAAGGGCAGGAGATCGAGGTCATCCGTGAAGACGTTCAAATGCTCCGCGTGCGGCAACACGGTCTACTTCGAGAATGTCCGCTGCTTGCGATGCGGCCACGCGCTCGGCTTTGAGGCCCATCGCCTCGACATGGCGACGCTTCGGCCGCAGAACGGGAGGCTCTATCGCGAGTATCGCCGCGGGTCCTTCGCCCGCTACGGCTACTGCGCCAATCACGAGGAGGGCGCCTGCAATTGGCTCGTACGCGATAGTGCGCCGACCCCCTATTGCGTCGCCTGCGCCTTGAACCGCACCATCCCGAACCTGTCGGATCCCAAGAACGTCGATGCCTGGCGCCTGTTCGAGCGTGCCAAGAAGCGCCTCGTCTACTCGCTCCTGCGCCTCGGGCTCCCTCTCGACGGCTCGTCCGTCGGCAAGGGGCCGCTCACCTTCGACTTCATCAACGACGCGCTCACGGGGCACCTCGACGGCGTCATCACCATCGCGGTGGGCGAGGCCGACTCGGTCGAGCGCGAGCGCCAGCGCAAGGCCATGGCGGAGACCTATCGCTCGCTGCTGGGCCACCTGCGCCACGAGAGCGGACATTACTATTGGATGCTGCTCGTCGACGGCACGAGCAACATCGACCGCTACCGCGAGCTGTTCGGCGATGAACGGGCGGACTACGGCGCGGCGCTCGAGCGCCATCACCAGGAGGGCCCGCCACCCGACTGGGCACTACGGCACGTGTCGGCCTACGCGAGCTCGCACCCTTGGGAGGACTGGGCCGAGACCTGGGCGCACTACCTCCACATCGTCGACGCACTCGAGACCGCGGCCGTCCACAGGATCGAGCCGCAAACCGCCGCGTTCAACCGCAACGGGGCCTGGCCGAGCCGGGCAATCGACGTCTACCGCACGCGCGATTTCGAGGCCCTCATCAGGCGGTGGGTGCCGCTGGCGCTGGCGCTCAACGACATCAATCGCAGCATGGGACACGGGGACTTCTACCCCTTCGTCATTCCCGAGGTGGCGGTCGCGAAGCTCTCGTTCGTGCATCGCATTATCCGCACCGCAACGACGGAAGCCGCCCCGCGCCTGCACCGGCACGCTTGAGGTGCTTCGCGAATGACGGGCGGCGACGGCGCTGCCGATCGTGATAGTGGTGGAGACGCAGTTCACCTAGAGGCTCTTTCCATCGCATGGCACGCCCCCTCCGCCTCGCCCCCGATTGGCGGGCAACGCCGCTGCTCCGCAAGGAGCTCCCGGTCAAGACGCTGGCGCTCGCGCCATTCCTCATTGGCAAGATCCTGGTCCACGTGGGCCCCGAGGGCGTGGCGGGCGGCCGCATCGTCGAGACCGAGGCCTATCCGCCGGGCGACCGGGCCGGCCACGGCTTCATCGGCGAGACACGGCGCAACCGCTCGCTGTTTCTCGCGCACGGCCACGTCTACATCTACCGCGCCTACGGCAGTGCGTGGATGCTCAACTTTTCGAGCGAGGCGGCGGGCGTCGGCGCGGGCGTGCTCATTCGCGCGATCGAGCCGCTCGTCGGCATCGACCTCATGCGCGCGCGACGGCCGCACGCAAAGCTCAAGGATCTCGCTCGCGGCCCCGGACGGTTGGCGGCAGCGCTCGGCATCGACCCCGCGATCGACGGCGCGCGCATCGGCGCGCGCGGCCCGATCCTGCTCGCGGACGACGGCTTCAAGGCGCACATCGGGCGCAGCGTGCGCATCGGCATAAGCCGCAACGTGGAGCCGCGCTGGCGCTATTTCGAGCGCGGCAGCCCCTTCGTCAGCGGCCCGCGCCGGCTCAACGCATGAGGATTTGGGGAACTCGGCAAGTGATGGGTGATTTACCCTGAATGTCCGCGTTGCAAACGTGAATATCGGTGCAACAAGCGTGAATACGCCTGTGCACTCGCGTTTACGTCGCATGTGCGCCGTTAACGATCAGGCACGAGACGAAGGAGCCCAGGCGAGATGGAGTTGGTTACCGCCGTTGGCCTGCTCGCGGGGACGCTGACGACCATCGCCTACGTCCCGCAGGTCGTGAAGAGCTGGCGCACGGGGTCTACCGCCGACATCTCGCTGACCATGTTCGCGATCATGGTGTCGGGCGTCACGCTCTGGCTGATCTACGGCGCGTTC
>DATIZL010000091.1:0-18787 GCA_035517115.1 Hyphomicrobium sp.
CTCGACGAGCGAGGTGTCGCGGCACAGGGCTTCCTCCCGCGTCGGCACCGCCCGGCCCGACGCCGCCATGACCACGTTGGTGATGGCCTTGACGAAGAGGTCGGCCCACGCGGCGTTGTCGGCAGGCTGGGCGATGGCATCGTTGATGTCGAAAAGGACTTCCGCCTCGGCGCGTGTCACCGCCACGCATCCCTCGCCGCCGAAGGCATAGAGGATGCGGCGCACGAGCTCCACCTCGGCCTCGTGAATGACGCCCTGCGCGGGCTCCGGACCGGCGCGCAGGGGGCCGACGCCGTCGGTCACCGCGAGCTTCACCTGCTCCAGCGCGAAGCGAGCCAGGCTCACCGGCGACCACCGCGAGCGGTCGAGCACGTCGACGATGAGGTCGAGCTCGAGCTTGCGCGGCGGGCGGCCGCCGCTCGTCACGCGCTCAATCAGGCGCTTGGCGTCCTCGCTCGTCAAATAGCCTTCCGGCTCGACTTGATCGACCAGGTAGTCGGTCAAAGTCTCGACGAAGAAATCAGCCCATGCCGGGTGCTGAGAGGGGCAGGCTTCGTTGATCTGGAACAAGCGCTCTGCCTCATCGGCCGACGCGATGCCGTCGGCGTGCAGCGCGCAGCGCAGCCGCAGGACATCCACGTCTCCAATCGTGCCGCTCCGGATGATGTCTGTAGTCAGACGCGACCCCCACCCGTCCATTTCAAAACCCCTTGGTCCCGCTACAATTCCTACCCGCGTAGACTAGGAGCTGGCGCTTACCAATTGCCTAACGCCTGCCCCGATCCGGGGCGCCCTCGGCCGGGGCCGCGAGCGGTGTGGTAGCGGCGCATCACGCGCATCTTGCAAAAAAAAAATGCTGCCACACGTGCAGCCCCAGTTGGTTGCAAACGGAGAACAAGCCTCGAGTTACCGGCCCACGCGCGGCAGCCACCACACGCGGCGCCAGCCGTTGTTCTTCTCCTCGGTGATGTGCTCAGCGGCATCCTCCTGCATATTGCGGATGACGCGGTGCTCGGACTTCGTCATGTAGCCCTTGTCCTCGAAGGCGGCCTCGGTCCGCGCAATGCGACGCTGCTCTGCGCGCAGCGCGAGGCCCTCGGTCCACGTGATCCTGCCGGTCTCGCGGCCCTGCTCGATGCGGTCGGCCTGGCGGTCGCGCGTCGCGTCGATGTCGTGGGCGGACGCGGCCGCGCTCGTCGCGACTAGCAAGCCGGTGGCGATGAGAGCGATCTTGTTCATAGGAAACTCCTCTTCCTCGGTTGTGAGGCCACCGCTTTTTCGCGCCGGCCTCCGTGTTCGATGGCGAGAGGATTAGAGGGGAGGCGTTGAACTCGATCTGAATGCCCGATGCAGGCGGCGTTCATGTTGCCGGTGGACCCGGATGCAGCGCCCGATTCGCGCGCAATCCTGGTGGTTTAGCCCGCGCCGGCACGCGGCTGTTGGCTGCGTCCCGTTGGCGCGAATTGTCGTCGCTTATCCGCAGTTGCGGCGCTGCTCGAGCTCGCGGATGAGCTTCACGTTGGCGCGCTCATAATCGTTGAGCGGCACCTCGGCTTCGTCATTGAAGTTGCAGCCTTCGTTGCTGAAGTTCTGCTTGCCGCGCTCGGTCTTGAAGCAGTAGCCGCGCACCGCGTAGATGCCGTTGCGCACCGTCCAGAGCTGGTCGCAACCGAGCTTCTCGGCGTCATGCACGTCGATTAGGCGGTTCTGCACGCAGCCGATCGTCTCGTAGCAGAGACCGACCTCCTCGGCTTGGCCGGCGCCCGCCGGCACCGACGCCGCCAGGGCCGCCAAGGGTCCCCACAAGCGTTTCATGACTTGCCACCCTAGACTCGTGCCGTACTCACGCGATGGAGCGGACAACGCCACCATCGACCCGCAGGGCCGCGCCGTTGGTGGCGGAGGCTTCCTTCGAGGCGGCATAGACTACCATGTTTGCGACCTCCTCGACGCTGGCAAAGCGCTCGAGCAGTGAGGAAGGGCGCAAAGTCTTGACGAAGCCCTTGGCGAACTCGTCCGCGGACTGGCCGGCGTCCTTGGCCAAGCTGACGAGGAACTCCTCCACCCCCTCGGAGCGGGTGGGCCCCGGCAGCACGGCGTTGACCGTCACACCGGTGCCCGAGGTCGTCTCGGCAAGTCCGCGCGAGAGCGCGAGCTGCGCTGTCTTGGTGAGGCCGTAGTGGATCATCTCCTTGGGGATCTGCAGGCCCGACTCCGAGGAGATGAAGATGATGCGCCCCCAGTTGCGCTTGAGCATGCCGGGCAGGTAGGCGCGCGAGAGGCGCACGCCCGACATCACGTTGACCTCGAAGAAGCGGGTCCAGTCGGCGTCGGGGATCTCGATGAAGGGCTTGGGCTCGAAGATGCCGGCGTTGTTGACGAGGATGTCGACCTCGGGGACCGCGCGCACCAGCGCGGCGCAGCCGTCGGCCGTCGCTACGTCCGCCGCGAGGCCGCGGAAGCTGGCGCCGGGAACCTCCGACTTGAGCGCCGCGACGGCGGCTTCGACCTTCCCGGCCGAGCGGCCATTGACGATCACGGCTGCCCCGGATTGCGCCAGGCCCTTGGCGATGGCGCGGCCGATGCCGGCGGTGGAGCCGGTGACGAGAGCCGTCTTGCCGGTCAAGTCGATTTTCATGGGTGCCATTCCGTTTGCTGCCGCCGCTCTTGGGACCGGCGGGACGCTGCGTTATGCGAGCGGCAAGCTGTCGGCCGCCCTTCAAGGTAGGGCGATGCTCTTCAGAGTTGTATCGGGCGAAAACACATACCAGAGCGGCGTCGATATCACCTCGAGCGTGGGAGGGTAATTCAGACTCCCCGTGACCTGCTCGGCGAACTGGTCGGGGCTAGGGCCCCGTTGATCGCCGGGCACCATCGAGAGAGACAGAAACAGCTGCTTCCTGGCGTCGGAGAAGACGTCGACGACGCACGCGTTGCTCGCCTCGTAGCCGAACATGTCGAGCGTCACACGGTATCGTCCTTGCGTTAGCCTGATGGGCTCGCTCGACCCTCTAATCTCGGGAAAGTCGGACTGCCTGTAGCCGTGCAGCTCCTCGGGATCATCAGCGGGGCGCGCCAGGACCGTGTGCGAGAAGTTCGTCCATAGGTCTTTGTTGCGGCACCTGATCGAGCATTCGGGCGGTGAGCGCGGCCGGTGGCCGGTATCCTTTCAGCTTGATCGACCAGACGCCGGCCTTCTCGATGGTGTCGACGTACAAAAGATAGTTCGGCCCGACCTGGAGCGCCTTGGCCAAGAGGCCGCGCGGGAAAAGCTCGCGCCGGTCGATCTCCAGCAGTTTGGCGATCGCGTATACGCCGCGGCGGAAGTTTTCGGCCGTCGCCTCGGCCACGTCCGCGCCGGCGCCGCCCTTGAGGTAGGGCGCGTGAAACCCGAGCGTGCCGCGCACGTCCAAAGTGCGGTCGGGCCCAAGCTCTCCATCCTCGGACTTCTGCGCGTTGCCGGCGAGGAACAGAAAGGCGCAGGCCGAGTAGCATTGGGCGCCGCGATCGATGACCGTGGCAACGTTCGTGCGCTTGAGCACGATCGTGATCAGGTTCAGCGCTTCGTCGTAGTTGCCGCCGGGGCTGTTGAGGCACACACTCACGTTGGCGGCGCCGTTCTCGGAGGGCACGGCATCGAGGGCCGCCGACAGCTTCTCACCGTCTCCGGCCTCTATGAGCCCTTCCAGTTTCAGCTGGCATAGCGGGGAGGCCGCGGGGCCGATCTCGGCGCCCTGGGCCAGCAATACCGGAAATGGGAAGGCCAAAGCCGCAAGGAGAACCCGCCTCCAGCACATGGAAATCCTCCTAGAGACTGGCCGCCCCCAGACCATCACCGTTCCGGTAGGCTTACGGGCTCGATTGCGCCTTGAGGTACTCGTCCCAGCTGACCTTGCCGTCCTTGTTGGCGTCGACCTTGCTGAAGGCCCGGTCGTAGGCGTTGTTCGCCTTGATCTTCGGCGCGCGGCCGATCTGCGCGGCGGCGTTGAGGTCGACGAAGGTCTTGAACTCCGCCGAAGTGAGCTGGCCGGTGTTGCTCACGTTCGCCGCCTTGAAGTTGGCCTGCGCCTGCTTCAGGGCCTCGGGGGCCAGCTCGGCGCGCAGCGCGCTCGTCATTGGGGCCACCACGAGAGCGGCGAGGATCACGGCACGGGACTTGGCGTACACCTTCGACATCGGCGGGCTCCGGACAAGGACGCGGGACGGAGCCCTGATGTAGCGGGTCGGGCGCACGGCCGACAGATGCGCTCCAGCCGGCCGTTCAGTTTGAGCAGCCAGCGTCGCTTGAACGCAACATGCCGGCCCGGCGCAACGTTCGCCTGCGCGCGGAGCGATTACAGCGGGATGTTGTCGTGCTTCTTCCAGGGGTTCTCGATCTTCTTGTTGCGCAGCATGTTGAGCGCGCGGCAGACGCGCCGCCGCGTCGTGCGCGGGAAGATCACCTCGTCGATGTAGCCGCGTTCGGCCGCGGCAAAGGGGCTCGCAAACTGCCTCTGGTAGTCGTCGATGCGCTGCTTGATCTTGGCGGGATCGCCGAGCTCGGCCCGGTAGAGGATCTCGACGGCCCCCTTGGGCCCCATCACCGCGATCTCGGCCGAGGGCCAGGCGTAGTTCACATCGCCGCGGATATGCTTTGAGCTCATGACGTCGTAGGCGCCGCCGTAGGCCTTGCGCGCGATCACCGTGACCTTGGGCACCGTCGCCTCGGTGAAGGCGAACAAGAGCTTGGCGCCGTGCTTGATGAGGCCGCCGTACTCCTGCGCAGTGCCAGGGAGGAACCCCGGGACGTCGACGAAGGTGACGAGCGGGATGTCGTAGCAGTCGCAGAAGCGCACGAAGCGCGCGGCCTTGCGGGAAGCGTCCGCGTCGAGCACGCCGGCGAGCACCATGGGCTGGTTCGCCACGATGCCGATGGTCGAGCCCTCCATACGCGCAAAGCCCGTCACGATGTTGCGCGCGAACGCCGCCTGGATCTCGAAGAAGTCGCCCTCGTCCACGACCTTCAGGATCAGCTCCTTCATGTCGTAGGGCTTGTTGGGATTGTCGGGGATCAGCGTGTCGAGCGAGCGGTCCTCGCGGTCGGGGCTGTCCTTGGTGGGCAGCACCGGCACGCCGGACTGGTTGTTCGACGGCAGGAAGTCCATCAGGCGGCGCATCTGCAGGAGCGCCTCCACGTCGTTGTCGTAGGCGTGATCGGCGATTGACGACTTGGTGGTGTGCACCTTGGCGCCGCCGAGCTCCTCGGCCGTCACCGTCTCGTTGGTGACGGTCTTCACCACGTCGGGGCCGGTGACGAACATGTAGCTCGTGTCCTTCACCATGAAGATGAAGTCGGTCATCGCAGGCGAGTAGACGTCGCCGCCCGCACACGGGCCCATGATCACCGAGATCTGCGGGATGACGCCGGAGGCGAGCACATTGCGCAAGAACACCTCGCCGTAGCCGCCGAGCGCGGCCACGCCTTCTTGGATGCGCGCGCCGCCCGCGTCGAAGAGACCGATGATGGGCGCGCGGTTCTGCAGCGCCATGTCCTGGATCTTGGTCATCTTCTTGGCGTGCGTCTCGGAGAGCGAGCCGCCGAACACCGTGAAGTCCTTGGCGAACACGTAGACGACGCGGCCGTTGATGGTGCCCCAGCCGGTCACCACGCCGTCGCCCGGGATCTTGCTCTTCTCCATGCCGAAGTCGCTGCAGCGGTGCTCGATGTACATGTCGAACTCCTCGAAGGAGTTCTCGTCCATCAGCAGCTCGATGCGCTCGCGCGCCGTGAGCTTGCCGCGATTGTGCTGCGCGTCGATGCGTGCCTGACCGCCGCCGAGACGGGCATTCTCGCGGCGCTTTTCCAGCTCTTCGATGATGTCCTTCATGGAGGGTCCCTTGCAGCTCGCGCCCGGCTGGGCGGCCGGCCTTCAGGGCTCATAGCATGGGGAAACGCACGCGCAAGGGCCAACAGCGGCGCGTCCCTCAAGGTTGGACCGGGATTAGCGCGTCGTGCACACCCAGCGCACGATCTGGCAGTCCTTGGCGTACTGCCCGCAGCCCGCGAGGGCTTTCTTCTCGGCCCTCGCCTCGTCCTCGCCCCAGGAGGTCCCCCACGCGCCCTCCGAGGACACCGCCAGCGCTCCGCAGGCATTGCGGAACCAGTTGACGGGCTCGCAGTCGGGGGCGAGATCGCTGCAGGCGATCAGCGCTGCGGATTCGGCCTCGTCCTGCGTTTCCATGTCGTAGACGTAGCCCACGGCGCGCGTGGTCTTCGAATAGGCAATGGCCCCATAGTAGTCGCGGGCCTCGGCGAGGCCCGAGAGAGCCAACAGGAAAACGGCTGCGGGAACGACCCGGACGAGCCAGTGCATCGCGATACCCTGCCCTGCCAATCGGCTCATCTTAGGCGAAAATCTTCGCGCCAAGAAGCGGGGCACCGGCAGCGCAGTGCGGAAGCGCAGGATTGCTTAAATTCTGCTCGTTCCGGCCTTGCGATTGCGCAGGAACTTGAAGGCCACCTTGGCGGCCAGGACGATCTCGAGGATGGCCAGCACCAAGAACGGAATGCCGATGACCATGCTGGCGATCTCGACGATGGCGCCCGCCAGCACCCCGAAGTGGCCCAGAAGCGTGATCGCGGAAAAGAGGATGAGCATGCCGAGGATGAGCAGCGAGACGCGCATGAAGTTCGGATGCTCGGACCAGAGGTAGGCGTTGAAGGGGGCGGTGCGGCCGCTCTGGCGCAGGTTCCCCCAGATGATGATCGGCATCATGATGAGTACGGCGAAGTTGACGATGAGGCCGTAAGTCGTGAGTGGTTCCATCGGGGTCTCCAGGGCTTGCGCAGCCGGCAACGCGGCGGCGGTCTACAGGCCGGCGCGGATGATCAACGGCATCGCGGCGATGACGATCACGACGATGGCCAGGTCGAAGAGGCTGAGGGGCATGGGCATGCTCCATCGGGTTGCTTTGGGTGCCACTGTGGCGCGTCCGCGCGCCCAGGGCTGTTCCGCCGGGAACACCGCAGCCCGCGCGCGCCGAGCTAGCGGCCCCTCAGCAGCTCGAGAAAGCGGCTCGCGGCCTGCATTTCCGCCCAGCGCCGCGCCCGCCGCTCCGCCGCCTCCACGTCGACGCCCCACTGGCTCACCTGCCAGTCCTCGTCCACGTGCGCGGCCGCCCACGCCGCCTCCGCCGAGATGCGCCCGGCGGCGTGCGCGAGCGCGAGGATCGCCGAGCCCGTGAGCGTCGTCAGCACGTGCAGGCTCGTCAACGCCATGGCCTCGAAGGGGGCCACGGCCGCCGCGATGCGTGCAAGTGACTCTTTTCCCTGCCTGACCGGCATCACTCCCCTTGCCGTCGCGAGATGCACGCCGAGCTCGTCCTCGGCCCAGCGCAGCATCGGGTCCCAGGCCGCGGCCTGCAGCACGCGCAGGGCCTCCGGCGCCTCCGCGCGATAGCAGAGGAGGTCGCTCCCGGCGAACTTGACGATCTCAGCGGCCACGTCGGCCATGTGGGAGGCGACGCCGTCGATGGCGGTGATGGCGAGCTTCGACAGCGGCATGCTCGCGGGATCTACGCGCTCCTTCTGCGCCGCCCATTCCGCCGCGATCGCGTCGGCGAGGGCGCGGGTGGGAACCCGGAGCGGCAGCTTGCGCGGGGTGCGGACCGGCTTGCCGTCGAGCAGGATGGCAAAGCCGTCCGCGGCCGGCGCCACCGTCACGTCCTTGTAGAACCGCTTCGGAAGCGGAGCCGGCGGCTCCCGGCCGGGAACCTTTGCGGGCTCGTCCGCCTTGCCGTTGGTGGTCACGCCGCCTGCTCCCGCCGCGAGAAATAGGCGTCGATGTCGCCGGGAAGGTGCTTGCAGGCCTCGACGACGGCGTGCGCACCTGCCGCGCGCAGCTCCTCCACCGGATGGTAGCCCCAGGCGACGCCGAGGGCGCCCGAGCCCGCCGCCCGCGCCATCTCCATGTCGAAGGTTGTGTCCCCCACCATGACCGTGCGCTCGGGCGCAACGCCGGCCTCCGCCATGGCCGCGAGCACCATCGCCGGATGCGGCTTGGAGGGATGCTCGTCCGCCGTCTGCACGGTGAGGAAGTGCTCGGCCCAACCCTCGCGGGCAAACAGCCGGTCAATGCCGCGCCGCGACTTGCCGGTGGCGATGCCGAGAACCACGTCCTTGCGCCCGCTCAGCGCCTCGATCGCCGCGCCTACGCCTTCGAACAGCGGCTCGTGGTGGGCGGGATCGCGCTTCTGCTCAAGGAACGCCGACTTATAACGGTCGGAGAGCTTGCGGCGCTTAGCCGGCGTGCAATCGGGCGCCAGCGCCGCAAAGGCCTCCGGCAGCGACAGGCCCACGATGGCGAGCGTCGCCGCGCGCGAGGGCACAGGGAGCCCCAGGCCTGAGAAGGCGTGCGTCATCGCCTCGCAGATGCCGTTCTGGCTGTCGACGAGGGTGCCGTCGCAATCGAGGATGACGAGCTTCTTCATTCCGACTTCTCGTAGCGCTCCGCGTCGAGGCCCAACAGATCCCAGGTCTTTTTCATGTGCTCGGGCAGCGGCGCCGTCACGTCGATCTTGCCCCCCGTATATGGGTGCGGCAGCACGAGGCGGCGCGCGTGCAGGTGCAGCTTGTGCTCGATCTGCTCGGCCGGCATGCCCTTGTCGCCGCCGTACTTGTTGTCGCCCACGATGGGGTGGCCGATCAGCGCCATGTGGGCGCGCAGCTGGTGCTGGCGCCCCGTCACGGGCTTCAACGACACCCACGCGGCCTTGCTCGCGACGCGGTCGATCACGGAGTAGTGGGTGGTGGCGTGCATGGCCTCGGCCTGCTCGCCCGGCAGCGCCTTGCGCACGCGGTCGCCTTCGGGGCCCGCGGCCTTGACCAAGGGGGCCTCGACCTTGCCCTGGTGGGGCTTCGGCACGCCCTTGACGAGGGCCCAATAGGTTTTGGCGGCCGCGCGCGTCTGGAAGATGCGTCCGAGCTTGGCGGCGGCGTCCCGGTGCTTGGCGACGAGCAGGACGCCGGTGGTGTCCCGGTCGAGCCGGTGCACGAGGCGCGGGCGCTCGCCGAAGCGGTCGGCCATGCCGGCGAGCATGCCGTCGATGTGGCGCTTGGTGCCGGTTCCGCCCTGCACGGCAAGGCCGAACGGCTTATTGAGGACGAGCACGTGCTCGTCCTCGTAGAGGATCATGCGCTCGATGCGGTCGCGGTCGGCCTTGGAGAGCCCGAGCGGCGGCTTGACGCTCGGCGCGGGCTTCTTCTCCTCGCGCACGATCCTGGGAACGCGGATTTGCGCCCCCGCCTCCAACCGCGCGTTCGCCTCGACGCGGCGGCTGTCGACGCGGATCTGCCCCGTGCGCAGCAGCTTCTGCAGGTAGGAGTAGCCGACCTCGGGGAAGTGAATCTTGAACCAGCGGTCGAGGCGGACCCCCGCCTCGCTGCCTTTCACCTCGATGGTTTCGACGGGTCCGCTCATGGGCATGGCCTACGCCGTGCGAAGGCGCCCGTAAAGAGCGGCGCACGGCGGCCGCAGACGCGAGCGTAAACGGATTAGGTCGTCTGCCGCCCGCCGGCAACGGCCCAGCCGACGAGCCAACCCACGAGCAGGGCCACCACGTTGGTCCCGATGAAGGTCAGCATGTGCAGGTTCTCGGCATCATCCGAGCTTTCGAAGGTCTCGTGCGCCACCACCCAGTCGGCGACGCTCGAGCTCAGGAAGACGGCGGCGAGCCCCGCGACGATGATGGCAAAGACCATGGCAACGACGTAGCGCATCCCTGTTCCCTTTTGGCTCGATGGGCCTATTTCACTTCCCAGAACCAGATCTCGGCCGCGTTCGCATAGTTCGAATAGTAGCCGAGCCAAGAAAACCATTCGAGCAGCCACTTGGCCGAGGAGCGGTAGCCGTTCCACACATCGATATGGTCGCCGGTCGGCCGCCCGCTGTCGGTGGTGCGCTTCCAGTAGTCCTGGAAGTAGACAATGCCGGTGCGCCCGAACAGCTTCGGATAGTAGTGCGCGGTCTCCGTGCCGGTGATCTTCTCGACCGCGGCGACGCCGGGAATGGAGGCGTGCGCCAGCGAGTTGGCGAGCTGGGTTGCATTGATGAAGTGCATGTCCGCGCTCGGATGCACCGAGCAGGTCGAGCAGCCGCCGAGCTGACGCTCCTCGACCCCCGCGCGGCGCAGAGCGACGCCCATGCGGATGGCGCACTGGTTGTGGAAGACCGGGAACCCCAGCGGAATGTGCTCGCCTTCGAGATTGACGAGATCGTGCGGGGCGATGCACGGCGTGGAGACCGACTCGTTGATCGGATGCCCGCGCCACAGATCGATGAACTTGACCATCGCTGCCCCTCAAAGCCGCCCGGTACCTGCCGCCGCCAGTATAGGAGGGAGAGGCAAGACCGTGAAGCCGCGCGCTCTGTGATCGATTTACGACAAGATATCTCGCGGCCTCACGAGCGCTTGCCGCCGCGCTCGCGGCGCAGCTTCGCCCAGTGCTCGAGCCGCTTCTTGAGCTCGGCCTCGTAGCCGTGGCCGGCCGGATCGTAGAACTGCAGGCGCTCGGTCATCTCGTCGGGGAAATAGTTCTGGCCCGAGAACGCCTCCTCCTCGTGGTGGTCGTAGGCATAGCCCGCGCCGTAGCCCTCCTGCTTCATGAGCTTCGTCGGCGCGTTGAGAATGATCTTCGGCGGCATCAGGCTGCCGTGCTCCTTCGCCGCGCGCCGGGACGCGTTGTAGGCCACGTAGCCGGCGTTGGATTTGGGCGCGGTCGCCAGATAGATCGTGACCTGCGCCAGCGCCAGCTCGCCCTCGGGGCTGCCGAGGAAGTCGTACACGTCCTTGGCCGCGAGCGCCTGCACGACAGCCTGCGGGTCGGCGAGCCCGATGTCCTCGATCGCCATGCGCACGAGCCGGCGCGCGAGGTAAAGCGGGTCCTCGCCGCCGTCGAGCATGCGCGCGAGCCAGTAGAGCGCGGCGTCCGGGTCCGAGCCGCGCACGGATTTGTGCAGGGCCGAGATGAGGTTGTAGTGCCCTTCGCGCGATTTGTCGTAGAGCGGCGCGCGACGCTGCACCAGCGTGGTGAGGGTGGCGCGGTCGAGCGGTGCCGCACCCGGTTTCACCGCCGCGAACACCTCGTCCGCCAAATTGATCACGGCACGGCCGTCGCCGTCGGCGAGCGCGAGCAGGGCCTCGCGCGCGTCCTTGTCGAGCGGAAGCGCTCGCTTCTCGGCGTGTTCGGCGCGGGAGAGCAGCTCGCCCAGCGCGGCCTCATCGAGCCGGTTGAACACGAGCACGGAGGCACGGCTCAGCAACGCGCCGTTGAGCTCGAAGGACGGGTTCTCGGTCGTCGCGCCGACGAGCGTGATCGTCCCGTCCTCCATGTGCGGCAGGAAGCTGTCCTGCTGGGCGCGGTTGAAGCGGTGGATCTCGTCGATGAACAGCAGCGTCCCCCTGCCCTGCTCGCGCCGCGCCTTGGCGCGGTCGAAGGCCTTGCGCAGGTCCTGCACGCCCGAGAAGATCGCCGAAAGCTGCTCGAACTCGAGCTTGGTCTCGTTGGCCAGGAGGCGCGCCACCGTCGTCTTGCCGGACCCGGGCGGGCCCCACAGGATGAGGCTCGGCAGCCGGCCGCTGGCGAGCATCCGCGTCAGCGTGCCGTCGGGCCCGACGAGCTGCTCCTGACCGACAACCTCGGAAAGCTTGGTCGGCCGCAGCCGGTCGGCGAGCGGGCGGGGTGCGCCCTTCTCCAGGCCGGCTGCCTCGAACAGCGTCGCCAATGCCTTCTATCCCGCTAGCTGGAACTGCAGCACGCGCTCGCCCCGCTTGATGACGAGCTCCCAGACCCGCTGGGGCGTGCGTGTGATCTCATCGAGGACGACGACGTCGGTGATCTTAGTCTTGCCAACCTGCAAAATGACGTCGCCCGGCTGGAACAGGCGCGCGGCCACGCCCTCCTTGCGCACCGCCACGATGACGACGCCCGCGCTATCCTGCAAGCCGAACTCGTCGGCCACGCTCGGCAGGATGTTGGAGACGCGCGCGCCGTCGAAGGGATTGTTGCCGGAGAGATTGCGCACGTCGTCCTTGCCTGGCTTGGGCGCCGACACAAGCTCGACATCGATCTCCATGGGCTGCTTGGTGCGGATGATGCCGAGACGGCTGGTATTGCCGACCCCCTTCGTCGTCAGACGGTAGTGCACGGAGTGCGCGTCGCCCACCTCGAACCCGTCCACGCGGACGATCACGTCGCCGAGCTGCAGGCCGGCGCGCGCGGCGGGGCCGCTTTTCGACAGGCTGGTGACGACGGCTCCCGAGATGCGCTCGATGCCGAGGTTTTCAGCGAGATCGCGGGTGACGGTCTCGATCTGCGCCCCGAGCCAAGGCCGCTCGATCTTGCGGCCCGCCATGGCGTTGTCGGCGACGAGGCGCACGAGGTTCGAGGGAATGGCGAAGCCGATGCCGACGGAGCCGCCCGTCTGCGAGAAGATCATCGTGTTGATGCCGACGAGCTTGCCCTGCATGTCGACGAGCGCTCCGCCGGAGTTGCCGGGGTTGATGGCGGCGTCCGTCTGCAGGAAGACCTGGGTATCCGACTGTGCCATCTCGGTCCGCGTCAGCGCCGAGATGATGCCGCTGGTGACGGTCTGGCCGACGCCGAACGGGTTGCCGATGGCGAGCACCACGTCGCCCACCTCGATCTCGTCGGAGTTGGAGAACTCGATGAACGGGAAGGCGCCCTCGTGGCTGTCGATCTTTAGGACCGCGAGGTCGGTCTTGTCGTCCTGGACGACCACACGGGCGTCGAACTCGCGCTTGTCCGCCAGCGCCACCCGGATCTGCGTGTCGGTGCCGCCTTTGACCACGTGCGTGTTGGTCACGATGACGCCGTCGGGGCTGATGATGACGCCGGAGCCGAGCGAGCTCTGTACCCGCTCGCGCGGGATGCCGAAGCCCTGGCCGAACATGCGGAAGATCGGGTCATTGGCGAACGGCGAGTCGATCGTTTGCACGCGCGAGCGCACGTAGACGTTGACCACCGCGGGGGCCGCCCTGCGCACGATGGGCGCATACGAGTACTGCAGCGCCGGGCGTGACGGAGGCGGCTCTCGCTGCTGCGCCTGCGCGTCGAGGCTCACGACGGCCAAACAGGCGCTACCGAGAGCGGCGAACGCGACGCACGCAAGAAAGCGGGGCAGGCGGATCATCATGGTGAGCATTCCAACGCGAAAGTGGCGGCCGACGCCGCGCGTCTTGGGGCCCTCTATACGGCAGCCAAAGGGCCGGAGAAAGCCTCAGCCTAGGGCGGCGGGAAAAGTGTGGCAAAGCGCCCGCGGCCCGAATTTGCGCCTCAGATCACGCCCAGCTCCCTGAGGCTCAGCGCCGCCGACCGCACGGCTTCCTGCGCCGAGCGGAAGCTTTGCCCGAGCACGGTCCGGGCCTGAGCGTTGGAGATGGGGCGCGGATGCCCGAGGTCGGGCAGCACGGCTTTGAGGCGCTTGTCGAAAAGGGCAACGATGCGCACCGTGATGTCGCGCAGCTCGCGGCGCGGAACCTTGCCCTTGAGATCGGGAAGGGTATCCGCAAGGACCTGTCCCACCTCGACGAGACGCATGAAGCCGTTGGCGGTGAGGAAGCGCTTGCCCGCCGCCTCGGTCTTGGTCATCGCCAGCGCATGCGTCGCCGCCACGTCGCGCACGTCGCTGATGGGGAAGCCGACCCTTGGCGCCGCCGGATAGGCGCGCTTCGCCATCATCCTGATGACCTCGTGCGAGGTGGAGATGTCGGTATCGGTCGCCGGGCCGAGCACGATCGCCGGGTTGACCGTTGCGAGCTCGGGTGCGCGTGGCTCGCTCTTCAAAAACTCCCAGGCTGCCCGCTCCGCGAGCGCCTTCGACCGAATGTAGGTGGTGATGTCGGGCCGCTCCGGGTTGGTCCAGTCGGCCTCCGTGAAGACACGGCCCTGCGGCGCCTCGGGCCACGGCAGCGTGACAGCGACGACCGAGGACGTCATGACGACGCGCTTGACCCCGGCCTGCGTCGCAGCCTTCAGCACGCGCAGCACGCCTTCGCGCGCGGGGCGGATCACCTCGTCGGGGTCGCGCGGCTCGCGCAGCGGAAACGGCGAGGCGATGTGCATCACGTAGGTGCAGCCCTCCATCGCGCGGCCCCAACCATCGTCGCGCAACAGATCGGCGCTGACGAAGTCCACGCCGCTCGCGTCGGCGCCCGCCCGGGCCACGCTCTTGCGAACGGCGTCGGCGCGGTTCATGTCGCGCAAAGTGCCTTTGACGGCGAAGTCGCGGCGCAGGAGCTCGGCGATGCAGTGCTTGGCGATGAAGCCCGACGCACCCGTAACGAGGACCGTCCCAGCGGACATGAGCTTCTCCCTTTCAGGCCGCGCCGCGCTTATGAGGCCATGCAAGGCCCGCGGTCACGGGAGAGAGGATTAGCGCCCCGGCCGAACGAGCGCCAGCTCCCGCGGGCGCCGGCGAGCGAACCGCGGGAGTTGACTGTCAAAAGGGAAGCGAAGGCCCTCGATGGCCGTTATCAGGCCTCGGCCTTCTCCGCCTGCGCCGCCTCGTGACGCTCGCGGTCCTCTTTACCCTTAATTGAGGTATCGCGATCGACGAGCTCGATCACTGCGCGGGGGGCGCTGTCGCCATAGCGGAAGCCCGCCTTCAAGACGCGCGTATAGCCACCGGCCCGGTTCTTGTAGCGCGGGGCAAGCGTGTCGAAGAGCTTCTTGACCATGTCATCGTCCCGCAGCCGGCTCGCCGCAAGCCGCCGCGAGTTCAAATCGCCGCGCTTGGCGAGCGTGATGTACTTGTCCATCACGCGCTTCAAGTCCTTGGCCTTGGGAAGCGTCGTCACGATCTGCTCGTGACGGATGAGCGCCGCCGCCATGTTGGAGAACATGGCCTGGCGATGCCCGCTGTCGCGGCTGAAGCGCCGCCCCAGCTTACGATGCATCATTGTCTTACCCTTTCGTTGTCGAGTGACGAGGTTCTATGGCCTCGCCTTGTTGGGCATCTGGCAACCGGCAGCAGGCAACAGCGCAATTTTCGCTGCCCGTTGCCCGCTGCCTCAATACTGGTCCTCGAAGCGCTTGGCCAGCTCCTCGATGTTGTCCGGCGGCCAATTGGGCACCTCCATGCCGAGGTGGAGGCCCATGGAGGCCAAAACCTCCTTGATCTCGTTCAGCGACTTGCGCCCGAAGTTCGGCGTGCGCAGCATCTCGGCCTCGGTCTTCTGGATGAGGTCGCCGATATAGACGATGTTGTCGTTCTTCAGGCAGTTGGCCGAGCGCACCGACAGCTCGAGCTCGTCCACCTTCTTCAGGAGGGCGGCATTGAAGGCGAGCTCGGGGTGGCGGGCCTCCTCGACGGCCTTGGTCGGCTCCTCGAAGTTGATGAACACGGCAAGCTGGTCCTGCAGGATGCGCGCGGCGAGCGCAACCGCGTCCTCGGGCTTCACCGAGCCGTCGGTCTCGACCGTCATCGTCAGCTTGTCGTAGTCGAGGATCTGGCCTTCGCGCGTGTTCTCGACCTTGTAGGAGACCTTCTTGACCGGGCTGTAGAGGCTGTCCACCGGGATGAGGCCGATGGGGGCGTCCTCGGGCCGGTTGCGGTCGGCCGGCACATAGCCCTTGCCGATGTCGGCCGTGAACTCCATGCGGATCGAGGCGCCCTGGTCGAGGGTGCAGATCACGTGCTCGGGGTTCAGGATCTCGACGTCCGAGCCCGCCTCGATGTCCTTGGCGCGCGCCGGGCCGCCGCCTTCCTTCTTCAGGACCATGCGCTTCACGCCTTCGGAGTGAATGCGCAGCGCGATCTCCTTGATGTTGAGGATGATGTTGGTCACATCCTCGCGCACGCTCGGAATCGAGGAGAACTCGTGCAGCACGCCGTCGATCTGCACCGTCTTGATGGCCGCGCCCTGCAGGGAGGACAGCAGCACGCGGCGCAGCGCGTTGCCGAGCGTCATGCCGAAGCCGCGCTCCAGGGGCTCGGCGACGACGGTCGCCACCCTGCTGCGGTCACGGCCGGGCGTCACCTCGAGCTTGCCGGGCTTGATCAGGTCTTGCCAGTTCTTTTGCAGAACGTTCACCACGGGGGGCCTCGCTTAGCGTCATGCCTGCGCCCAGAAAAGCGGCGCAGGCGCATCAGATTGAAGTCTCGTACGGCCGCCCTAATACGCGACCGCTCTGCGCCGGAAGCCGGCGCCTTGGATCAAACGCGCCGGCGCTTGCGGGGCCGGCAGCCGTTGTGCGGAATGGGCGTCACATCGCGGATGGAGGTGATCTGGAAACCGACGGACTGCAGCGCGCGCAGCGCCGACTCGCGGCCCGAGCCCGGACCGCAGACCTCGACCTCGAGGATCTTCATGCCGTGCTCCATCGCCTTCTTGCCGGCATCCTCGGCCGCGACCTGAGCCGCGTAGGGCGTCGACTTGCGCGAGCCCTTGAAACCCTTGGTGCCGGACGACGACCAGGCGATGGTGTTGCCCTGCGCGTCGGTTATGGTGATCATCGTGTTGTTGAACGAGGCGTTGACGTGCGCCACGCCCGACGTGATGTTCTTCTTCTCGCGACGGCGTACCTTCTGGGCGCGCGGCGCTGCTTGCTCTTTAGCCATTCGTCAACTCTCCTGCGGGCCGCGCACGCGCCGGCCCCTTGTGCATGATCGAAAGCGGCTCCCGACCGCTCTCGAGGAATTACGTCGCTTTCTTCTTGCCTGCGATTGCCTTGGCCGGGCCCTTGCGCGTGCGCGCGTTGGTGTGGGTGCGCTGCCCGCGCACGGGCAGCCCCTTGCGATGGCGCAGGCCGCGATAGCAGCCGAGGTCCATCAGACGCTTGATGTTGGTGATCACTTCGCGGCGCAGATCGCCCTCGACGAGGTAGTCGCGGTCGATCGTCTCGCGGATCTGCAGCACCTCGGCGTCGGTGAGCTGGCTCACCCGGCGCTCGGGGGGAATGTTGACCTTCTGGCAAATGTCCTTCGCGAACTTCGGGCCGATGCCATGTATATATTGAAGTGCGATGACGACGCGCTTCTGCGTCGGAATGTTGACGCCTGCGATACGGGCCACACGTCTCTCCTGAAGTCCTGATTGCCGCCGCTTCGAGGAAGCCCGCCGTGCCGGCTTCCGCCTTGATCCCACGTCAAAAAACGCACCACCTCCGGCCCGTTTGCCCGCGGGCCGGGAATGCCTCGGAGGTGCGTTAAAAAACGGGGTGTTGTAACCGAGCCATAACAAGCCGTCAATCGGGCGGATAACGGTTTTTTTAAGGCGCCGGCACCGCGCCAAGGATCCCATCGATCTGCCGTGAAACCTCTGAAATTGCTGACATTCCGTCGACCGTCTTGAGCTTGCCCTTGGCGAAATAGTAGCCGATCAGGGGGGCCGTCTCCCGGTAATAGGCCATCAGCCGGTTCTTAACCGTCTCGGCGTTGTCGTCGGCGCGGCGCACGAAGCTTTTGGACCCGCAACGGTCGCAGGTGCCCTCGACCCTGGGCTTGCAGTTGGTGTCGTGGTAGCTCGCCCCGCAGTTGGCGCACATGTAGCGCCCGGCGATGCGGTCGATGAGCACCTTGTCGTCGACCTTGATCTCGATGACGACGTCGATCTGCTTCTTGAGGGTGGCGAGGAGCTCGTCGAGCGCCGCCGCCTGCTTCAGCGTGCGCGGAAAGCCGTCGAGGATGAAGCCCTTGGCGCAGTCGGGCGCGGCGATGCGCTCGGCGATGATCTTGATGACGATGTGGTCGGGAACGAGGCCCCCCGCCTCCATGATCGCGCTCGCCTCGAGCCCGATGGGTGAGCCGGCCTTCACGGCCTGCCGCAGCATATCTCCGGTGGAAAGCTGAACGAGACCGAACTTCTTGGTGATTGCCTCGGCTTGCGTTCCTTTGCCTGCTCCGGGTGGCCCCAGCAGGATGAGGTTCATCTGCGTCCTCTTGAAGCGCCTCTGAGTTTGGCTTTCTTGATTAGGCCTTCGTACTGGTGCGCGAGCATATGGCTCTGGATTTGGGCCACCGTATCCATCGTGACGCTGACCGCAATCAGGAGCGACGTGCCGCCGAAATAGAACGGCACGGCCGCGTAAGAAATCAGAAGCTCGGGCAGAACGCAAACGGCCGCCAGATAGATGGCACCGACGACGGTAATGCGGGTGAGCACGTAGTCGATGTACTCGGCGGTCTTCTCGCCGGGGCGGATGCCAGGAATAAAGCCGCCGTACTTACGCAAGTTGTCGGCCGTGTCCTTGGGGTTGAACACGACCGCCGTGTAGAAGAACGCGAAGAACACGATCAGCGCCACGTAGAGCGCGATGTGCAGCGGCTGTCCGCGCCCCAGCGAGGCGACGATCGTATTGAGCCAGTCGGGGCCTTGACCCGCGGTGAACTGCGCCGCCGTGATCGGCAACAGCAAGAGCGAGGAGGCGAAGATCGGCGGGATGACGCCCGCGGAGTTGAGCTTCAGCGGCAGGTGCGAGCTATCGCCCTGGAACATGCGGTTGCCGACCTGGCGCTTCGGGTACTGGATCAACAGCCGGCGCTGCGCGCGCTCCATGAACACGATGGCGCCTACGACGAACAGCATCAGTGCGAGGAGCGCGATCAGCAGGCCGGGCGAGAGCGAGCCGGTGCGCGCGAGCTCGAACAGGCCGACGAGCGCGGACGGCAGGCCTGCGACGATGCCCGCAAAGATGATGAGCGAGATGCCGTTGCCGACGCCGCGCTGGGTGATCTGCTCGCCGAGCCACATCAGGAACAGCGTGCCGCCGACGAGGGTGACCACGGTC